>CAZHTZ010000120.1:0-9925 GCA_964535455.1 uncultured Caldilineales bacterium
TCATCCCGGACGCGGCCGTCCACACTGACATCATCGTCGGCTTCCCCGGCGAGACCGATGACCAGTTCCAGAGCACCTTCGCTGTACTGGAGGAGCTGCGAATGGAGAAGACCCACATGGCGCGGTATAGTCCCCGCCCCGGCACCGTCAGCGCCCGTAAGCTGATCGACGACGTGCCAGACGAGGAAAAACACCGACGGTTGGCCGTCTTGGAGGCGCAGCACGAACGCATTAGCGACGACATCAACCAGCGTTGGCTGGGCGCCACCGTGGAGGTCCTGGTCGAGGAGAGGCACAAAGGCAGGTGGCGGGGTCGCACACCTCAGAACCGGCTCGTGTTCTTCGATGACACCCGTGATCTGCGCGGCCAACTGGTGGGTGTGGAGATCACGTCCGCAAGCCCCTGGGCCATGCAAGGTCAACCTGTGGGCGCTGGAGTACCTGCGGGCGCTGGAGTACCTGCGGACGCGAGGGTGGTCTACCCGATTCGAGAAGCATCCGTTTCCTAAACATAGAGCGGGCGCAACGGTAGTTGCGGGCGCAACGGTAGTTGCGGGCGCAACGGTAGTTGCGGCGGCGCTTTGTAGCCAACGCCTCTGGCAGCGCCGGCGTGCCCGCCTCTGTCCATGCAAAAAGGCCCCCGTCTTGTGGACGGGGGCCTTTGCGTTACAGATTCACAGTAGGGGCGACCGGCCGGTCGCCACCGCATCCAGTAGGGACGACCGGCCGGTCGCCACCGCATCCAGTAGGGGCGACCGGCAGGGGCGACCGGCAGGGGCGACCGGCAGGGGCGACCGGCAGGGGCGACCGGTAGGGGCGACCGGTAGGGGCGACCGGCCGGTCGCCCCTACTCACCAGCATGCAACCTTCAGCTTCTGGCCGGTGCGGATAAGGTTGACGTTGCGGATGTTGTTCGCCTGTGCCAACGCCTTGACGGTCGTGTTATAGCGAGCAGCGATACCGCTCAGCGTATCACCCCGGTGCACGACGTAAACACAGGAGTTGGTTGGCCCGCCGTTGTTGCCGTTGTTGCCATCGTTGCCATCGCCGCCGCCGTCTGTCGGCATGACCTTACGGCACTCGTGCAGCTGGACGTTGTCGAAATCGAAATCGACTTCGGTCTCCTGCGTGGCCCACTTCTTCATGCCGATGAGATAGAGCAGCATGTCCTTACTGGAGGCAGTGAACTGGGTCGTGTAGTCACTGTAGGGACCCGGCGCCCTGCGCTCGTAGATACCGGCGACCGGGATGCCGGTCAAACCGGTGAGGTCGCCCTTGTTGGCGATGGGTGACAGACCGTTCCGGTAGCCCCAGTACACTTCATAGCGGTTGGGGTCTTCGTCGGTATGGTCGCCATCCTCACGGATCATTGCCTTGAGGCTAAGCTGGTAGGTGGCGCCAGGCTTGAGCCTCCCGACCCGCTGGAAGATGCCGATCAGGCGGTCCGCGTCCGTGGCTGTAGTCAGTTTCTTGGAGTTGATCTCCAGCAACTGTGCGTGCTGCCCTTCGGCAACCACCAGCGGCCACATTTCATCATAGTAGCCGTAGTTGGCACTGCCACCGTTGTTATAGGGCGCCCAGTATCGGGCACTGCCGTAGGGATCGAAGCCAGACTCGAAGTTGCCGTTCCAGAGCAGGTTCGGACCATCACAGACGAGCGTGGCTACGGGCGGCGCCGGCGTCACGACCGGAGGCACATGACCTGGCAACGGCCCCATAAGTGACACGCCGTCGACATCGAAGTCCACCTCTCGGTTCCAGTCGCCCCATTTCATACGCCCGGCAATGAAGACCGTCAGTTTGTCGCCCTCGGCCCTCACGCTCAACTTCACCGGGTAGTAGCCGGTTGGATTGACACGATCCTGAATGGGGCCTGCATTGACCTCCTGGACATTGGCATACTGCCAAACGGCGCCGCCGTCGTGCGAGAAGCCGACAAGCATGACATACCGCCAGGGATCGCCTCCACCCTGGAGGTCGTCCGCCCGCATCATGGCCTGGAAGGATAGCTCGTAGGTCTGACCTTTGACTACCTTGACCGTCTGGAACATGCCCGCCGTCCGGCCCTGGTCGCCAAAGTCCTTCTTGGTGTTGATCTCGATGAGCTGTGCATGCTTGCCGCTGGCAACGGCCCTGTCCCAGCCCTCATCGTAGAACCCATAGTCGCCGCGGCCGCCCGTCGTGAAGCAGCCCCAGCCTTCGCCAACCACACCACAACCGTCGACCACCTTGAATCCGTTTTCGAGATCACCGTTGGTGATAAGATTGCCGATGGCCATGTTGTTGGCCACTGTGGTGATGGTTAACACAACAAGCATCATCACGACCAATGCTGCCGCAAGTGCGCGCAGCACCCTGCGCCGTGCGCTCAGAATGATGCGCTTCGATGATTTCACAGTGTACCTCCTATGCAGGCATGCGAAAAGGCGGACATCCGGGGAAAAGCCACTGCGCAGAGAATGGCTGCATTGCCATGTCGAGGTGCCACACACCATACTCGTACAACAAAGTCTAGCAGTGCATGATCACGATGTCAAGACACCTGGCTAATGACGTTTGACGCCCAATCTGCGAGCTTATCTTCGCGATACGCCCTTTGGTAGGGCAGTACCGCGCTGTTCGTCCAATTACTCAAGACGCGCACTGCGCCGAAAAGATACGGTTCCCCATTCTGGCACTCATAAGGGCGCCTCTGCGACTTGAATCTCCGAAAGAACGCGCCGGTACGCTTCAACCGTCTGGGCAGCAATGCGCTCCCATGTGTATTGTTCCTCAACAACCACCCTGGCGCGGCGCACACGCTCGTTCGTCGCTGCCGGGTCACGAAACACTTCCAGGATGCACTCTGACAACGACAACCCTGAGCCGGGCGCGGCCACCAGACCCGTGACGCCGTGGGCAACTACCTCCGCCAGACCACCGGCGCCCACCACCACAGGGACTCCCGCCGCCATCGCCTCCAGGGCCACGATGCCGAAGGGCTCGTATCGGCTGGGAAAGACGGCGACATCGGATACGGCGTAGAACCGATCACGCGTCTCGTCATCGATGAAGCCGACCAGGTGGACATGCTCTTGCAGGCCCAGAGCGGCGATCTTGCCGGCCAGGTCTTGTTTCATGCTGCCGGCGCCGGCAATCACAGCCCTCGCTCCGGGGACCTGCTGTCGAACTAGATGCATGGCATCGACCAGCACATCGGGACCTTTTTCCCAGACCAACCGGCCGACATAGAACGCCAGCGGCTCGTCTGGAGCCGCGTATTGCTGCCGAAAACTCGCCCATTCCGACCGGTGCTGGCGCAGGTTGCGAAATCCGCTGCTATCAATGCCGTTTGGGATGACAGCGATCTTGTCCCCGGGTAGGGGCGACCGGCCGGTCGCCCTGTCCCCGCGTAGGGGCGACCGGCCGGTCGCCCTGTCCCCTACCCGGCCGGTCGCCCCTACCTGCATCAGCTCCTTGCGCATGAACTCGCTGGTGGTGATCAACAGGTCAGCGTTTCGCATCAAGTGCATTTCAGCCAGGTGGATGCGTCGACTGAGATCGACGGTGTATACCTGGTCGCGCACCCGGCCGTATTCCGTGGCGTGAATGGTCACCACCAGGGGAATGCCGCGCTGCTCGCGCAGCAGATTGGCAGAATAGCCCACCAGCCAATCATGTGCGTGTACAAGCTGAAAACGGGCCCCCTTTTCGATCAGGCCCACAATGTAATCACTGATCCGGTCATTCATAGCCCAGACCTGACGATCATAGTCCGGCCCAGGTTGTGGACGCTCAGCATCGACCCGATGGACGTGTCCGAACCGGCCCACACGCTCTGCGCGCGGCCACATGGAGTCAAAGCATGGCAGCACGAGATCAAGTGGCAGACGGTCGCCTAGGGGCGGCGCCAACCCTCGAATATGGGCGCCGAGGCCACCCACGCGGTTATAGACGTATTCTGTGGCAAGCATCGCCACATGTGGCGGTGTCAGGGTACTGTCGGTTGGGCCGGTCATGGTTGGCTCGATAGGGGTAGGCAGCAGTCTTTGCCCTGCCTGACAAACAGGCGCATGGGCGGCAAGTCGATGCTCTCCAACGCGGCGAGGATTCCCGAGCGCGTTCGATGAAGACTCAGAAGCTTCAATGCTTCGTCAGTAGCCGCATAGGCTAGAGCAGCCGTGGGTGCCCAAGTGTACTTGGGTTCGGGAAGGGCGCCGGTCTCCTGCCGGTAGGCCGAGTGCCCAAGTGTACTTGGGAAGTCCGCCGGCAGCGACTCAGGGTAAGCGGTCGCCCAGACCAGGCCATCAGCGGCGGCGCCGGCCCAGGCAGCAAAGGCTTCCTCGGCGGCCACGGCGCCGGCTGCAGGCACCAGACTGGGCTGGGAGCGTATTAAGAATGCGAGGGTCTGGGGGTCGCCTACCCAGATGGTCGTGGTTGTGATCGGCAACTGCCACGCCACCACGGCGCCGGGCGCATGGCCGGCGAGAGCGAGGCGGACAGTCTCTGCGGAGCCGGCGAAAGGGGCCACGACCGTGCCAAAAGGCCCAAGTGTACTTGGGTCAGGCAGGGGCGCCAGGCTGATCGCCGGCAGCGCATGAGCCTGGAAGCCCGCCAAAGCGGCAAGAGCCGTCTGGCCTTGAGGAGGACCCAAAACGAGAAGAACGTCAGGGTCCAGCGCAAGTTGGCCCGGGAGCCGGGCAGCCAGAGCAGGGTCGCCGTCGTCGTTCAAGGCGACCAGCTCGACCCGTGGCACGCCGCCACCTTCATTCCAACGCTGCAACCGCAGGCGAACGGCCTGGAGGACTGCGTATCCGAGGGGCCGCGAGGGTCCCTCAAAAGGGGCAATCAGGCCCAGCTTGACAACTTCGGGTGTGTTCGGTGAACGTCCGAAAGATATTCGGATGAGACATCCCATCAGTAGGACCAGAATCAGCCCGGCGGCAATGGTCCGTAGTATAGCATGAGTGCTGACGCCGCAAAGCGTCCCCCCGCCGCTGCGCGACTCCACCTGCGGAGGATCCTTAGGGTCAGCTTCGTCGCTTCCAGGGGTGTCAGGCATCGACAGAAACGGCGCCTACGGTTTGTAACGCTCGACGTTACTCAGGTGCTCGGCGCCCGTCTCCGCAAAGACGTGAGCGCCGCCGCTGCTGGCAACAAAATAGCAGTAGCGGGTGTCGGCAGGTGCAATCGCTGCCTTGATGGACGCGAGTCCGGGGCTGGCGATTGGCCCGGGAGGCAGGCCGGGATAGACATAGGTGTTGTAGGGCGAGTTGATCTGCAGATAGTCTTCGACCTCCTCCACCGTAGGCCACCACGTCTTCAACTTCTCATCATAGCCCATCGCATACTGCGCCGTGGGGTCGGCCTGTAAGTACCCGAAGACCTGGTTCGCACAGGTCTCGCCCATACGATTGCGATATGTCGAAGCGATGATGGGTCGCTCTTCCGCCAACACCGCTTCGCGCTCCACGATCGAGGCCAATGTGAGCACCTGGTGGAACGTCAACCCGCTGGACGCCACGCGGTCGCGCATCGGTTGGTCGATGCGGTTCTCCAGGTCCTCGAACATGATGCGCAGAATGACAGCGGGGGTCGCACCCAACGGCAGACGATAGGTGTCCGGGAACAGATAGCCCTCGAATGACACGCCGACCGGCTTGTCCTTGAGTAAAGGAAAGTCGGGCAGGCCTAAGAGAGCCAGATCGCCCGATCGCACAGCTGCCAGGAAAGACGCGGCATCGATGACGCCCTGATCCTCGAGCAGGCGGGCAATTTCCTCGGCCCGGCGGCCCTCAGGAATGCGAACTTCCATGTCGCGTGCTCGTGCGCTTTGCAGTGCCTCGGTGATCTGCGGGACGCTCATGGAGGGTGATAAGAGAAAATCACCTGCCTCGAGCTTCTGATCAATTCCGTTCAGACGCATGTATAGGCGGAAGATGGCAGCATCGTGAATGAAACCCTCTTCCTGCAGTCGTTCGGAAATACTGAGGCCGGTTTCCCCCAGCGCCACATGGAAGGGTCGCGGCGAGGCGTTGGCGTCGACCGGCTCGGCGATGCTGGCGCGGTTGAGGTTCAAGTAGAACTGGAGGAGCTGGTTTTCCAGATTGTCGGGGTTCAGCGACCGCCAGGGAGCATTGATGTTGCGAACCAACTGGGTTGAGTTTTCCGTCTTGTAGGCCTGGGCCTGATTGTCGGTCCACTGCGTGGCCAGATAGGCAACCGCGGCCACACCCGCCACAGTGGCCACAAAGAGAAGTAGTCGAGGAAAGGCGACTAGGAGTCGTTGGAGAATACCCAGAAAGGCTTGGAAAATACGCATGGAAACAATCGTCCCGGACTTACGGAGGAATGGGCGCTAGGGGGCCCAAGTGTACTTGGGGCCAGCGCCGCGCCGTCACGCATCAGGTCGCAGTTTGCAGGCGCAGTCTGCGATCGTCAAAGTAGGATTGGAGAATGATGGCGGCAGCCACATCATCATTGTGGGCGCCCAAGTGTACTTGGGACCGTCGCCGCCGGTGGTCCCAAGTACGCTTGGGCACGATCTCATGCAGGATTTCGTCCGCTGCAAATGAACTGAGGCGCTCATCCCAGAATTCGACCGGCAGGGGTATCTGTCGCTGAAGATGGCGCACGAAGTTGCGGACCCGAGTGGCCTGGAAACCCTCGCTGCCATCCATGTTGAAGGGAAGACCGACCAGCAAATGGGTTGCCTCGACTGCGGCGACGGTGCGCGAAATTGCTGCAAAGTCCTCGCGCTTCGAGCGGCGGGGGATGATCGCCACGGGCCGGGCAAGGAGGGCCTGGTCGTTGCCTGTGGCCATGCCGATTCTTCGCTCGCCGATGTCGAGCGCCAACCAGACGGTCACGGCCGCATCACGCGCACAGCGATGCGGGTGGGGATATAGGGCAGCCGGCCCAGCCAGTCGGGAGCGACGGTGATCACAGGCGGAGCAGCCAGGTCGAAGTTTCGAGCCAGGATGCCGGTGGCGTCGGCCAGGGTTGCCCCTGCCAACAAGCTGCGGATGTCGCCAGTCCGTATCGGCGCCAGTGTCTCGGCGCTTGCGGTCAGGGTGAGATCCACCGACTCCTCGTCGAAGCGGTTGTAGGTCGGTTTGCCCAGTTGCACGCTGTCTTCGAGCAAGAAGTGATCGGGGGGAATGCTGTCGCGCAGCGTCCGGTCGGCCAGGCTGTCGGCCCCGGCAAGATCGATAGCCGTTCCTCGCGCCAGGAGCTGGAGCTGCAGCCCGACGTTGTCGGCATGCTCTCCGGCAAAACGATCGTAAGTCTCAGCCAGTGTGAAAGTTTCCACCGTCTCCGGCGGAATGTACTCTCCCTGACGCAGGCTCTGGCCCAGCGAGCTGTAGGCCTGTCGCTGCAGCTCCTCCTGCAACTGCCCGCGTGCGCGCTCCTTATCGGCCTGTGTCACCACCGTGATATCCGCCACGGAACCGCCGCCGGTCGGGGACTCGTTGCTCACACGCAGGCTGAGGTTGAGGGAGCCCTCCACCTCGTTAATCGTGGAGGCAGGAACGTTGCCGCCGCGGCCAGGCTCCACTGCTTCCACCGGCGCCGTAGCTCTCTGCCCGATGCCGGCAGGCACCGTCAACTCCGCGGTGGTGCGGAAGCGCACATTGTCACCTGTGGTGGTGCGCACCGTAGCGCCTTGCGGCACTTTCACCTCGCGGGCCGTCTTGTTGATCAGTGTCACGACGCCGGTCGCCTTGGCTGCAGGCGCGAAGTCGGAACCCGTTGCCTGCGCCGTGGTGGACCCTTCGACGCGGGCCTGAACGACCCGAGCCGGCACGGCCTTGTTGGTCAGGTCAGGGGCATCGATGCCGGTTTGGGCAGTAATGGCGATAGAGCTGACGATGCGAGTGCGGGCAGGTGTGACGGTCACGGTGGCGCGAGGAAGCAGGACGACGGCCAGACCGGCACCCAGTGCAGCCAACAACACCGTCATCACCAGATAGCCCAAAGCGACCAGCCAACCGTGACGCTTGCGTTTCCGGGTCCGGCCGTCGAGCACGGTCCGGTCGCCCACTGTGACGACGCTCGGAGCCGTCAGGCCACGTCCCACCTGATGGGGAGGTGGCACCACCAACCTGCGAGCCACCCCAGGCGGCTGCAGCCATACTGCCGACGGCAGCGACGTGGCCGGCTTCGGATAACGCCAGCGACCCTGCGCCTTGTCAGCAGAAGCAGCGGCAGCCATACTGCCGAAGGTGGGGATTCGGGCCCTGTGCGCCCAATGGCGGACGTCGGCGTCGCCAGTCACCAACCCGACTTGGACCTGACCGGCGTCCGCTTCCCGCCGCAAGACCTGCAAGCGCACTTCCGAGGCCAGGTCGTCCGGCATCGGTGGCAGGGCCAATGGCAGAACCAACAGCACGCGGTCGCCGGGTTCGGCGCCGCGCAAAGCTGCCGTCGCCGCTGCCAGCGTAGCCGGGGAAGGGAGCTCGATGATGTGAAGGGCCATAAAAGATGGGCGCCATAAACAGGCGCTAAACCATTCCTGCCACGACGGATGGCGCTGCTGCCAGGGCGGCGTCGAGCTGGCTGCTGTCTTTGCCGCCGGCCTGCGCGATATCAGGCCGGCCGCCGCCGCCACCGCCAATCATCGGACTGAGAGAGCGAACGAGACGGTCGGCGCTGACGCCGCGCTGGATGATATCCGGGGTCACGGCAACAATGAGAGTAGGCTTGTCGTTGAGCACAGCGCCAAGAACGACGACCCCCGAACCCAGTTTGTTCCGGAGATCATCGGTCATCAGGCGCATGGCGTTGATATCCGGCGCCTCGACACGGGTCGCCAGCACCTTGACGCCCTTGACCTCCTGGGCGCCGGTGGACAGACGGTCGGCCTGACGGCTCAGTGCCTGCTGGCGCAGACGAGTGAGCTCGTGACCCATCTCGGCGATCTGTTCCTTAAGGTCTTGAACTTTGGTCTCAAGTGCGTCCGCTGGGACATGGAGCGAAAGCGCCAGACGCTGGACGATGGCCAGGCGGTCGCGGGCAAAGGTCTCCGCCCCCACGCCCGTCAAGGCTTCGACCCGGCGCACGCCCGCCGCTGCCGAACCTTCGGAGGCGATGATAAAGGAACCAATCTGGGCCGTGTTTTGGACATGCGTGCCGCCGCACAACTCATAGCTGCAGAAGGACTCAGCCTCGGCTCCGCAGTCGCCCACCGTGACGGTGCGCACCACATCGCCGTACTTCTCACCAAAGAGCGCCGTGGCGCCTTCGGCCAAAGCTTGTTTCAGCGGCTTCTGTTCAATTTGCAGGGGGTACGCAGCCAGGATGGCCTGATTCACTGTCTCGGCGATGCGGTCAAGCTCGTCCGGCGTCACCGCACTGTCATACGTGAAGTCAAAGCGCAGCCGGTCGGGCGCCACCAGGGACCCGGCCTGATGGACCTCGCGACCCAGGTGGGTCCGCAGCGCCTCGTGAAGAAGATGAGTCGCCGTGTGGTTGCGCATGATGCTCCAGCGCCGGTCGGCGTCCACTGCTGCCTCGACCGAGTCTCCGACATGGGCGACGCCTTCCATCAGGGTCGCCCGATGAATCACCAGAGCCGAAACGGGCCGGGCCACATCACTCACAGACGCTGTCCAGCTTGCCGCTCGAATGACACCCACATCACCCACCTGACCGCCCGAGCTGACGTAGAACGGAGTCTCTGCCAGAACCAGCTCAACGGCTTGCCCAGAGGTGGCCGATTCCACCAGTTCACCGTTGGCAATGATGCCAAGAAGCTGTGTGGAACGGATCAGCGCCCCATAGGGGTTGTAGTCGACGCCGGACTCGGGCAAGGCGCCTCGTTGCTGGAGCTTGTTGAGGATGGACGCGTACTGCTCGGTCCCAGCCGCATACACGGCTTCGCTGATCTTGCCCTGGCTGAGACGCCTGTGCTCGGTCTCTGCCTCGTGGAAGCCGATCTCGTCTA
>CAZHTZ010000120.1:10025-13364 GCA_964535455.1 uncultured Caldilineales bacterium
CCCTGGCTGAGACGCCTGTGCTCGGTCTCTGCCTCGTGGAAGCCGATCTCGTCTACCGTGAAGCCGCGCTCAAGGCAGATGTCACGAGTCACTTCCAGCGGCATGCCGTGGGTTGCCTTCAAGTCGAAGCCAATGGCGCCCGCCAGCACCGTACCGCCTCTGGCGGCTCGCTCTTCCAAAGCACGGTCAAGCTCGCCCTGCGCCCGATCCAGCGTGGCAATAAACTGCTCTTCTTCCAGCGTCACGGTGCGGGCGATGAGGTTGCGGCGGTCCACCAGCTCCGGGTAGACGCCGCCCATCTTGGCGATGACGGCTTCGCACACCTGGGCCAGGAAGGGGCCAGAAAAGCCGATCTTGCGCCCGTAGCGGAAAGCCCGGCGAATGACCAGGCGCAGCACATAGCCGGCCCCGGCCGGGCCGGGGCGCACGCCGTCCGCGACCAGAAAGGCGGCGGCGCGGGCATGGTCGGCGATGACGCGATAGCCGGTTTGGTACTGCTCGCGCTGCACCGCGGTGTGACCCAGGAGCGCCTGGACCCGATCCAGGATCGGCGTGAAAAGGTCCGTCTCATAGTTGATGGGCGTATTCTGCACGACGCTGACGATGCGTTCGAGGCCCATGCCCGTGTCGATGCCGGGCTTGGGCAGCGGCGTGCGTACGCCGTTGGCATCCTGGTTGTACTGCATGAACACCAGGTTCCAGATCTCCAGCCAGCGCCCACAGCCGTTGTCGAGGAACACGGAGCAGGGGGGAGAGTACTCCCCTCGGGACCGTCCGCAGGTGCAGGCGTCCTCACCCCAATCGAAGTGAACCTCGCTCGTGGGGCCGCATGGACCGATATCACCCATCGACCAGAAATTGGTCTTGTCACCCATACGGTAGACGCGCTGCGGCGCAATCCCGAGATCGTCGGTCCACACACCGAAGGCGAAATCATCGTCCTGATGGACCGTGTAGAACAGGCGCTCCGGGTCCAGACCCATGGCAATGGTCAGGAACTCGTAGGCGAAGCGAATGGCTTCACGCTTGAAGTAGTCACCAAAGCTGAAATTGCCCAGCATCTCGAACAAGGTGTGATGCCAGGGTGAAGGACCGACATTTTCCAGGTCATTGTGCTTTCCTGAGACGCGCATGCACTTCTGCGAGGTCGTAGCGCGACTGTAGGGCCGTGTTTCCAGCCCCAGAAAGACATCCTTGAACTGCACCATGCCGGCGTTGGTGAGCAGGATGGTGTCATCGTTGTAGGGAATGAGGGAGGAGCTGGCAACGCGCTGGTGCTGGTGCTCTTCAAAGAAATCGAGGAAGGCCTCGCGGATCTGTTCGCTGGTCGTCGGACGCATCGTCTCTACCGTGGTCGTGTGGCTTGCACAAAATCAGCCCCGCCATGCGACAGGGCTGTGCAACAGATGACTGCTTAACTCCTTATTTTACCGTTTTCGGTGTACACCGGTCAAAACAGTCACGATAGACGCGAGTGCTGCGTGGTCGTCTCCGCGGCAAAGGGCGAGCGACTCCACGGCGCCCACTCAGCGCCGGGCAGAGGACGCCTGATAAACGGCAGGGTTGGCGCAGTGCGGCAATCGCTCACCGCTCAGTCCCGCCAGTAAGTTGTCGACAGCCATACTGGCCATGCGCAGTCGCGTAGGTAGGCTGGCGCTGCCCAACGGATCCCATGTCACCCACTTCCCGGCGACGACGTCGTTGGCGGCGGCGACCAGGCGCCGGGCTGCTGCCAGCATCAGGGCCAGCGTCAGGTCGGCGGTGGCCTCGGTAAGAACGCCCGGCGTATGCCCGACGGGAAGTCCCCGTGTGGTGCAGGCCGCCAGATCGATATTGTCCACCCCAACGGCCATCTGGCTGACCACGCGCAGCGAGGACCCGGCCGCGTCCAGCAGAGCGGCGTCGATGCGGTCGGTTAACAGGCAAAGGAGACCGCTGCACCCTGCCACCAGACCCAGCAGTTCGCCGGAGGGGGGTGGCGTTGCCTGAGGCCACAGCCGCACCTCGATGGCCGCTTCGTGCAGCCGCTTCATCGCCGGGTCGGGCAACCTGCGCGTGACTGCCACTACCGGAAGCATACTCGCCATGACTTACCAATGCTCCCAGTGGACGATCTCGTCCAGAGTCCGGCGTCCACCCTTCCGCGGCGACCGCTCAGCGTCCTCGGCTACGACAGGATAGCCGAACGAGATAGCGGCGTAGCACATAAGCTGGGGCGGCAGTTCGAGCAAGGCATGGGCGCCTTCGATCTCGTAGATGTTGGCCATGACGGAGCCGATGCCCAGTTCATGGGCGGCCAGCATCATGTTCTGGGCAGCAAGCCCAAGGTCGAAGGCCACTGGCCAGCGCTCGCGCCAGTCGGTGGTCGCCAGCGCCACACCCACTGCCGCACCCGCCAGATGACCGGCCCAGGGGCCGCAGTGGCTGAGCTCGACCAGGCGCTGGCGCTCCTTCAACACAATGAAATGCCAGGGCTGGGAGTTCTTGGAGCTGCCGGCCAGCCGTCCGGCATTGAGGATGCGGGTCAGGTCATCACCGGACACCGGCCGGTCGCTAAACTGGCGGACAGAACGCTTGCTGCGGATCGTTTCGTAGACGTTCATGGCGGAGGGAAGAGGGTGACGGGTTGCGGGTGAGGGGTTGCGGGTGAAATGGGCGGCGCCGACAATGTACAGCCGAAACGAATTATACACTCCCTCACTGCCGGAAGCTTCCCTTTTCGCACCCGCTGCCGTATTATCGCCAAAAGGTAGCAATTGCGAGGTAACCGCTCTCGCTTGCCCCCTGCCCCTTGCTCCATTCCTCGCTCGCAACCCGCCACCCCAAACCCGCCTCCCTCCGCCCATGGACCCCAATCGCCTTGCCCAAATCCAGGACTTGCTGCGCCACAGCCAGTTGCGCGGCTGGTTGCTCTACAACTTCCGTGACCTCAATCCCATCGCCAAACGCCTGGCGCCATTGCCCAGCCAGGGACTGCTCACGCGACGCTGGGCCTACTGGATCCCCGTCGCCGGGGAACCAGTCTGGCTGGTGCACGCCATCGAACGCGGCAGCTTTGGGGAGCGACCCGAGCGTATCGAAACCTACAGCTCCTGGTCATCCTTCGAACGGGCATTGCTGGCGGTCACGGGCGGTGCGGGCGCCATTGCCTGTGAATACAGCCCGGCGTGCGGCATCCCCTACACTTCCTACGTCGACGCCGGCACCGCCGAGCAACTGCGCGGTCTGGGCTACGGGCTTCACCCCTCCCCCGATCCGGTGCAGTCAATTTACGCCGTGTGGTCGCCCGCCCCGCTTGCCCGCCACAACGCCGCTCCATAGATCCCCCCGATGACGGCA
>CAZHTZ010000121.1:0-13302 GCA_964535455.1 uncultured Caldilineales bacterium
GGGGCGGAATGGGGGCGTAACGATTGGAAGGGCCGGCATGGGGTGCGGGACCAGGTGTGCAGAGGCGGCCTTCGTGGGCGCGTCGTGATCGCAGCTCTAGGCTTCCTTTGGGCGCGCTCGGAAGCGCCGTAGATCAGAAAACCAGAAAACCAGTAGACCAGGAAGGCGTTACCCGGTTTTCCGGTCTACAATCTTCCCGGTTTTCCGGTCTACAGTCTTCCCGGTTTCCCGGTCTACCGTTTTCCCGCCCTCTACCCCTGACGAGCCTGGCGCCGGGCCTGCCCGAACAGAAAGTAGAGGTTACCTCTGTGCAGTTGCTGTACGTAGCCGTTGAGGGCGATGCGCTGAAGACCACAGTCCTCGACATCGCTGGCATCCAGTTCGGCCTTGCCGCCGCCACTGACAAAGATGTCCTGTGCGGTCTTTTCGATGCAGTCGAGGTAGTCGAGTTGCGTCTGCAGGACGGTGTTGACCTCACCCCGCAGAAGGACATCGCCGTGCCCCTGCACCACATCGTCGACTGGGGACAGGTGCATGATGGCGCGCAGGGATCGGCGAAAATCGTTGATGTCACCGCCCACCAGGTAGGGAACAGGCATCACGGCATCACTGGCAAAGAGCACTTTCTCTTCCTTGACATAGACGGTGATGAGGTCAGGAGAGTGTCCCGGCGAGTGATCCAGCACCAGGGTGAACTCACCCAGCCGCAAGGTCGCCTGTTTTTCCGTCAGCAACGTGGGCAGATCGAGGCGGACTTCGGCCAACGCCGCGTTGCGCTGGCGGGCCTCGATCAGGGCAGGCCGCGTTTGCCTGATCATCAGGTCACGCGACAGCAGGTGACCTACGATCTCGGCCCCCTGGAATAGGTAGGCCCCGTAGACATGGTCGGCGTGACAGTGGGTCAGCACCAGATACCGAACATGCGAACGCAAGCGCTTCGTGACGAACTCAACGATCTCTTGCGTTTCTTGAGGAAACGGCAGGGTGTCGATGACCACACAGCCTTCGTCAGTCGCCACCAACCCTGCATTGACGTGGGCATAGAGGCTGCTGCGAAACACGTAGACGTGGTCAGCGATGCGCTCGCGCAAAACCATCGGCGAAACACTCCTAAACGTACTGGCAACACAAGATCAGCGCCTCCATGCAGGCGCCGCTTGCGAACAAGCATAGCACAGCCCCTTATCCCAGATCAAGGGTTAGTGTCAGACAGACACTAAACAGGCGTCTCCCCCTGCGCGTAGGGCGCCTGTGACAACACAAGGCCAAACCCTACAAATGGGTCTGGCCTGCGTTGTTGGGGGGTGTCCCCCTCCATACCGTGTGCTCAGATAGTTTTGAACCTGCTGATACAGGTGGGAGCCTGCGCCTGGGTTCCGCCTTGCCCTCATCGGGCTACCGCGTCCGCCAGGACTGACCCGGCTCCCTGGAGTCAAGTGTTGGCTCAGAACGTTTCAGGAGCATCACGTGTATGAAAGGGAACCTTGATTGCAAGGTTACCATATCGGCCCACGGCAGGCAAATCGGAAAAAAGCGGGGCGGTCGGCCCGCGGACTCTTCCACGTCTGTCATCAAGACAGGGGCAATCTTCTGTGTACTGCCTCCCCAGCCCGCAAGCCGCATTGTGTTTATAATTACAAAGAATTGCCTGCCGATGCGCCGTATGGTATAGTTTCATCCCGAAAATACCGTTCGCCATTGACGACGAAAATAATGGCCCGCCACCAAGGAGGCACCATGTCCGCCCAAATCATCGATGGAAAAGTCATTGCCGCCCAGATCAGGGATGAAATCAAAGTTGACGTCGAGCGCATGAAAGCTGCCACCGGCAAAGTGCCTGGTCTGGCGGCTGTACTCGTCGGCGAACGCAAGGATTCACAGACCTACGTGCGCATGAAGAAGAAAGCCTGCGCCGAAGTTGGCATTGCTTCGTTCGGCTACGACCTGCCGGCCGACGCCAGCCAGGAGGAGATCAAAAAGGTCGTGGCGGAACTCAACGCCAATCCCGATGTGCATGGCATTCTGGTGCAGCTGCCCCTGCCCGCCCATATCGATGAAGAGGACGTCCTGGCCGCCATCAGCATCGAGAAAGATGTCGACGGCTTCCATCCCCTCAACATTGGCCGACTTTCCATGAAGCGCCGCGAGCCTTTGTTTGTGCCTTGCACCCCGCGCGGCTGCATCGAGCTCATTCTTCGCAGCGGCTACAGCATCGAAGGCCAGCGCGCCGTCGTGCTGGGTCGTAGCAACATCGTGGGGCTTCCGGCCGCCATGCTTTTGCTCCACCGCAATGCCACCGTCACCATCTGCCATTCACGCACGAAGAACCTTCCGGAAGTGGTGCGCGAGGCCGATATCCTCATAGCAGCGGTGGGCCGGGCGGAAATGGTGCGCAAAGACTGGGTGAAGCCTGGCGCCGTGGTCATCGACGTCGGCGTCAATGCCGTGGATGACGCCAGCGACCCCCGCGGTTACCGCCTCGTCGGCGATGTAGCCTATGACGAGGTGAAAGAAGTGGCGGGCGCCATTACGCCTGTCCCCGGCGGCGTTGGTCCCATGACCATCGCCATGCTGCTCCGCAACACCACCGATGGCGCCATGCGGGCCAATGGGATGAAGTGATCTGAGAGTCACTTATGTTCGGGGATCAGGTCCGTCATCAGGACTTGATCCCCGAACGTGCTGAGACCCAAGGAGCGACTACTTCTCCTCGGTCGTAGTGATATGGAGTTCCGCCAATTGGCGTGGAGAGACGGGGCTGGGACTGTTCAACATCAGATCGGTGGCTGAAGCCGTCTTGGGGAAGGCGATGACCTCGCGGATGCTGGATTCGTCCGCCAGAATGGCAGTAATACGGTCCAGACCGAGGGCGATGCCACCGTGGGGCGGCGCGCCGTATTGGAAAGCCTCAAGCAGGTGTCCGAACTGCTCCTGGGCCTCGGCCGGCGACATCCCCAACGCTGCGAACATCTTCGCCTGGAGCTCCTGGTCGTGAATGCGAATGCTGCCACCACCAATCTCCATGCCGTTGCAGACGATGTCATAAGCTTTGGCCAGCGCGCCGCCGGGGTTGCTGTCAAGCAAGGCCCAGTCCTGGTCGCGGGCGCTGGTGAAAGGATGGTGCATGGCATGCCAGCGATTCTCGACGGCGTTCCATTCCAGCAGCGGGAAGTCGACGACCCAGGCGCAGGCGAGAACGGTGGGGTCCATGAGGCCCAGGCGCTGCCCGAAGAGCAGCCGCAGGCTGCCGAGCGCCTCGGCGACGACCGCCGGCTCGTCGGCAACGATCAGAATCAGGTCGCCGGTCTGCGCCTCGCACCGCTGGCGGATGCCATCCTGCTCGACAGTCGACAAGAACTTGGCGATCGGTCCGTTCAGCACACCGTCCTCCACCTTGAGAGTGGCCAAACCCCTGGCGCCGTGGCGCTTTGCCTCCTCGGCCAGATCGTCGATCTGTTTGCGCGAGTAGCCGGCGCAGCCCGGCGCCCGGATCGCTTTGATCTTTCCACCGGCGGCGGCAGCCTGGCTGAAGACGCCGAAGGCACTGGCGACCAACAGGTCCGTCAGGTCTGCGAACTCAAGTCCAAAACGCAGATCGGGCTTGTCACTGCCAAAGCGCGCCATAGCCTCGGCATAGGTGAGCACCGGCAAGGGTTTCTGCTGCAGGCGCTTGCCGCCGATCTCTTCGAACAGATCAATGATCAGGCCCTCGATCAGGTTCCGGACATCCTGGCTGTCGACGAACGACATCTCGAGATCCAGTTGGGTGAACTCGATTTGGCGGTCGGCGCGCAGGTCCTCGTCGCGAAAACATCGGGCGATCTGGAAATAGCGCTCGAATCCCGCCACCATGAGCAATTGCTTGACCTGCTGTGGCGACTGCGGCAGGGCATAGAACTTGCCCGGCTGCAGGCGGCTGGGCACGATGAAGTCGCGTGCACCCTCAGGGGTGCTCTTGAGCAGGATCGGGGTTTCGATCTCGATGAAATCCTGGCGGTCGAGATAATTGCGCATGAAGGTCGTGATGCGATGGCGTAGGATCAGGTTACGCTGCATTCGCTGGCGCCGCAGGTCGAGATAACGGTATTTAAGGCGGAGGGTGTCGCTTACATCCCCCTCTTCATTGATAGCGAATGGGGTTGTCTTGGCCGGATTGAGCACCACCAGCTTCTCAGCGTTGACCTCAATCTCGCCCGTGTCCAGGTTCGGATTAATCAGGCCCTCGGGCCGCATCTGTACCACGCCCTCCACCTGCACGACGTACTCGTTGCGCGCTTCGGCGGCGAGGCGATGAGTCTCCTCATTCACGTCGGCATTGAACACAATCTGCACCAGACCGGAACGGTCGCGCAGGTCCAGGAAGATCAGACCACCGTGATCCCGCCAGCGGTGAACCCAGCCGGCCAGGGTCACACGGGCGCCAACGTGCTGCTTGCGCAGTTCTCCGCAATGAGTCGTTTTGAGCATTCTAGAGTACTCCGGTCAGGCAGTTGTGCGGTGCGTTACCGACAATGTCGCAATAACAAAAGGCCGCTCGGAATGTCCATTATTGGACATCTGATGGCAGAAGTCGAACCCTTCCGTCCATCGGTCCAACAAATAAGACCGCTCCGATGCAGCCCGGTTTGGCCATTATAGGCACAGCGTCTCTCGTCTGCAAAGAAAATAGACACAGCAGAAAACTTGTGTATAATGTTGTTCAAACCCGAGACACGTCTGCTTGGCGGCTGTCCTTCCCCCACCATGAGCTTCCCCGGCTCTGGCAATGACTGCTTTCCCCCTCGCTCAAGGATGTGCTATGCCTCGGCCTTTGCACGATTCCGAGTATTTGTACGGGTTTCACGACCCGGGTGGTGAGCACCTCATGCTGGAGAAGGGCATTCCAGGATGGGTGCTGGTCACAGAAGCGCTGCGGTCAGATCCCAATGACCAGACAGGGCGGAACTATCAGTTCCTGTCAGATCACGGGCTTGGGGTGATGGGGCGGCTGAACGCCGGTTACGACGGCGTCGGCACCATTCCCAGGGAGGCTGACTACGCGAACTTCGCTAGACGTTGCGCCAATTTCGTGCGGAACTCGCCCGGATGCAACATCTGGATCGTTGGTAACGAGCCGAACCACCCCATCGAATGGCCGGGCGGCGAGTCGGGGGAGAAAATCACGCCGCAGCGCTATGCGAAATGCTATCGCATGGTGCGTGATGCTATTCGCAGCGTCCCCGGAAGGTCCGGCGACCAGGTGGTCGTCGCTGGCGCTGCCCCCTGGAATGCACAGTTGACCTACCCTGGCAACGAAGGCGGCGATTGGGTGCAGTACTTTCAGGATGTGCTGCAACTCCTGGGACCGGAGCACTGCGACGCCATCTCGATCCATACCTACACTCACGGCTCGCATCCGGACTTGATCACGTCTGACGCGCGCATGGCGGCGCCGTTCGCTCACCGGCGCTTCGAGTTCCGCGCCTATCGCGACTTCATGAGCGCCATCCCGTCCACGATGGGCCATCTGCCGGTCTACATCACCGAGACCGACCAGGACAACCCCTGGCAGAATGAGAACAAAGCCTGGGTACAGCGTGCGTACGGCGAGATCGACGATTGGAATAAGCACAATGTTCAGAAGATCCGTTCCCTTCTGCTCTATCGATGGCCGAAGAGTGACAAGTGGTACATCGACGGCAAACAGGGGGTGATCGAGGACTTCCGTCAGACCCTGGACTACCGCTACAAATGGCAGGTCGGCCCCATCGAGGAGACGCCGGTGCTCCCCGCCCTCCGCGCACGCTTCAGTCTGGTCGTCGCCCTGCGCGAATGCCAGGCAGGCCAGGACATCACCCTGCCCATGATCGTGCGCAACCAGGGCAGCGACACCTGGGCCAACACCGGCACAGGCTACGTGCGCATGGGCTACCACTGGCTTGACGCCTCCGGAAAACAGGTCACCGGCATCCCGGACCATCGCACCGCCCTACCCAAACCCGTCCGCACCAATGAAGAGGTGCGCATCACTGCAACCATCGCCGCCCCGCGTACGCCTGGGGCCTTCACACTGGTGTTGGACATGGTCAACGATTCGAATAAGTGGTTTGCCGAAGCCGGCAACAAGGTTGCCACGGTGGCTGTCAAGGTCAGCGCCGCCCCGGTCGTCGACGAGCAGTATTTCCCGGAGACGAAGATCTGGGTTCGAGGCGCCTTTCTCGAGTTCTACCGCCGCTACGGCCTCGAGATCTGTGGTTTTCCGATCACCGAAGCCATCACAGAGAACGGCTTGCCCGCGCAGTATTTCCAGCGCCTAGCGCTCGAACAGGTGGAACCCGCCAAGGTGCGGCTGAAGCTGACCGCGCAGCAGGCGCTGGAGGCCCAAAAGCGCATCGCCGAACTCGAACAGCAGGTGCAGGAACTGCTCAAACAGACTCCGCACGGCGGCGCTCCCAAGCCTGACCTGCAGGACATCACCGCCAGACTGCCTCGCGACCCCGCCGGACTCACCATCCGCCAAAACAGCGACATCCAGCATGTCATTATTCATCACACCGGCGTCGCTGCCGTCGCGGCAGTGGATCGCGTGGCCGCCATCTATCGCCAACGCAACTACCCGGCGATCATCGGCCAGTTCTACGTCGACTACGACGGCGCCATCTACCAGACCAACGGCATCAACGAGGTCGTCAGCGGCGAATTGGCCTGGGCCAAGAACGGCGTCAGTATCCTGGTCGCGGGCAACTTCAGCCAGGGGCTTCCCAGCGAGGCGCAGATGAAGGCCCTGGCAGCACTGTGCGCCTGGCTGCTCGACGCCTACCGTCTGGATACGGCTGCCGTCAAGGGCATTAGCGAAGGCTTTGCACGCACTCAGTCGCCGGGAACCAATTGGCTGGCGGGGCCACGGTGGAAGGACACTCTGGTGCTCCGCATCGCGTCGCTGCGCAGCAGCTCCTCTGCCGGCGACGCTGCCGTACAGGCCCTGCGCCAGGATCGAGATCGGTTGGCCGCCCAACTGCAGGATGCTCAGGAACAGATTGCCATCCTGCGGACGGCGTTGGAAAGGGCGCTGGAATCGCAGCCAAGGACGGTGCCCCAGCCAGCAGTGCGGGACATCACCGCCACTCTGCCCAGAGACGCCAGCAAGCTCTTCAAGCGCACCGACGCCGACGTGAAATACATCGTCATCAACCATACTGGCGTGCCTGCCAGCATCGGACCCGACCGCATTGCCCAGGCGCACCGGGCGCGGTGGCCTGCCATCATCGGCCAGTACTTTGTTGCCGAAGACGGTGAGATCCTGCAAACGAACGCCGCCAACGAGGTCGTCGATGACAAACAGGATTGGCTTTTCCGGGCGATCAACGTATTCGTTGCCGGGTCCTTCGACGTCGATGTACCCACCGACAAGCAGGTAAACAACCTGGCAGCGCTCGTGGTCTGGCTGCAACAGCAGCACGGCCTCACCGATGATGCGGTCCGGGGCGTCGGCGAGTTCATCGTTACGCGCTCCCCCGGCGAGCAATGGCTGAAAGGCAAGAACTGGAAGAAGTCACTGATTGACCGTGTGGAGATCGTGAGGGCCAGTTTTCAGGCTGCGCCTGGGGCCGATACGGCTGCTCTGGCGCTGCTCGACGCCATGCGCAAACAGATCGGCGAGTTTAAGGCCAAAGACCAGGACCTGGTCAAGCGGGCGGACGCCTTCCGAGATCAGGCAATCGCGGGCGCCACCGAGGTCGAGACCTTGCAGGCGCAGCTTGTCGCCCTGCAAGGAGTCAACCAAACCCTCAGCAACGAGCGCTCCCAACTCAATGAGACCATCAGCCGCCTGAATGCCACGATTACGATGCTGCAGAGGCAGATTGCAGACCTCCGCAAGCAGCAGCCTGCGCCGGGCAACGGCGCCGCACCTGGACAGATAGCGAAGCCCACCATGCAGGAGCTGGTGGACAGCCTGGTCAAGAGCACCACCAGCACCTACGAAAGCCGCAGTCTGGATCAGATCACCCACATCTGCGTGCATCATAGCGCCGCTCCCGCCTCGATCACGCCAGAGCGCATCGCCGAGTATCACGTCAACACCCACGGCTGGGCGGGCATCGGCTATCATTACTATGTCGGTCCCGACGGCGCCATCTACCATACGCAGGATCTGGGGCTGATTTCGTACCAGGTCTACATGAACAACAGCTATAGCATCGGCGTGTGTCTGGCGGGCGACTTCACGGACGTCGGCCCCACGCCCGCCCAGGTCGATGCCGCCGCAAAGCTGATTGCCTGGCTCATGCAGGAACTGAGCATTCCGCTTGGCAATATCTGGGGGCACAAAGAGTTCCCCAACAATATGACCGCTTGCCCAGGCCGCCAATGGCTTGAAGGCCTACAGTGGAAACGGACATTGCTGGCGAGCATTGGCGCTGCTCGCGGTGAGCCTGCGCCCGCGGCCGGCAAAGCGATCGACCATTACGTCCTCTTCTGGCAGCACGCGGACGGCAGTTGGGCACAGCAAGACTGGCAGGGCGCCATCAACTACATCGCCCGCTTCCGCCCCACTGCGGGCTTTTCGGTTGACGACGCCAGGCAGGCCAGCCGCATCACCATCGTCGGTGGATTTGGCGGTGTCAGCCAGAAGGACGAAGAGTCGCTGCGGGCGGCAGGCTGCAAGGTCGAGCGTCTGGCAGGTCGCGACTACGACGACACCAAAGCCCTCCTGGACCGCCTGGCGCAATCAGGCAAACCCTTCTTGTCCCTGTCGTGAGTTCACGACCCAACCCCTGATGACCGATCTCTTCCGTCTGCGCCCCGCCGAAGCGTACGTCCTGCACCTGGATGTGGGCAGCGACGAGCTTTTCGAAGGGCCGCTGGACCTGCTCCTCCGCCTCATCGAACGGCAAGAGCTGCCAATCACCTCCGTGAGCCTGGCCCAGGTGACGGGCCAGTACCTGGAATACATTACCCAACTGGAGGAGCGTCACCCGGAGGGAATCGCCGAGTTTTTGGTGTTGGCCGCACGGCTGCTGTACATCAAGTCGGCGGCTCTCCTACCCCGGCATGAGCCGGGTGCTGAGGAAGAGGATGAGGAGGATCCCGCCGAAGCGCTGGCGCGGCAGCTACGGGAATACAAGCTGTACAAGGAACGGGCAGAGCACTTGCAGGCGCTGGAGGCCAGCGGCCAACGAGGTTACCTGCGCCTGGCGCCGCCACCCAAGCTCGACCGGCGTCTGGACCCCGGTGGCATGAACATCGAGGCGCTCGTGGCTGCGGTCTACGAGGCGTTGCGCGATCTGGAGGCGCCTCCCCGGCCTGTCGCCGGGATCGAGCCATATGGCATCACGGTGGAAGATAAGATGGCGGCGCTGCGAGAGCGCTTGCGGTCCGAGCGAGTCGTCCGCTTCGGCCAGTTTCTGGGACAGGCCAGCACGCGGGTCGAGATCGTGATCAGCCTACTAGCTGTTTTGGAGCTTGTCAAGCGGCATTACGTACGGGTGCAGCAGCCGGTGCCCTTTGGCGAGATTCTCATCGAGGTCCTGCCGCAGGCCCTCACCGAAACGCCGGACGATGACGAGCTGGCGATTTAGCTCCCTGTGGGCGGGCCAACCGGGGATCGCGGACTAGCCGCCAGGCGTAAGACCCAAGCGTTCATAGAACGCCATGAGCCTGGCAGCGCGCACCGTCCAGGTGTGGTGCTGCGCCTGCTGCCAGGCCGCTTCGCTGGCCGCCTGGCGGGCCGCTGGCGACCGCAGGAGGGACGTCACCGCCGCGACGAGGCTGTCATCGTCCCCTGGTTCGATCACACGCCCGGCTGCGCCTGCCAACAACCCATACTCTCCTACCCGGTCGACCACGACCGGCAGGCCCTGGGCCAGGCAGTCGAGCAGCCGGGCCGGACTCTTGGCGCCCGTCGCCGCGTTGTCTTTCACCGGGAAAAGAGCGACGGCGGCGCCTCGCAGGCTGGCGATAAGCGACTCGCCTTCAAGCCAGCCCATCCGCACACACTGCGGCAGGTCCGGCGCTTCTTTCCAGTCGCCCACCACGTGCAGGCGCGCTTCCGGCGTCTGGGCGAGGATGCGCAGCCAGAGGTCACGAACGCGACCGGCGTCGACATCATTGCCGCGCGTGTACAGAAGCACCACGGCAGGATTGGCTGCCACCGGCGCCGGTTGCGGCGCCAGGTCGAGCCCGTTGGGAAGATAGAGCGCCTCATCCCGTCCACCCTGGACGCGTCCTCGTCGGACGGCGCCCACGTGCACCCGCAGACTGGCAGACGCGGCAGTGGCGGCATGAGCACGCTCCAGCAGCGACCGCTCCTGCCGGATCGCCCACCAGGCCAGCGGCCGCGACCGCTGTGCGCCCCAACCGGCCAATGTCTCCAGGTCATCGACGTCGACCACCACGGTCGCCCGGGCTTGGCCCAGGAACCGGCCCGCCACCCACCCGGCATAGCCCAGGCCCTTGAACACATGGACGATGTCCGGGCGGAAGCCCTCTGCAGCCTGCATGAGCCGCCGCAAAAGAGAGACATCCAGAAGCGGATGGGGCGCCGGGCCCACCGCCGGAACCCGTATCGTCACTCCCTGGTCGGTGAACAGTCGCCCCGCTTCTCCGGGACAGTCCCAGGCCGGCACGAGCACTTCTACAGTGAGCCCTGCCGCTGCCAGCGCCCTGGCGAGCGGCAGCATCCGCCTGGGAAGGGTCTGCTTCTGACAGGCGCCAAAAGGGGCAACGAAGAGAACACGCATCGCAGGGACCGGTGGATGTGCGGTGCGCAGTGAGGGGCCGTTGCTGCGCACCGCACATCAGTCAAGCCGCACTTATTCCACGGTTACGCTCTTCGCCAGGTTGCGTGGCTGGTCGACGTCCAGGCCATGCCAGACCGCGATGTGATACGCCAGCAGTTGCAGTGGGACCACGGCCACGACCGGCGACAGCAGTTCCATGGTTTCAGGCACCTCGATCAGGGCGTCGGCCTTGCTTGCCACCACCTCGTCATTCGGGTTGACCACAGCGATCACCTTGCCGTTGCGCGCTTTCACCTGCTCGACCTGGCTGATCATCTTGTCATAGACGCTGTCACGCAAAGTGAGGGCCACGGTGGGCATGTTCTCATCGATGAGGGCAATAGGGCCGTGCTTCATCTCCCCCGCCGGATAGCCCTCGGCATGGATGTAGCTGATTTCCTTGAGCTTGAGCGCTCCCTCGCGCGCGGTCGGATAGTTGATGCCCCGGCCCAGGTACAGGAAGTTGCGGTAGTTGGCATACTCCCGCGCCAGCTTCCGGAAGTGGTCGTCGTGCGCCAACACCTGTCCCACCTTGTCGGGCAGCAGCGCCAGCTCGCTGGCAAGCCGCTGCGACATCTCGGCGCTCAGCGTTCCGCGCTGTTGGCCCAGGTACATGCCCAACAGCACAAGATCGACCAGGGAGGTAGTGAACGCCTTGGTGGAAGCAACGCCGATTTCCGGGCCGGCCTGCATATAGATAACGCCGTCAGAAACGCGCGCTGCCTGTGAGCCGACCACGTTGACGATGGCAGCGGTGCGGGCGCCGTGGGCGCGTCCTTCTTCCAGGGCAGCCAGGGTGTCCACCGTTTCACCGCTCTGCGTGATAGCCAGCACCAGAGTGTGCTCGTCCACCACCGGGTGGCGGTAGCGGTATTCGGAGGCGTAGTCCACCTCCACCGGCAGCCGGGCCAGGTTCTCGATCATGAACTTGCCTGCCAGCCCGGAGTAATACGACGTCCCACAAGCCACGATGGTGACCTTGTTCAGAAAACGAGCGGCGTCGCCATCGAGGTTGAGCTCGGCCAGCGTTACCTGACCGGTGACGAAGTCGACCCGGCCGCGGATGGTGTCGGTGATGGAGTTGGGCTGGTCGAAAATCTCCTTCTGCATGAAGTGGCGGAAGGTGCCCTTGGCCGCAGCCACGGGGTTCCAGGGAATCTCGTGGATGGCTTTGGGCGCCAGCGGTTGCCCCTCCAAATCAAAGTAGTTCGCTCCTTCCTGGGTGATCACCGCCATCTCGCGATTCTCCAGGAAGGTCATGGAGCGAGTGTGCGAGAGGATGGCGGTAATGTCGGAAGCGATGAACATCTCGCCCTGACCATAACCGACCACCACCCCACCGGCGTTGCCCAGGCGGGCGACGATCAGGCGGTCGGGCTCGTGACTGCTGAGCACCACCACCGCCGACGGCCCATGCAGGTAGCCCAGCGCCCGCCGTACGGCCTCAGCCAGGTCCTCGCAGCGGTCGTACTCGCGGCTCACAAGCTGGACGATGACTTCGGTGTCGGTGTCGGAAGCGAATTCATAGCCCTGCCCGATCAGCTCGTTGCGCAGCGGCAGGAAGTTCTCGACGATCCCGTTCTGGACGACCACGATCTGCCCGCTACGGTCGCGGTGGGGATGGGCGTTGCGGACCGTAGGCGGGCCGTGCGTCGCCCAGCGGGTATGGCCGACGCCGATGTGGCCGTCGGCCGGATCTTCGGAAACGTGTTGGACGAGATAGTTGAGCTTGCCGGCGTCGCGCCGCACGGCGATGCCGCCGCCCGCGTCGATCACAGCCAGGCCGGCAGAATCATAGCCTCGATACTCGAGGCGCTGCAGGCCTTCGAGGATGATGGGCGTCGCCGGCTGCGGGCCGACGTATCCCACGATACCGCACATAGGATTGCCTCCAGAGAGATGAGTGATGCACACCCGCCACAGTACTATCGTCGCGCAACATGCGGTCGCGCGCTCCAAACCAGTGGCGGAACGGGCATCGTTCAAAGTATGTAATTGCCACGACCTGACCCAACATCCAGGCATGATGAAAGGGAGTTGACGTCTGGGCGTGGCGTCCCGGGGATGCATCCGCCGAAGACTCGCTTTTCCCCGCTGGGCATCGTCTCAGGAACACTGAGGCGACGCAGGGGTTAGCTCACACTGCTGTGAGAACCTCCACCTCGTCCACTGCGCTCAAATGCAAGTGAAGTCATTCCTGACTCTCCCCGCCGCGCAGTGCAGGCGCTTCGTCATCTCCAATTGGTTGTCAGTCTTTCGCTAGGCGCCTCCTTATGTAAGGCGATCACACAAACCTGATCAAGGCCGAGTATACCCGAAACTCCTGTCAACGCCAACAGAGTTGGTGCAGCCTCATGGCGGGAACCGTCCGTGCAAACCAACCTCACATTATGTCATGCTGAGAGACCCCAGGCCGGGTGCGGCCTGCCTTGGGGCAGAACACATCAATTTGTCACTCTGAGTGCAGCGAAGAGTCTCCATTTTCGGGTTGGAGATGCTTCACTCCGTTGCTTAGAAACTCCCAGCGAGCGCGGCCACTGATGGT
>CAZHTZ010000122.1:0-13261 GCA_964535455.1 uncultured Caldilineales bacterium
GAGGTGCGAGATGCGGGTAAAGGGTGGCGGGTAGCGGGTAAGGAAACTCGCTGAGTTGCCTAGGAGAGGCGAAATCCGGATGACGGGCAGCGGCGCGGATCGTGGGGAAGATTAGCAGAAAAATGTTACAGAGGAATTGCCAGGAGATGAAGCATTCCGGGTGTCATGTTGCGCAACGTTCTAGCCACCCTCAGCACCTTTGGGGAGGCCGCCGCGCCACTCATAGACCGTATATTCGCCCTGCTCGAAGACGGGCTGCCACAGCAGGTCGAAGGCCACCTTGCGGCTGGGTGGAATCTTGTACTTCTCCATCTCCATAGGACCGACGACGAGATAGTTGATGCCAAATTCAGCCACGATGTCCCGAATGCGCGCCTCGTCCTGGTTCCGGTACACGGCCTCGATAAGCGGCTCACGGCGACCTGGCTCGTCGTACGTGCCGCGCCACTGCAGCTCATGGCCACCCCAACCCAGGACCGTCGGACGGCCACTGTAGGCGGAAATGCGGTTGTTCTCAGAATAGGAGCCGCCAGGCGCCTCCAGGATGACAGCGTCGGCGGGAGCGTTTTGCCGCACCCAGTCAATCGCGGCGGCCTCGTCGGGGCGATTCTGGGCGACGAAACGGGTGCCGTCCAGGCTTGGTTCACCCTGAAAGTCGTTGGCCTTGCTGGGAATGGCAAACACCGGATACGCCATAGCGCCGAGAATCAACACAGCCATCACCCCCAGTGCGCCCGCGCGCAGCGCGCCCGAAGCACGGGTGCCGATGTAGTAGACGGCGTAGGCCGAGGCAATCGCCATCATAATCCACGCCTGGTAATAGAACTTGAAGACCGTGTTCATGCGGGTGCCGAAGGAGTCGCGCAGGAACACGAACTCGACGCCATAGGTCAGAAGAAGGGCAGTGAAGAACAGCGCCAGAGCAAAGGTCAGATTGCGTCCTGGGCGCTGTTCCACGCCGGTCCACACCAACGCCGCCAGAGCGCCCGCAGCAGCCAGGAGCACGCCGGCGAACAACCATGTTCCGGGCGTCGTAAGCCGCATGCGCGCCAACTGCGGAATCAACGCCCCCGCCGAGAATCCCGTTGCGCCCTCAATCTGCGCCCGGATGCCAGGGACCGCGTAGGCAAGCGCCGAAGCGCCGACCAGGAAGACAAGCGGCAGCAAGAGCGCTACCAGCAGCCACTGCATCAGCGACCGCCGGCCGGGCGACGTTCGCCGGTAGGCGACCACCAGCATGAAGATCAGAGCCGCCAGGAAGGGTCCGAACATCAGCAGATACTGGACCAGACGCGTGGGGTTGTAGAAATTCGGCCAAAGGCCGTTGGCCTGCGAGCGGAAAGCAAGGTAGAAGGGCAAGTAGCCGACGAACCCGATGAGCGCGAGACTGCCAAAAGCCAACACGGACTCCAACCACAGCCGCCGGTCCAGACGAGCGCCGTTCAACCCGCGTCGCAGCGCATAGGCCAGGACCACTAGGAAGACGTAGATGGGAAAGTCCCAGGTGTTCAGAAAGCCGAGCCCCCCCAAGGCCAGACCATACAGCGCCAGCCCCCAGCCATCCAGGCCAAAGGCCGACACCACGGTGGCCCAGGCCACGCTCAGGCCCAAACCCTCCTCCTGCTCGACGGCCGTTGCCGGTCGCCGGAACAGGTTGAGCGCCAGGGCGATGGCCAGCAACACGAACGGCAGGGCCAGCACGTGCGGGTGCATGTCGCCAAGCAGGAAGCTAAAGAAAGGGAACTCGTCGATCACTTCCTGGTCGAACTGGCGGGCAAAGTTGTAGTCGTGGATGGTACGGGAGGCTCGCCACCACCACCAGAACCCGGCGCCAGGGTTCCAGGAGCCCGTGACCGGCGCATTGGCCAAGTCTTTGATGTCGAATAGGGCATGGAGCCTGGGCGTCATCAGACCGCGGACGTGCAGCATTTCCAGCACACCCACCAGGTTGCCCATCAGACCCACGAACAGCGACCCGAGCAACCCGACCAGAGCGCCACGGAGCGGCGACGCCGGATGGCTCTCGTCACTGGTCACCAGGTTGTAGACCAGGCCAAAGGCGCCGATCAGGGTGAGGGCAAAGATGCTGGACAGGCCCAGGTTGAAGGCGATACTGGGGGCGACGCCCGTCAACTGCACCAACATATTGAGCTGGACATAGCCAAAGTAGTAGTAGCTGATGGCGTAGCCCGACAGCCAGGGGTCGCGAGGCGGGAACTGTGACGAGTTGAGGATGCCGTTGAGGAAGGCAAATTCCATCGGCTTCTCGGTGCCGGCGATTTCAGGGTTGTGGGCGCGGAAGAACGCCCAGGCAGCCAACGCCAGAAAGAAGAAGACCTCGACGCCCAGGATGTAGCGCCAGTGGCGGCGCAGGTCCTCGACCAGGGGGCGATTGCCCTCTGCATCCGCCTGCCAGCCCGTGCGTCCTAACCACAGACCGAGCACAAGCACCAACAACATGGCCAGCACAGCGCCACCAGCCGTGTTGCGCAGCAGGCCAAAGGTGGAACCCAGCCACAACAGATAACCCGCCGCCAGCAGGCCCAACGCTTTAGCGAAGGTGTAGCCACGGTCAGGCAGGTAGGCAAAGAGCCGCCACGCCAGCGGCAGGGCGATCAGACCAAAAATCTGGAGGATGACCCAGAAGCGTAGGAGGTCGAGCATGAGAGCTTGGTGACCGGAAATGGGCGCTGGCTTCGTCCTGAGGACTTCGACTGCGCTCAGTCGAACGCTCAGCCCGAAGGGGAAAGGGATGGTGTGGCAGCAAGGCTGGCGTCAGTTGCCGCTTGCGGCGTCGTTTGGCGCCTGCCGGCGCTGCGGCACCTGATCGAGCACGCGGTAGATGGTAACGTTATCGTTTTGGAACGCGACTTCTGCCTCACCGGCGCCGACCAGGGCATCGAACTTGGCGAGCTGTTCGGGCGAGAAAAGGATATGCTCTAACTGCCCGACGTAGATGTAGTTGACGTGCAGGTCGCGAATGAGCTCGCGCAGGCGATTGAGATCGGTGGTCTCCCAGAACTCGCGTCCCTGGGTCTCACGCGGGCCCGTCTGGGAACCGTAGCGCTGCTCGCCCTGATGCTGCCCCAAGAACGTGGGAAGCCCTGTCAGCGAAGAGGCTCGCAGCCCGCCCGCGCGGTAGTAGTCGTAGCCAGCGTTCTGACCGTTGACCGGATACCACGAAGCCGGGGCTTCTGCCAGCACCGGCGTGCCCGTCACGTTCTCCTGCAGCCAGCGGATGGCTTCATGATCATACTTGAGCTCAATCGTATTGCTGGCATCGGGCCACGTGTAGCGACCCACCGTCATGAAGGCCATGCCATCAAGGGTGTTGCGTGCCGGCCGTGGGTCGGGGAAGCGGTCGTCGACGCGATGAGCGGTGCCCAGAATGGGGAAGACGAGGCTCAGCGCCAGCAGGACGCCGAAACCTCCCCACCATGCCAGGCGCCAGCCTCGGCGCCAGGTCTCCACCTCGTCCAGCAATGCCGGCAAGGAAGCGGCGGCGGCGATGCCCAGCATGACCCACACCTGAATGTAGAACTTGAACAAGGTGTTCATGCGGTAGTAGTCGCCATGCTGCCGGCTGAAGAAGCCACCGTCGCCTGCTCCGGAAAGGAAGTCCTTGAGATAGACCATCTCGACGCCAAGCAGCACCAGGAGCGCGGTGAAGAAGAGGATCACCCGGAACTGCGCTGGCGCCGGCGACGTGCGGCGGAAAAGGTAGAGAGCCGTCAAGGTGACAAGCAAGAGCAGCAAGGCGACGACCGTGTAGCCCAAGAGCACAAACAGCAAAGCGAGTAGGAAGGCGACGCCCAGCATCACCTGGCCCAGCCGCAGCGCCGTGCTGGATCGCACCAGTTGTTGTACGTGGTCGAGGAAGCGCGGGGCGCGATCGCGGTAGGCGATCAGGTCCGACAGCCACCGCAGCACGGGCACATCACCGGGTGCGCGGCGGAGCTCAAGCAGGACGTAACCGATCACCAGGAACAGGAACAAACCCCAGATGCGCAGCCATGCGCCCAGGCTGGTCTTGGCGTAGGTCAGGGCCACGCCCGTATCGAAGACAGGGGTATAGTTGCGATAGAAGGGCAGATAGAGCACGTACGACAACCCGGCCAGGGCGCCGACAAAGAGCAGCGTGCGCAGGATACGCACCCGCCCTTCGGCGCGCCATCCGCGTACAAGCCAGGCAACGAAAGCAACGCCCAGGTAGGTGGGCAGGTCCCAGGTATTGATGGCGCCGATGGCGCCCAAGGTCAGAGGCATCGCTGCCAGGGCCAGGAACCCCACCCCACGACCACTCGCCGCCTTTGACCTGCCACCGGCCACCAGGTTGTAGGCCAGACCCAGGAACAGCACCGTGAACGGAATGCCAATCAGGTGAGGGTGCAGGTCGGCAAACAGAAAGGACCAGAAAGGAAACTCGTTGATCGTAAACGGGATGACGCGAGAAGGGGCCCACCAGTCGTAGCCCGGCAGGTCCGCACGACCTCCGACTACAGCGGTCAGGCCCGCGGCGGTGCGCACTACGCCCTGCACCAAGGGAAGGTTCGAGACAAACTGGCTGCCGCTCCGTTCCGCCAGCGTGCGCAAGGTGAGCAAGCCGCCTTCCAGGTTGCCCAGCATCGCCACAAAGAGAACGCCCACCAGGCCCGCGGGCACGCCGCGACGCCATCCAACCATCCGAACCGGGAGCGTGAGCGACCGGCCTCCTTGCCCGGCTGGCGCCGATGCATCATCGGCAGCCGTCACCCGCTCGTGGCGGCGGCTCGGCGCCAGGCTGTAGACCAGGCTGAACACGCCCGCGACCGTCAGCCCATAGAGGGTCGGAATCGCCAGGTTGAAGGCGATGGTGGGGGTGATGCCGGTCAGCTTGATCAGCAGCGCCAGAATCTGATAACCGTAGTAGTAGTAGTTCAGGTAGCCGCCCGCGAAATACGGGTCATACGCCGGGAAGTAGGGCGTCCGCGTCACGGCATTCAGGAAGGCGAACTCCATCAACTTTTCGCCGCCCTGCCAGGGATGCCAGAGGTCAGGGTTGAGGAGGCGAATGAAGACGAAGAACAGGAAAGCACCGCTGAAAAGGACTTCGCTGAACCAGATCAACGCCCGGTGCTCCGCCCCGAACGCCCGCATTTCGGCCCGGTTCCGTCGCCACAACCAGAAAGAAAGCAGTGCGACGAGAACCAACGCCACAAGCACCGGCAGTAAGCTGTTAACCAGAATATGCAGCGCCGGCAGCATCCAGCTCAGCCAGGCCAGCAAGATCAAACCCAGGGCCCGGCTCAACCCCCAGCCGCGGTCACGCAGGTTGCGAAACACGGCAAACGCAATGGGCCAGCTCAGGGCATTGAGTAGAATGAGGACGACCCACCACATCAACAAGCTCAGCACGCTGTTGTATCGGAAGGGGTTCCAGGCAATGCGCCCCGTATCGGGCAAGGTGTTGACGGGCTGGTCGAGCAGCAGGGTGGGGCCGGTGGCGGCTTCGCCCGTGGCCGGGTTGGAAGGCTCGCCCCGATCTTGTGGTCGCTGTCCGGTATACCCATACACTGCCTTCTCCCAGGTGCCTCCCAGGGCCTGAGACCACTCCTGGTCGCTCAGATCGCGCACTTTCTTGTAGATCAGCACCCGTGGGTGATCGTACACCCAGAAGCTCTCGTCGGCGCTCTGGTCAGGGACCTGAATGCCAAAGAGCGAGGGATAGGCCGTGAAATCCCTCACCAGCTCGTAGCCCAACTGGCCGGAAAAGAGCAGATCATAGAACTTGAGGCTCATCGGGTACCGCTGCGGCAGATGCGGCAATGCGCCGTAGAGGCGCTTTGTCGCCAACACGTAGTAGTCCCCTTGCCGCATGTTCTGCTTGAGGATCTCGAACTTCTCGGGCGTGTCCTCCTCATACATCGGCATCGACACGTTCTGCCAGCCGTGCTCACCTGGATTGCCGCGCGGGATCGGCAGCACCAGGGGCATGCCCTCCTCCCAGTGTTCGGTGATCCACACGCTGCCGTCGGGGATGTTGTCGTACATCCACTTGGAGGCCGTGATGAACGTATGCTCGCGGTTGTAGACACCGTTCACAAAGGCCAGCGCCCACAGCACCGTGGGGATGAGAACGATCAGGCCAAGGGCCCAGAAGAGGCGAACGCGAGAGGGCCTGAGAGTACTCAGGGCGAGAAAACCTCCGTACGGGCTGCCGGCAGGGGTGGTAGTTGGTGGCAGCGGTGGCGCTGGCAGATCAGTATCGGGCTGCTTCCAAAGGTCCAGGCTGGCCGCGGGCAGATTGACCGGGTCCGTGGTTGCCGCTGTAGGGGCCAGTGACTCGGACGGGCCGGCAGCCGCCTGCACCGGCGGTAAGGCGTCGACCGCAGTGGAGGACCGTTCACCGGCGCTTTCACTTCGGCGCCGGCGATGGGCCAGCCATCCGGCGAAGCCCCAGAGCATCCCTGCCCCCAGCACCGCCAGCAAGGGCACTATCGGCGCCATATAGCGGTTGAACTTGGCCAGAAAGCTGCCCACAATCAGAAAATAGGGGAGGATCCAGGAGAGGATGATAACCTCCCCCTGGACAACGTGCGAGTATACTCGCGCATCGTCCGGCAGCCGCCGGACCCGCACCACATCCTTGATGACGACCCAAAGCAGCGCACCCCAACCCAGAAGGCCCAGGAACCAACCCATGCCCCATCGCACCTGCTGGGCGATGAAGTAGAGATAGGCCGTGGTGCCGCGATACTGGCGCGTGAACGGAAAATCGGCGATGCCACGCACCATCGCCCCCTGTTCCTTGACCACCGCTTCATAGAAGTTCTTCCAGTCCAGAAAGACAAAAGGCGACGTCAAGGCAAAGACCGCGAAGGCGATCAGCAGCGCCGCCCCTGCCAGCAGCCACCCCTTCGGGCTTGAGCCCTTCAGGGCGAAGCCTGGCGCCTGGCCGTTCCGTACCGGGAACGTCAGTGACCGGTCTTCTCCCAAGCGCTTCTCTCTTTCCTGCTGCCACCAGATGAACCCACCGGCTACCACCGGCGCTGCCAAAATGGGCAAAGCGCTGAACTTGGAGGCGATTGCCAGCGCCGCCAGAATGCCCGTCAACACCACGTGCCGCCATCGACGGGTGTCGACGAGTCGAATGGCGTAGTAGAGGGCTGCTACGGTGAAGGTGGTGGAGATCGGATCGACGGCGAAGAAGTGAGCGAGTTGGATTTGCAGCACGGTGAACGTGCCAAGCAAAGCCGCCAACAAGCCGGCATGCACGCCGTAGAGCCGCCTGCCCAACAGGAACAGATAGAGGACCGTCAAGGTGTCGGCGATGGCCATCAACACGCGACCCACCCAGGCATAGCCAGGCGACCCCACGGCGATGCGCATCATGTCCACGTATTTCTGTGGTGCACCGAGGGCCTCAGCCACCGGCGCCAGCTTTTGCGTCAGATGGCCGGAGATGACAAGCAGGTAGAGAGGGAAGTGACCGTAGGTGTAGGACCGCCGATTGTTGCTCTCAACATCCCAGAAAGGATTCAGGGTTGACTTGCGCGGGTCAAGAAAGGTGCCGGGTTGGGTGGGCCAGCGGATGCTCGGCGCGTAGAAGGCGACCGTCGACCGCTCATCGGGTTGCGGCAACTGGCCTTCAGCCCAGTCGACGTTGAACGTGCGCAGGACGAAGGCAACCAACAAGATGAGGGCTAGAACCGCAATCAGGAGCCAGCGTCGGTGAGTGGGGTTCATGCAGGTCAGTCTTCCTCCTCCAACCTGAGCACCGCCATAAAAGCTTCCTGCGGCACCTCGACCGAGCCCACCATCTTCATGCGCTTCTTGCCTTTCTTCTGCTTCTCCAGCAACTTGCGCTTGCGCGTGATGTCACCGCCGTAGCACTTGGCAAGCACGTCCTTGCGCACTGCCTTGACGTTGGCGCGAGAGATGACGCGCTTGCCCACAGCGGCCTGGATGGCGACATCGAATTGCTGGCGGGGGATGACGTCCTTCATTTTGGACACCAGGCGCTGGCCCTTGTTGTACGTCTGGTCGGCATGGACGATGATCGACAGGGCATCGACAATCTGGCCACCCACCAACAGGTCAAGCTTGACCATTTCTGCCGGCCGGTACTCGTGGAAGTGGTAGTCGAGCGAGGCATAGCCGCGCGTGCGCGCCTTTAGTTCGTTGTAGAAATCGACCAGAATCTCAGTGAGGGGAATGCGGTAGCTAAGCTGAACGCGCCGCTGGTCGAGGTGCTCCTGATTCTTGAACTCGCCGCGTCGCCGCGTGACCAGATCCATGATGGTGCCGATGTAGTCGGTGGGCGTAATGACGCTGATCTCGACCCAGGGCTCGCGAATCTCGGCGACAAAGTTGGGGTCCGGCATCTCGGACGGACCATCGATCACGATCTCACTGCCGTCGGTCAGGGTGATCTGGTATTCCACGGACGGCGCCGTAAAGACCAGATCCAGGTCGTACTCGCGCTCTAGCCGCTCCTGGATGATTTCCATGTGGAAGAGACCCAGGAACCCACAGCGGAAGCCGAAGCCCAAGGCCTGCGAGGTCTCCGGCTGATAGGCAAGCGAGGCATCATTGAGCTGCAGCTTCTCGATCGCATCGCGCAGCAGGTTGTAATCGTCAGCCTCAGAAGGGTAGATGCTCGCAAAAACCATGGGCTTGAGGGGCAAGAACCCAGGAAGCGCTTCCGTTGCCGGGTTGGCGGCGGTCGTGAACGTGTCGCCGACACGGCATTCCCGCACGGTTTTCAGCCCTGTGGCAACGTAGCCCACTTCGCCTGCCTGCAGCTCGTCAATGGGCTGCATCACCGGCGCAAACACGCCTATCTCAAGCGGCTCGGTTTCGATGCCGAAGGACATGAGGCGCAGGATGTCGCGCTTGCGAATGCGACCGTTGATGACCCGTACATAAGCGACGACACCCTTGTAGGCGTCATAGTGGCTGTCAAAGATGAGCGCCTGCAGGGCGGCGTCCGGGTCGCCCTTGGGCGGCGGCACACGCGCCACCACCGCCTCAAGCACGGCCTCGACATTGATGCCTTCTTTCGCCGAGACGTGGGGGATGTCAGCGGCATCGATGCCAATCAGGTCTTCCAGTTCCTGAGCGACCTCGTCCGGTCGCGCCGACGGCAGGTCGATCTTATTGACCACCGGGATGATCTCAAGGTTCTGTTCAATGGCCTGGTAGAGATTGGCCAGGGTCTGGGCTTCGACGCCCTGAGAAGCATCGACGACAAGCACTGCTCCTTCGCAGGCCTTCAGCGCTCTCGAAACCTCGTACCCGAAATCGACGTGCCCGGGCGTATCGATCAGATTGAGCTCGTAGACCTGACCGTCTCCAGCCTGATACGACATGCGCACCGCCGAGGCCTTAATGGTGACGCCCTTCTCTCGCTCCAGGTCCATGCTATCGAGCATCTGCTCATGCATCTCCCGATCGCTAACGGTGCCGGTGATCTGCAACTTCCGCTCAGCCAGGGTCGATTTGCCGTGGTCGATGTGGGCGATGATGGAGAAATTGCGGATGTGGTCGGTGCGCATGAGCGATCGGTTGGCGACGAGAAGGCGTCAGACCCGGGCCTGGCGGCGCCAGACCCTGGCGGCGCCAAACCCTTCGGCCTGAGCCTCAAGGGCGAAGGCATGAATTATACGAAGTAGCGTATGGGGCGCCAAAGCCGCGACCCTATGTCGCTGCTGTGAGTCAGGCGCAAAACATCGCAGCCCCAGGCCTGAAGGCGCCGGGGCTGCGATGCCGGTGACGATGGAAGGGAAACGCGTTGCCTTAGGTGTCAGTGTGTCGCAGTCGCGTCAGAGGGGACTTCCGCTCCGGCGGCGCCTTCCTCCAACGCAAAGGCCGAAGCAGAAGCAGGTGGTTTCTCGACGAAGACTTCAATCCAGGGAGCGCAGTTGGCGGGCGCCGTGCACTCGCTGGAGCGCATGTTGTAGAGCACGCTAGCGCCGTTCTCGCCGCGCATGACGAAGCCGTAGTTCTTGTCAGGATTGGCGTACAGGTCGCCGATGACGTCAGGTCCGAGCTCCCAAACCACGTCACCAGCTGCAATTTTCAGCTGCGTCTCGCTGGCGACAACGCCGCTGCGATCGATGCCGACGGCGCTGGCGCCGCCCACTTGCCAACGCGTCGTGACATCGGCGTTGAGCCAGGTGGCGGCGTTCTCGTCCCAGGGACGCAGCAGGCGATACATCCGGGCCGTGGTAGTGCCAGGGTTGCTCCGTTCATACACCGTCATGTGGACGCGAGCCTTCAGAGGCTTAGCGCCCGCCGGCAGGGGGGGCGGAATGAACTTGAAGACCACATTCCACTGCTCGTCGCCGCGAAGCGACAGCGTCGGAGACGTACCGAACCTTTCGATGGGTTTCCATTGGTTCAGCGTGGCGTCGGTGATGCCGTTGTAGCCATTGACGCCGGGACGGGCGCTGATCCACTCGCGCGTGGGACCGTTGACGAAGCTCAGGGCGCCCTGCTGTGGTGTTGGCTGCGCAAAGTCCGGTCCCGCCCACACAAGGTGTCCGTCCACACCCTGGCCATCATTATCCTGGACACCCCACGTGAAGCCCACCTGGGCATCGTTGAGAAAATCGGCTCCGAACTCGCGGAGGGGGACAGACACCTCCGCTTGCCAACCTGTGGCCGTCTTCACGGCCTTGGAATCGTAGCCCAGAGGCAGCAAGCCACCATTGGTGATGAGGCCATCGGGGCTGACCGTCAGGAAGACATCACCCAGGCTGGGGCCACCGCTGTTGTCGATGTCGAGCGTGAACTGCGCCATGTCGTCAAGCAGCCAGTTGCGGTGTGTCCGCACCACCAAGTTATCAGTGACAGCGACGGCCACGTACAGGTTATCAGTCGTCCAAACGAGGCTGGCCCAGGCGCTGAGGTCATTGGGTTCAGGCCGGCGATCAGGCGCCGGCGCCGTTGCGTTCTGGTTGTCAAGTGGGTGGCGCTGCACGTTGCTCCACTCGTTCAGGTTGCCATCCACCACCGGCGCCACCGTCTGCCAGACGGCGTTCACGACCGGCGATGCCTCCGGCGCCGTAGCTGCTGGCGGAGCAAAAGCGCCGGCAACCTGCGGCGCCATGAAGTTGGCTCCCACGATGCCAACGGAAAGCGCGGTCACGGCGAGAGACGCGACCAACCGTCGCGAGAATATGCTGAACATGAGCAATTGAAATCTCCTCCTCGTTAAATTGTTCGGGGAGCGTCAGTAGTTTAGCGCAATTACCAGCGGCACGCGAAATCACAGCGCGTCGAACCCAAGGTATGACGTTCGCTGTCCTCTATTCAGTCCGCCAGCGCCTGGGAAATCGCTCCCCCCAGCGCTCCCATGAAGGCGGCCACCGCCCAGGTGATGCCGCACAGCAGGACCGCAAAGAAGACGCTCCCCCCCACTGTATCCATCGTCATCAAATCCAGACCCGCGGCTTTGAACAGGTCAAGAATCCCGGAAGGCAACAAGTGCAGGCTGGTGAGCATGTCGCCGGCCAGTTTATAGCGCACCGGCGCCAGAACAATATTGGCAACGCCATCGACCAGACCCGCAAGCAGACCCGCTGCCAGACCCGCTGCCACGCCCGCGTTGCGCGAGCCGCCTTTGAGCGCCGTGCGACCCCCAATGTAGCCGCCTACCGTCCATGCGGCGAAACGCAGAGGCAGAGCCACATAGCCACAAACCGGGATCACGCCGAGCACGGAAAAAGCCACCGACAGTAGACCACCAATCAAACCACCACGCAGGGCGCCGCGTGCGATCATGGCTTCACCCCGGCCGTGACCCGCCTCTGCGGGAAGGCCAAGTATACTTGGTCCGCCACCGACTTCAGGCAGTCTCTGAGCACGATATCAGAACCAGGCACGGACGGAATCTACCATCGGCCTCAAGAACTGTCGGAGACTAAGTCTCAGTCCTTTGTCAGGTAGAGGGTGCGAGTGACGATATCATCTTCTTCGACGTCCTCGTACCACGTTTTCTTGCGTCGCTTCTTATCTTTCTTGGACGAACTGCCTTGCGCCTTCTGCATGGCAAACTCGAAGGTCGTCGGTGGCGCCTCGACTTCTTCAGCCTCTTCCTCCACTTCCGGTGCAGACGCAATCTGCGGCGGCGGCGCTGGTCGGGACACTACCTCGGGCTCGGGCATCAGCGCGCGCATCGAGAGGTCAATTTGTCCTTTGCGCCGTTTGACGGCCAGCACCTGCACCTGCACCTCGTCGCCAACCTTCACGACGTCGCTCGGGTGCTTGAGGTAGCCGTGGGACATCTCCTTGATGTGGACCATGCCATCCGTGCCAACACCGAGGTCCACAAAGATGCCGTAGTTCTCGATACGGGTGACTTTTCCTGCAACCTGGTCACCCGCCTGCAGATCGCGAACCGTAAGCGTCTCGGGCGGGATGAGGGTCAGGCTAATGCGGTCGCGGTCCCTATCGAGCTCTTTGATCCAGGCGGTAACTTCTTCGCCCAACTTGAGAACATCGCTCGGCTTGTTGATCCGTTTTTGGGAAATCTCGGATACGTGCACCAGGCCGTCTGTGCCTACACCGATGTCGATGAAGGCGCCAAAGTCGGCCAGCCGTCGCACCCGCCCCGTCACTTCCTGACCAACGGTCAGCTTGCGAACGATGGTTTTGGGAGGTATGACTTTGATTTCTTGCTTTTGGGAGGCTTGGGGGGCGCCTTGAATGGCGTCGGTCACTGGGATACTCCTTGGCGTTGCGTTCCTGGCAAGCGAGAATCATACCGATGATAGCCGCGGCCTGTCAAACCGGCGCAGGTCGATTGTGCACGATCGTCCTGTAACACCACGGACGCCCGCCTGAAGGCCGCACATTTCGGTCCGGCAAGGCCGATTTTCGACGCCGTGCTGGCACGCGCGCGGGGTTGGAACTTTGCCTGCCGTCAAGACCCTGCATTATGATCGCTTCACGGGCCGGCGCTTTCGGACCGGCATTGTTTGCGCGACTGAAGGAAGAAACCCCATGGCATTCGACAAGATCACGATCCCCACCAATGGCGGGAAAATCAGCATAGACAACGGCAAGCTCCATGTTCCCGATCGCCCGATCCTCGCCTTCATCGAAGGCGACGGCACCGGCGCCGACATCTGGGCGGCATCGGTTCGGGTAATGGACGCCGCCATCGCCAAGGCCTATCGAGGCAAGCGCAAGGTGGCGTGGAGCGAAGTGTAAGCCGGCGAAAAGGCCCTGCAGGGCTACGGTCCCGACGTGTGGCTGCCTGAGGACACACGGGCCG
>CAZHTZ010000123.1:0-13234 GCA_964535455.1 uncultured Caldilineales bacterium
TAGGTGGCGTCGGCCAGCTCAGGGTCGGTCATGATGGTGGCAGGGTTGCTGTTCACCAGGATGACGCGATACCCCTCTCTGCGCAGAGCCTTCACTGCCTGCGACCCGCTATAGTCGAATTCGCATGCCTGGCCAATGACGATGGGCCCGGCGCCAAGAACCAAAATGGAATGAATGTCAGTGCGTTTGGGCATGGTGGGCCGGTCTCCCGGTCTACGATTCACCGCCGTCCGCCAACACAGGTAAGCGGCGCAGGACGAAGGTGCCAATGACAGCAGCGACCAACGATGCCAGCAAGATGGCGATCTTGGCGATGTCCTGGTACGAGGTGCCGCCAGCACCAGCGCGCCCGACCATACTCGCCAGCCTGGCCGAGGCATGAGCGGTGTTACCATCGCCAAAGGCCAAACTCGAAATGAAAAGCGACATGGTGAAACCCATGCCACCCAACCAGGCCACGCCCCATATGTGTCGCCAGGTGGTATTGCGCGGCAGTGTCGCCAGACGCGTACGCACGGCAAACAAGCTTGCCAGGCTGATACCCACCATTTTGCCTAGGACAAGTCCGAAGAAGATGCCCAGGCTGACCGGGGTGGCGAGCGTAGCGAAACTCATAGACGTTAGTTGGACGCCGGCATTGGCCAGAGCAAAAACCGGCATGATGAGGTACGCCACCCAGGGGTGCAGCATGTACTCCAGACGGTGCAGAGGTGTCTCGATGTGCTCACAGGCAACCTCGATCTCGCGTACGGTCGCCCTTTGCTCGTCGGTGATCAGGCTGTTGACGCCGACTTCGCCGCTCCTGGCAAAGTGCTCCAGAAGCGAGGTGCTCCATTGCACAAACCCCTGCGCGTCGATGCGAGTGCGAACCGGCACCGTCAATGCCACCAATACCCCGGCCACGGTGGCGTGCACGCCCGAAAAGACAAACGCCACCCATATGACGACGCCTCCTACGGCAAAGACGAAAAGCTTCCGGCCACCGGCCCAACCATAGAGAAACAGTAGGGCCAGAAGCCCGGCGGCGATCAAGATGTCGATCCAGACGATTCTGCTGGTATAGAAAAACGCGATCACCAACACCGCTCCCAGGTCATCGACGATGGCCAGCGCGGTGAGGAAGACCTTCAGTGCCACTGGCACGCGCTTGCCAAGGAGTGACAGCACCCCGAGGGCAAAAGCGATATCGGTCGCCATGGGGATGCCCCAACCGCTGGCGCTGGGCTTCCCGGCGTTGAAAGCCAGATACACCAACGCCGGCGCCACCATGCCGCCTATCGCCGCCATGATGGGCAGGCTGGCCTGGCGCAGAGATGACAGCTCTCCGATAAGCAGCTCTCGTTTGATCTCGAGGCCAACCACGAAGAAGAAGATCGCCATCAAGCCATCGTTGATCCAGATCAACACAGGCTGGGAGATGGCGAAAACACGATCGAACCCAACCGTGAAGTCCTGTTCCAGAATGCCGAAGTAGATGCGCGACCATGGCGAGTTCGCGAGCACCAGAGCGACCAGCGTGGCGATCATCAGGAGTATGCCGCTAAAGCCCTCGATATCGGCAAAGCGTTGAAAGGCGCGGCGCACCGAATCCAGTGGCACGGGCTGAACAGGCTTGCTAACAGGGACTGCGGCTTTCATGACGAGCACCTCCAGCGTCAACGAGTGACAAGGCAACCGCGCAAATCGAGCACATCTCGCAGCATCGCTGCCGCTGTCGCCAGCGGCCCCTTTTCATCGATCTTCAAGTAGATCTCCTCATAGATGTCGGTATGGAAGGCGATGCCCATCTGCCAGTCGCTCACCCCGGCCAGGAAGTGGTCGTCGGATAGCGCTTCTGGCCCCACACTGAGGGCATAGCCGCCAGCCGCCTGTCGCTCGGCCCGAGCCACCAGCTTGACGGTCTGACCCCAGCGCGGATCCAGCAGGTTTGTCTTCCCTTGCAGACCGTCGATGCCCTGAACCTTCACATCAGCCAGCGTGGCTGCCACACCGAGAATGGCATTAGCAATGATCACCAGCTTATTGGCTGTATCCCATCCCTCCACATCCAACGATGGGTCTGCCTCGGCGATGCCTCGTCGCTGAGCCTCGGCCAGGGCGCCGGCGTAGCTTTCGCCCGCGGCCATCTGGCAAAGGATGTAGTTCGTGGTGGAATTGAAGATGCCTTCGACCCGGGTGATGGTGGCGCCCACGAGGTCGCGTTGGCCGACGTTGATCACCGGCAGTCCGCCGCAGACAGTGGCGCTAAAGGCAAGACGGGCGGCATAGCGTCGGGCCAGCCCGTGCAGGCCGGCATAGTCCAACACGAGCGGCGCCTTGTTTGCCAGCACGACCGCACGGCCCTGCGTTAGAGCGGCGCGGATGCAGGTCATGGCCGGCTCCCCATCGCTGAGGTTCACGGGAGACGCTTCCAGCAAGAGGTCGTAGCCGGCAGTCTGGGCCAACGTTGGAGCGTCCGCTAGGGGGCGCCCACCGGAAAAGGTAGCAACGCTGTGTCTGGTCTGCTTGTGGGCCAACAAGGCCTGCAGGTCCAGCCCCTCGGGCTGGTGCACGGCGCCGCCGCTGTCTGCGACCCCCACCACGACCGGAACGAAGCCATAGCGGGCGTCCAGATTCCCTGCTTTTTCCAGGAGAATCTGGCAGAATTGACGATGGACGGCGCCGAAGCCGATCAGGAGGAGACGGGTCATGCCTGCCCTCGCATCATCGTCACGAACTGTGCAAACAGAGCATCCGCATCGTGTGGGCCTGGAGAGGCTTCGGGATGGTACTGGACGGAAAACACCGGGCGATCCTGCAACCGTAAGCCCTCAACCGTGCCATCGTTCAAGTTCAAATGGGTCACTTCGACCGCCGCAGGCAGACTCTCGGGCCGGACGGCGTAGTTGTGGTTCTGGCTGGTGATCTGTACGCGTCCGGTCAGTTGCTCTTTGACCGGCTGATTGCCGCCATGATGCCCGAACTTAAGCTTGTAGGTCTCGCCCCCCAGCGCCAATCCCAGGATCTGGTGTCCCAGGCAGATGCCAAACACCGGCAGGTCACTTCGCAGCAACTCGGCCACCGTCTGGGCTGCATAGGGCAGGCCCGCAGGATCGCCAGGTCCGTTGGAGAGAAAGACGCCGTCAGGCTGCATGGCCAGCACGTCAGAAGCAGGCGTCAGCGCCGGTACGACTGTCACCTGGCAGCCGTGGCTGGTCAGGCGTCGCAAGATGTTGGTCTTGATACCGAAGTCATAGGCGACCACGTGAAGAGGCACATGGCCGGCGACCTCTGTGGGTGCGGCAATCCACATCTGCTCGCTGTCTTCTTCCCAGCGATAGACATGGTCACAGGTCACTTCCTGTACCAGGTCCCGGCCCTGTGTGCCAGGCCAGTCGCGGGCCAAAGCGATGAGTTCCTCGGCGCTGCGGCTACCGTCGGTGCAAAGGGCGCCATGCAGACTGCCCCGATCACGCAGGCGGCGGGTGAGGGAACGTGTGTCGACCTCGCTGATGCCGGGGATGCCATGCTGGGCCAGATACGCGGACAGATCCTCCCGCGCTCGCCAGTTGCTCACGACCGGGCTGAGCTCGCGCACGATGAAGCCACTGAGCCACGGGCGGCGCGATTCCATGTCCTCAGGATTGATCCCAGTGTTGCCGACATGCGCCACCGTCATCACCACCATCTGCCCCCGATAAGAGGGATCGGTGATGATCTCCTGATAGCCCGTCATGCTGGTGTTGAAGACAACTTCGCCCACCGTCACGGTGGCGGCCCCAAATGCTTCCCCTTCGAAGACAGTGCTGTCAGCCAGAGCAAGGATTGCAGTCACGTTGGGGACTCCTACGACAGCGGGTGATCCCGATGTCAGCCAGACTGACCGTCGATCAGGCGCAATACTGCGATCTCATCGCAAGCGTGAAACTTGGGACAGTAGACACACTCGCCCCAGATCTTGGGACTGATGGCCCAGCGATCCACGCGCTCGAAGCCATATCGGGCAAAGAACTCAGGCACAAGGGTTAGCGCACACACCTGCCGGATGCCGCGCTCCTGCGCAACCGCCACCAGACGCTCGACCAATTGGCCACCCAGGCCGCTGCCTTGATAGGCAGCACTGACGGCCAGCGACCGCAACTCGCCCAGGTCGGGTCCGAGATGCGCCAGATAGCCACAGCCCACCACCCCTTCCTTTGCTTCGGCCACCAGAAAGTCGCGCAGAGCATGGCGCACTTGGGCGGGCGTGCGATGGAGCATCAGGTTGCGTTCAGCGAAGCCGTTGACCAGATCACAAATAGGCTGGATGTCGGTCTCGGTGGCAGGTCGAATGGTGGCAGACACGGTGCAAGGACGGTCCCAATCAGGCGGCAGCCAGAGCGGCAGACAGGCGCTCGACGGCGATGTCCACTTCTGCCTTGCTCAGGATGAGAGGGGGCACCAGTCGCAGGACGTCCGGGCCGGCATTGAGAAGGATGACGCCGTGTTGATAACCGGCTTGGATCACCGGGCCGGCGGGGATGTCGAGTTGAAGACCGAGCATCAGCCCTCGCCCGCGCACCTCCTGGATGTGCGGGCTGTTGATCTCTTCCAAACGCTCCTTAAAATAGGCGCCCGTTTCCTGAACGTGCTTGAGGAAGACGGGATCGCTTACCTTGCGCACAACCGCATCGGCTACGGTAGCGACGAAGGGTCCGCCGGCAAAGGTGGTGCCGTGATCGCCGGCATGAATGACCTCGGCCACGCGATCGGTCACCAGAACGGCGCCGATCGGCAGGCCCGAGGCCAAGGGCTTGGCGGCGCAGAGTATGTCCGGCAAGATGCCGTACGGCTCATGCGCCCAGAAGTCGCCGGTGCGTCCCACACCGCACTGCACTTCATCAAGGATGAGGAGGGCGTTATGTTGATGCGTCAGTTCCCGTAACCCTACCAGGAACTCGTTGCTGGCAGGATAAACGCCACCCTCGCCCTGTACAGGCTCAAGGATCACGGCACAGACGTGGTCATCCAACACCCGAGCTGCACTGTCAAGATCGTTGAATTCTGCAAACCTGACGCCGGGCATCAGAGGGCGGAAGGGGTCCTGGTACTTGGGTCGCGGCGTAGCGGCCAAAGCACCCATCGTGCGACCGTGAAAACCGCCGCTGAAGGCGACGATGTCCGTCTTGTCTTCGCCAAAGTGTGTACGCGCCCACTTGCGGGCGAACTTGATCGCCGCTTCGTTGCTCTCGGTGCCGCTATTCTGGAAATGCACCCGATCCGCAAACGGAGTGGCGTCCACCAAATGCTGGGCCAGGCGCACCATGGGCTCGGAGAGGTAGAGGTTCGAGTAGTGCAGGGGACCGGCGGCCGCTTCCTGGATGGCGGCAAGGACGTCGGGGTCGCCGTGCCCCAGGGCATTGACGGCAATACCCGCCACCAGGTCCAGGTAACGATTGCCATCGGTGTCCTCCAGCCAGGCGCCATGCCCCCCAGCCAGCACGAAGGGAGCGCGGCTATAGGCCTGGACGAGGTAACGTTGGTCGAGTTCGGCAATGGGATGCATAGCTGGTTTCTCAGGCGTGAACAGGGTGGTCCTATTGGTGACGGACGACGATCGTGCCTTCGCCCTTCGCATAATGATCCAGGTCAGTGATAATGGTGTTGGCAACGCCAAGTTCGATGGCTGACACAGCAGCGCGCACCTTCGGAATCATGCCGCCGGTAATGAATTGGCCGAAGATGAGGTCTTCAACCTGATCGACTGGCAGGACGCGCATGGGCTGGCCGGCGATCATCACGCCGGGAACGTTGGTGATGAAGACGAGACTGGCGGCGTTGAGCGCAACTGCCAGGCTTTCGGCAACGTGATCGGCGTTGACGTTGTAGCTGAAGCCATCGTAACCCAGGCTGATGGGTGAGATCACAGGCACCAGGCCGGCGTCGATGAAGGGGAATAATTTCGCGGAATGGACCTCGGTCACTTTGCCCACGCGTCCCAAATCCACTCCCTTGACGAGCATTTTCTCGACGCGGATGAGACCCATGTCCACGCCGTTGAGTCCGATGGCGTCAATGCCGGCATTGACCAGCCACCGCACCACGCGGAGGTTGGCGATGCCGTTCAACGCCATCTTGACCAGCCGCATGGATTGATCGCTGGTGACGCGCAGGCCCTGCACCATGTCGAAGGGCACGCCTAACTCGTCGTGTAAGCGCACGATCTCCTGGCCGCCCCCGTGGACGATGACCGGACGAATGCCGCGGTCGCGCACGACGCGCACCGTATCAACGAAGTGGTGCAAGAACTCGCGATCGTCGAGCTCGTTGCCGCCGATCTTGATGACATGGATAGAAGGGGTGTCGGTCATGGAGGTGAGAACCAAGAAGGGCGGGCGAGGTTGTGGGAGTTGGGCGTTAGAGGAGACCGGCGGTTTCGTCAAAGCCGAACATCAGGTTCATGTTCTGTACGGCCTGGCCGCTGGCGCCCTTGATCAGGTTGTCTTCACTGACCGTAATGATCCACTGCCCGGGATAGGGAAGTGGGGTGACGCCGATGGCGCAGCGATTGCTGCCCACGGTGTGACGCAGTGTGGCCACCTGACCGGACGGGAGCAGATGCATGAAGGGCTCGCCTGCATAGGCATCAGCGTAGAGGGAGCGCAGGTCCTTCTCGGACAGACTGGGATTCACATCCACGTAGACGGTCGACAGGATCCCCCGGTTGACGGGAAGCAGGTGGGGCGAGAAGGTCACCTGAAGCTCTGGCACCCACGGACCCAGCACCAGCTCCATCTCGGCAATGTGGCGGTGGCTATAGCCGATGCTGTAAGGGCTGAAATTCTCGCTGACCTCGACGAAGTGCGATGTCAACTTCAGCGCCCGTCCCGCCCCCGACACGCCTGACTTGGAATCGGCGATGATACGAGGTTGAAGAACGCCGGCGCGGGCTAACGGCCACAGACCCAGATTGACCGTGGTCGGATAGCAGCCGGGGTTGCCGATGAGCGCTGCTTCTCTAATCTGCGGGCGATTGACCTCACACAAGCCGTAGACGGCCTCGCGTAGTAGATCAGGCTGGGTGTGAGCGTGGCCATACCAGCGCTCGTAGGTAGCCGCGTCGGGCAGGCGAAAGTCTGCGGATAGATCGATCGCCCGTACGCCGGCCGCCCGCACTTGGGCTACGGCATCCATCGACGCCACATGCGGCAGGCAGAGGAAGACGACGTCGGCCTCGGCCAAAGGCGCATCCTCTTGCCGTTGCAGGGGGATGTCATCCGGCGTCGGATAGAGGTCGCTGAGCGATTTGCCGGCCGCGGATTCCGAGGTGGCCCAGGCCAACCGGGCATGCGGATGGCGACGGAGAATCTGGACCAACTCGTAGCCGGTGTAGCCGGTAGCGCCGATGATGCCTACGTTGAGCTTCATGTCTCTCCAAACAAAAAGCCCTCCAGCTGGAGGGCTTGGTGAGGGCTATCGTCGTCGGTTGGCGCCCGCGTCCAAGGGTCCAAGCCGGTCAGGCTTGTCTAAACACAGGACCTGGAACGAACGCGTTGCAGCAACCGCATAGTGGGGCCAAGAATAGCATGGGGGTAGGACTTTGTCAAAATGACTTTCAATGCGGACCCAATGGCGTGGCCGCGATCTGCCGCCACCGTTCGGCCGCCCCCCGGCGGACGAACGCCGGATCGAAATCAGCCAGGAACTCCCATCCTTCCAACTGCAGGCCTTCCAGCGTCTCGTCAGTCAAGCGGAAGCGCAGCGTGCGCCCATCCGTCATCAGGATGAAGCCAAGCGTGTCGTCGTCGCCATCGTCGATGATGCGCTGCACGCAGGGACGATCGCTGCCAAATGGTTTTTGGAAGAAATTGGCCGAGCAACGCGCACAGAACGAGAGGTGCGCGTCACACAGGTCACGGTTCATCACGATGATCATCAGGCTCTCCGCATGGCCTTGAGAACAGGTAGCTTTGGGCGATCCTCGCGCCACGCGGGGCTGCTGTCTATGATCTAGAACAGGTTGCATGTGGGATTCCATGGGAGCGTTGGTCAAAACCCCATCCGGTGCGGGGCATGCTCTATTGGCGTGCTGTGCAATCCAGTCAGTCCAGCTACAAAGTCTTCGCCCATCTGGTGGATGACACCGGCAAGTTATGGGCACAGCACGACGGCATCCCCCGGCACTGGGAGTATCCCACCACTGCCTGGCAGCCGGGCGAAATCGTCCCTGACCACATTCGACTGTCCATCAGCCCCGAGACGCCAGCAGGCAACTACCATCTGTTCGTCGGGATGTACGATGAAGCCACCCGCCAACGTCTACCCCTGCAAGTGGATGGCCAGCGGATGCAGGGCGACACGCTGGAGCTGGCGACTGTGATTGTCGACGGCGGCTAACAGGGTCGCATTTCAGGGCGGCGGCAACCGCACCTGCCGCTCTGCCGGCGTTTCCCCAGTGGGTAGCTGCACGGCCAGACGTTCTCCGGTCTCAGGGTTGTACCATCCCACGAGCAAAGCCGTCATCGCGCTTCCTTCTGGCGCCTCCAGCCTCACCCGATCGACTATATACTCCCCCTGGCGCCAGAGCGGCATCGGGATATCGCCATTTGCGGGCGCACCATCTGCCTGCGCAACGATTTGGCCCTGGCTATCTATGGCGTGGACGAAGCGCCAGCGGACGGTGGTCGGAGGTCCAATGAGGCGCCAGTAGAGCGTCAAGTCGAGGGCCTGATCATTGCGGGTGACGTCATACCCTTTGAGGGTGGACATCCCCTCCCATTCAGCGCCCAAAGCGTGCTGCGGCGTCTGATCCAGGGCCATCAGCGGAGGTTGGCGACGAACCTGCGGCGCGCCCAGATGGGCGCAGGCCACGGTATCGGATGCAGCCAGCGCACATAGCTCCAGGTTCACAACATCCACTCCCGGCGGGAGGGACAGCGCTGGGGCTTGATGAGTGAGACGGTAGGTCTGTCCCGCAGGCCACACGTCTGGCAGCGGCTGCAAGGGTGGAGCCTCCTGGTCTGCAACCAGGCGCCCTTCCGGCGTTGTGGCTCGCAGCCGGAAATGCAGACCGGCTGCCGGCAGGGTCTCCGCCGCGCGCCAGGACACGCGGATGTCTTGCGGAATTTCGGCGAGTATCGTCTCCAAGGGTTCCCATCGCCCCACCGCCGCCAAGGTGGAGTCACCCGGTCGCGATTCCGCCGGGTAGGGCGGCGGCGGCGCCTCCCCTCTGACCGGGTCCGTTGTCTGTAGGCTGGCGGCAGCAGGCGCCGTTGCCACGAAGGCGCCCTCGCGCTGGATCGGCAGCGCCCCGCCGATGTCGTCGTAGACGACCAGCCGCGTCGTGTAGTCACCGGGGGGCAGGTCGGCCGGCAGCGGCACGCGTGTGACATCGATGAACATGTCGCCGGGTTGCCAGTACAGGAAGGGCAGCGTGCTGGTGGCGTCGAACTGCGACCATTGGTAGCCGGTGGCGTCCGTCATGGCCAGCGAGTACTTCGGCGGCGCCGGAGGATCACCGGGAGGGGCCGAGCGCGGGTAAGGCGCCAGCGCCGTCCAGACCGTGATCATCTCCGCCACATCGCCCTGCTGCCGGATGCCTGCGGCGTCCAGGCGCATGGCACCGCCATACACCAAAGGTTTGGTCAGGGGATGGACGCCTGCTGCTGTCAAGGCTTGTTCGAGTTCCTGACGGTCGAGCCGGAATCCTTCCATCAGGTCGTAGACGCCGTTGCTGGCAGGAAGCCGGATGGGATCGCGCGCGGCCGCGGTCAGCAACGCCCACGCTGGCGGTTTCTGTCCCTGCGACGCCGGCAGCAGGTAGAGGGCGCCGCCTTCTGACGGCAGCGGCACGCTTTCAGGCAGAGGGAACCAGCGCACGTTGGGCCGATGGGGTTCATACAGGGCATACGTCAGGGCATCGAGGTCATACAAACGGTCGGTGCCGATGTACACAGGCTGGTCGGTGGGGTGGGCGTCGAGATAGGCGGCAGCAGCGCGAAAATCGGCATTGTAGAGGCGTTGTGTTGGCTCGGCCTGGGACCAGCCAATGAAATAGGCGCGGCTGCTGCCGGCAACATGCCAGACAACCAGCGTCGCTACTGCCAGCACGATGACTATCCGCAACCAGACTATCTGACGCTCTGGCTGTCCGGGCCGGTGTAACGTATCTAGCACCCAGCCGCCCACTATCCAGAGCCCACGTGCTGTCAGGATGAAGAGGAACGGTAGAGCGATGACCCCGCGCACGTGCAGGGCATCGGCGCCGGTCAACATGTTGGACGCCAACCCCACGAGCACCACGGCCAGGAGAACGGCTTCCCGACGCTTGCGCCAGTGAAACACAGTGTAGCCGAGCCCGACAAGGAAGAAAGGCGCCAGCAGGGGCTGCAAGACGGGCCGCCCGGGGATGTTGTAGTGATAGGGAAGCGCCTGCGATCCCTGCCAGACGATGGCCAACAACGTGTCACGTATATTGGCCAGGACCGGCTGAAACTGACCCTGCCGGGCTGCCGTCAACGCACCCGACAGCTCACGCAGTCTCTGATCGGCAGCGCCAGGATGGGCGCGCACATACAGGAAGAGGGGCGCACTGACCAGAGTCATGAGGCCAAGGACGATCAAGAGTCCTCCGATCGCCTTGCGCCTTGGTGTCGCAGCGACGGCGCCTGGCCGCCAGCGGTCAATCAGCCAGGATGCCAGTTCATACCCAATCAGCAGAATAGGCAGCCCAAACAAGGACCGGCCGGCAGGATAGGTGTAAATCGCCAGACCGCCGCAGAGGCCAGCCAGACCCAGATCGCGAAAGGAAAGACGTTCCAGGCCGCGGGCCAGGAAATAAACCATGGCTACGGCAAAAGGCAGCAGCGAGGCCGGCTCCAGACCCAGGCGGGCTAGAAACAGAAACCAGAAGGAAGTCCCTAATAGCACGACGGCCAGCAAAGCGGCCGGACGGGACAGATAGCGCCGCGCCATGACCAGGCTGAGTGCCAGACCAAGCATTCCCCAGGCGACCGAAGCAAAACGCAAGCTCCAGACATAGCGCCCGCCAGCAAGCAGGAAAGCCAGAGCGGCGCTGTAGATGCCAAGGGGTTCGCGGCCAAAGTTGGACGGAAAGTAAAGCTGGAAACGGCCTTGCAGGACGTCCAACGCGTCCCGGCTGTTGAACATCTGGTCGTGCTGGAAACCAGGAGGCACGTCGCCTAGCTTGAGCAACAGCAAGGCCCAGGCCAAAAGGAGCACGAGCACCGCGCCCAGGCGGTAGGCAGTTCGCGTCTGCAAACGCTGGAAACCCGAAGACCTCTCCATCGGCCGGTGTTCAAGCTTAACGTTCATTGCCCTACCGCCCGACGGTGCGCAGCACGTAGTGAAACACGCCAAAAAACACCATCAGCGTCAGATGGATGAGCAGAGCGATGCCCAGCCCAACGGCGTAGACACTGAATGCGCCCTGTAGGGTGATGTTCCAGCTCGCCGGCAGGGCGGGGAATCCGGTGATGATGAAGATGACGGTCAGCACGACCCCCAGATACAGCAGCATCCGTTTCACGGGAGCACGGTCGCTGGCGCTGAGGAACATGGCATCGCTGACAGTGAACAGCAGATAGACCGTCAGCAGAGCATCGGGTTGGTGTAAGCTGGCGCGAAGGATGGCAAACGCCTGGTTCCACTGCCCGGCCTGCCAGAAGGCGATGAACTGGCCAACGTCGACCAGACTATTGGCCAGCAGCAGCGTGAGCAGGCTGCACACCAACAGGGGCGCCAGGCCGATCAGCGTATGCTGCCAGAGTCTGCCCCCACGCACATCCACCGCGCCCAGGCGCAAGGTGCCTTCCCGCCCCATCTGGGGTAAGACCGTGAAGCCGCCCGTGCGTACACCCACCAGCTTTGCCATCAGCCAGTGGCTGGTCTCGTGCACCAAGGTGCCGGGTAGTATGACGATGGCATAGATGCTGGCGGCAGCGCCCTCGTGCCGGGTGAGGCGATAGATCACCGATACAAAGAAAAAAGCAAGCTGGCGGCTCACCCACCATAGAGCCGCCAGCAGTGCAAGGCTCCAAATAAGCGGCGCCCAGGAGCCCAACATTACAGCCCTCGCGCTCGCGCCGTCTCCTGGATCATCGTCACGAACGACTCGACGGTCAAGCTGGCGCCGCCGACAAGGGCGCCGTCGATTTCCGGCTGAAGCATGAACTCGTAGATGTTTTTGGCGTTGGCGCTGCCGCCGTACTGAATGCGAATGGCCTGAGCCGTGGCTTCTCCATACAGCTCGGCCACTCTTCCGCGTATCGTCAAGCCAATGATACGGTTGGCATCGGCGCTCGTTGCCGTCAAACCGGTGCCGATCGCCCAGATCGGTTCATAGGCGATCACCAGCCCGGCGACCTGCTCGGCCGTCAGGCCGGCCAGGGCAGCGCCCACCTGTCCACCCACGAAAGCGTCGGTTTCACGGTTCTGGTTCTGCTCCAGGCTCTCGCCCACGCAGAGGATGGGGGTGATCCCATGCGCCAGCAGCGCCTTGGCTTTCTTGTTGACCCATTTGTCGGTCTCGCCGAAGTAGGCGCGGCGCTCGGAGTGGCCAATGATGCAGTAGGACACCAGACCCTCGAGCATCCCCGGTGCGATCTCGCCTGTAAAGGCTCCTTTCTGCTCCCAGTGAACATCCTGGGCGCCCACATCGACCCTGCTGGCTGCCAGAACCTCCGACACAGCGGCGATGGAGATGAAGGGTGGGCAGACCACCGTCTCGACGCCGTCGATGTCCTGGACGCCAGTGCGCACACCGCGGGCCAGCGCCAGCGCCTCTTTGATGGTGGTGTGCATCTTCCAATTGCCGGCGATAATTGGTTTTCGCATAAGTCGTTCCTTCTTGATGGGAGATCCCCGGTGGCGGCATAGATGACCACCGGGGATCAAAATGGTTTAGTCTGTGACGATCTCGCCGCCTACGGCATCCTGTGTGAGGAGCTTTCTGTTGGCGTCAAACGTCAGCGCCAGCTCGACACGCTGGAAACAACGATTCTTGCCATCGCCAACCACGGTCTTCTGCGCCGTGTACTGACCACTGTCGTAGTCCAGGCTGAGATCGTTCAGCAGGTCGATCCACACCGGGATGACCTCGCCACAGCGGCGGCAGCGAACGTTGATCCAATGGCCGCGTTGCGCGGTGTCGGGCGGTGAACTAAACAGCTTGCGCAGGCGATCGACGAAGCTCATGGGGTGGAAAGGCGAAAGGCGAAAGGCGAAAGGCGAAAGGCGAAAGGCGAAAGGCGAAAGG
>CAZHTZ010000124.1:0-13158 GCA_964535455.1 uncultured Caldilineales bacterium
TACGGTTTCAACCGTAGGCGGCGGGCGCCTGTAATGGCAAATGTCGGACCAAACGCCCCACTAGTCCTGACCAGCCCGGTCCCTTTTGTTGCCGGGAAAGAGCGATGGCCTGCTTACTTCGGCGCAGCAGGTGGCCGTCGCGAAGGCAGCGTCAGCAGGCGGCCCCAGAAACCGGGAAGTTTCTCACGCGATTCCGGCTCCTCGAAATCGCCCTGAGCCCGCATCCCCAGCCATTGGTAGCGGGTCTCCGTGATTGCATCGAAGCGGCTCGCCAGCACCTTTTCGTCGCCATCCTGCAGAGTCTGCTTCCAATCCTGGAGCTCCGCCACCATCACATCGATCCAGTGGGCGAGGTTATCGCTGTTGCCCAGCAGAACCTTGCCAAGATCGGCGGGGTCGACGTCGGGGAGGTACGTTGCCGCCTCGAAGTGGCCTCCGGCCAGCCGTCGCATTTCGCGCCAGGCCGGGTTGGCGCTGGTGGTGCGCAGAAGCGCCGCAGCCAGCAGGGTGGGCAGACCATCCACCGCCGCCATCAATCCGTCATGCTCTGCGGGATCTAGAAAGAAAGGCTGGCTGCCTACCAGACCGACCAGGTCGGCGGCGGTGCTGACAGCTTCGGGTGAGGTGGTGGGGGTTGGGCACAGCGCCCACGGCGTCTTGTCGAAAAGGTCAGCCGCCGCCGCTTCTACGCCGAGCGGGCCCGGCTTGAGGATGACGGGTGTGCTGCTGACGAAATAGACCGAATCGGGCAGTGCTTTGGCCGCCTCCAGCACCGGCGCCTTCAGGTGGGAGGTGTCGAGGATCAGGCAGCCGGGCTTGAGCACTGTACTGATGCCTTGCAGCGTGGGCGCGATGGCTGCCAGCGGCAGGGCCAGGAGAATCAGATCGGCTTTTTCGCAGGCTTTGACCAGGTTCCAATGGCTGGTATCGATGGCGCCCTGTTTTTTGGCCCGTTGCACCGCCGGGTCGCGGCGGTCGTGGCCGGTGATGACGAAGCTCACATCCTTTTGGCGTTTGAGCGCCAGACCGAAGGAGGTGCCGATGAGGCCAAGGCCGACGATGGTGATCTGAGCTTGGGTTGTCATAGGAATACGACTCACTGGGTTTGAGACGGCTCAACTGGCGGCGTCGGCATCCTGCAGGCCGCGCATCAACGCATAGCGGGGGTCGGCTGGGTCGGGATCGACTTCGTGAAAGCGAATGAGCCAGACCAGCTTCGGCGTGCAGCCCGCCTGCTCAGCCCATTGGCCGCCGATATCGGGATGGTGACGCAGCACGTAGAAGGGATAGCGCCAGCTCTTTCGGTCGGCGGGACGAGACAGCGCTCGCCAGCGGGCCGGGTCCGTCCTCTTCAGCAGAACCTTGAGAGTACGCTGCCACACGCCGATGCGCGCTGCGGCTTTGCCGCAGTCGTGCAACAGCGCCGCCGCCATCAAGTCAGGGTCGGTGTGGCCGTGCCTTCGCAGCCAGGCCAGGACGCGCAGGCTATGCGCCCGGTCGGGCTTGCTGAGCCGCAAATAGAGCGGAAGCGTGTCCACGGTGAGCACCTCCACGGCTGGGCGATCGTCGATCCTGCGCAAGGGGGCCAAAAGCCCCTCGATGCCACGATAGAGGCGCTGCCGGATATTGGGGAGGCTGAGCGGGCGGTAGGGATGCTCGGCCACTGGCGTTCCGCCGCTCAGGCGACGCCCAACAGCATGCCTGTGACCCACCGCACCGGACCGTTGAACACCCACTGAATAGGGGAGAGGCCGGGAATGAAATTATCAACGACCAGGAGCAGGACCAGGAGCATCGGACCGAACTGTGCTTGCTGCTGCCAGAGCCGTGCCACCTGCACCGACCAGCCCCGGCGCAGGGAGTAGAGAATGGCTACCAGGACGTTGTAGCCATCGAGGGGGAAGACGGGAATCAGGTTGAAGAAGGCCAGGGCGACATTGATGGCCACCCAAACCAGGGCGAAGCTGCGCAGAGGGTCTGCGGGCAAAGGGCCTGCGACGGGCAGCAGTTGAAAGACGATTCCCCCCAACGTGGCCAGCACCAGATTCGAGATCGGACCGGCGATCGCCACGAGACCCATACCGCCATAGGGCGATGTGCGGAAGTTCCCAGGCTGCACCTGCACCGGTTTACCCCAGCCGATGCCGAATCCCGCCAGCGAAGAGAGCAGAATCATCATCGTGCCCAGCGGATCAAGGTGCTTGATCGGGTTCAAAGTCACCCGTCCCTGGGTTCTCGGTGTGGAATCGCCGAGCCGATCGGCCGTTATGGCATGGCTGAATTCGTGGATCGAGATGCTAACGAGCAGGACGAGGAGGGAAGCAACGAAGGGAAAGATCGAAGTAAGGGACGGAAGGCCTGACACTCAGGCGGCCTCCTCGGCCTGACCGGTCGGCCGTGAGCGCGAGCGCAGATACTCGATCACCATGGGCAGCACCGAGATGGCGATGATGGCCACCACGACCAGTTCAAAGTTCTTCTGCACGAAGGGCAGCCCACCGAACCAATAACCGGCGAACGTGAACAGCGTCACCCACAAGACGCCGCCAACCACGTTGTAGACGATGAAGTGGGAATAGGTCATGGCGCCAATGCCCGCTACGAAAGGTGCAAAGGTGCGGATGATGGGGATGAAACGCGCCAGGATGATGGTCATGCCGCCGTGCTTCTCGTAGAAAGCGTGGGTGCGGTCCAGGTATTCCTTCTTGAGGAATCGCGAGTTGCTCTTAAACGCCCGCGGGCCGATGAAGTGACCGATCCAGTAGTTGACGGTGTCACCCAGGATGGCGGCAACGCACAGCACAAGCCACAACACGATGACGTTCAGCGCTCCCGCTGCGGCGATGGTTCCGGCAGCGAACAGCAGGGAATCGCCGGGAAGGAAGGGCGTGACGACCAGTCCGGTCTCGGCAAAGATCACGAGAAAAAGCAGCACATAGGTCAATGTGCCATACTGCCCTACGATCTGGATCAGTTTGTCGTCAAGATGGAGAAAGAAGTCCAGGATTTGGTTCATGTTCAAGGAAGCATCGACCAGGCGTTGGCCTGGGGTTCAGAGGGCGAAGCAGCTAAAGAGGAGACAGGCGCCGAAGCGGAATCGGTCTGACCGGGTAGCTCGACGGCCCAGGTCCGTTCCCGTTTCCGAAACAAGGAGGTCAACAGCAGGGCTGCGGCGAGGCCAACCCAGAACCCGAAGCCAAAACTACGCATTCTTTACCTCTGGGCTGGGGCTTGTCGTTGGTGATGTAGGCGGTGGGGTGGCGCTGGTGCTGCCGCCTGATGGCTCGATGACGCCCTTCCGCAGGCTGACCACGGTTTGCCGCGCACCGGCAGCGAAACTCGAGATAGCGACGATGGGCGCGCTGACCCGCTTGCTTACGAACCTGGAGGTGTTGTTCACCGTCGTCATGGTTTCCTGCGTGGAATCCAGCATCGGCTTGACTTCCTCGCGGAGCAGGCGGGAGAGCTCGCGGAGTTCCAACAGCAGGATGGCGAGCACGATCCCGATCACGATGGATTCGATAGCAAGGACGATGATGGAAACGTCGCGCAAGATGAATAATGTCACGTTGACCTCATTTCGGAGAGGACAGAAACTCGGCAAACTTAGACATTCTACCCTTTCAACCAGGACGCTGCAAGCATGAACGGCCAGGCCAGCAGGGTGCCGAGCAGGACATAGGTCTCGCCGATGCTGCCGATCGTCATATGCAGCCAGGGACCCAGCAACTGGCCGGCGGTCAGACCCACCAGGGCTGCGAGAAACCAGACGAGCAGATCGCTCCACTTGTGGCCCCGCCACAGGTGGAAAAGCGCGGCGTAGCCGAGGGCCAGGAGCCCGATGAGCAGGATGGAAGGAGAAATCGGAACCTGCGGCATATCAGCGCTCGATAATGCCGCCGCCCAGGCAGCGTTCGCCGTCGTAGAAAACGGCCGCCTGACCGGGGCTGATGTCGCGCATCAGCTCGACAAAGTGAACTTCGACCCGGTCGCCGGCAAGCGGTCGCAACTCCGCCGGCCGATCCGTGGCGCGATAGCGTATCTTGACGGTGCACATCTGGGGGGCGGATGGGGGTCTGTTGACCCAATTCACTTCCTTCGCCGTCAGCCGGTCACGTCCCAACAACTCGGCGGCGCCCACCACCAGGGTGTTGGTGTCAGCCCGGAGATCGAGCACGAAGAGCGGGTCGGGTGAGCTGAGGCCCAAGCCCTTGCGCTGGCCAATGGTGTAGAAGAGCAGACCCTGGTGCTCGCCCAACACACGTCCGGCAGCGTCGACGATCGGCCCCGGTTGCACCGCTGCGGCCGCCCAATCGCGCAGGAAGCGGCGATAGTCGCCATCGGCAAGGAAGCACAGGTCCTGGCTTTCCGGCTTCGCCGCCACCGCCAGCCCATAGCGCAAGGCCAGGGCCCGGACCTCTGCTTTTGTCAGGTCGCCGACCGGGAAGGTGAGATGCGCCAATTCCTTTTGGCCGGTGACGCTGAGAATGTACGACTGGTCCTTGCGCTCGTCGACTCCTCGCAGTAGCTCGAATCCGGTCGGGGTCGCGGCGACCCGGGCAAAGTGACCAGTTGCCATGTAGTCAGCCCCCAGGGCCAAAGCATAGTTCAGCAGGTGATCGAAGCGGATCGAGCGATTGCAGGCCAGGCAGGGATTAGGGGTGATCCCTTGGCTGTACCCGGCGATGAAGTAGTCCACGACCTGCTGGCGGAAGACCTGTTCGACATTGAGCAAGTAGAAAGGAATGCCAAGTTGGGCGGCGATGCGGCGGGCATCCTCAGTGGCTTCGAGGGTGCAACAGCGGTTTTCACTGCCGTGGCCGGCGGCGACTTCCGACCACAGACGCATCATCACGCCAACCACATGATAGCCGGCCTCCACCAGGCGCGCCGCCGCTACCGAGCTATCGACGCCGCCGCTCATGGCGACGACGACGGTGGTCTCGGCAGGCGCTCGGGCCGGGGAAAGGTCGACTTGTAGCTGCATGGGGTGGCAGGTGGCAGGTAGCAGGTGGCAGGTAGCAGGTGGCGGGTAGGGGCAATTCACGAATTGCCCCTCCGAATTGCCCTGCCGGAGTTACGCGGGCGAAAGCTGCCGCAGACGCGCCACCAACGGTGGCAGTACGGCGAGCACGTAGTCGATATCGTCAGCGGTCGTGCTGCGACCTAAAGTCAGACGCAGATGACCGGCGGCGTCGATGGGGCTGATGCCCATCGCTGTGAGCATGTGTGACGGCGCCTGCGCCGCCGATGTGCAGGCTGAACCGCTGCTGGCGGCAATTCCTGCCATGTCCAGGCCCATGAGCACGCCCTGGATCTCCACGCCCTTGACGAGGAAGCTGGCGTGGTGGGGCAGGCGCTCGTGGGGATGCCCGGTGATGCTGGTATTCGGGATGAGGGCAGGCACGGCATCGAGTAAGCGGTTGCGTAAGGCCAACAGCCGTGGCGTTTCGACGGGGCGCCGCTCTTCGGCTTCGGTCAGCGCTGCCGCCAGGCCGACGATACCGGCCACGTTCTCCGTGCCGGCGCGGTGTTTGCCTTCGTGGCTGCCTCCTGTCTGACTCGCCACCAGGGACAACCCGCTGTGCAGCCAGGCCACGCCTACCCCTTTCGGGCCGTAGAACTTGTGTCCGGAAAGGGCCAGGGCATCGATGCCCAACGTCTGCACGTCCAGCGGCAAGTGCCCAGGAACCTGCACGGCATCGGTATGAAAGGGCACGTCATGCTCCCGAGCGACGGCGGCGAGCGCGGCGATGGGCTGCAACGTGCCCACCTCGTTGTTCGCCATCATCACACTGACCAGGAGGGTGTCAGGCCGGATGGACCGGCGGAGATCGTCGGGGTCGACGCGACCCCGTCCATCGACAGGCAGAACGGTCAGATCGTAATCGAGCAGGCCGGCGATCTGGTGGGCAGTGTCCAGCACCGCCTTGTGCTCGATGGCGCTGATGATGAGATGGCGGCGGCGTCCCGTTTGCCTGCCGGTCCAGGCAACGCCGCGCAGCACCATGTTGTCACTTTCGCTGCCGCAGGAGGTGAAGACGACCTCGCTGGGCCGGGCGTTCAGAACGGCAGCGACGCTCCGCCGGGCGTCTTCCAGCCCTTGTTTGGCCAGGCGCCCCTGGCGATAGATGCCGGAGGCATTGCCGTAGACCTCGCTGAAATACGGCAGCATCGCCGCCAGGGCGCGCGTCGAGACGGGCGTCGTGGCCGAGTGGTCCAAGTAGACGGTACGCTGTTCAGGCATCGCCAATCGGGTGTCCATGAGTCAAAACCTGGTGGAAGACGCGACGGAAGTTCTCGCCCAGGATCTTGCGGATTGCGTCCTCAGGGTACCCATAGGCGAGCAATCCGTCAGTAATCCGCGGGTACTTTTCGCCGCTGTCCAGATCGACAGGGAGGGTCCAGCCATCGTAGTCCGAGCCAAGGCCGACGTGATCGATGCCGGCGACGTCGACCATGTAGTCGATGTGCGCCAACAAATGACCGATCGAGGCCTCTTCGTGATTGTCGGTCAGAAAATCCGGCACGAAAGTGGCGCCGATGACGCCTCCCTGAGCGGCAATGGCCACCAACTGGCTGTCTGTCAGGTTGCGGCGGTTGCCGCACAGGGCGCGGGCGTTGGAGTGACTGGCAATGATCGGCTGCGTGCTGATCGCCACAACGTCCTTGATCCCGGCGGCGTTGAGATGGGAGACGTCCAGAACGACGCCGAGCTGGTTGCATGCTTGCACAAGCTCACGTCCATAGGCTGTCAGGCCGAAATCGCTGCCGCCGTCGACGCCATCACAGGCGGCGTTGCGTGGGTTCCAGGCAAGTCCCAGGACCCGCACACCCAGGCGAAAGAAGGTGTGCAGCAGAGCAAGCGTCCCTTCCAGAGCCTCAGCGCCTTCAAGACCGAGAAGGGCGCCGACAGGTCCGTCGGGGGTGAGGCGGTCGAGGTCGGCTGCGGTCTGCACCAAAGTGATGTTATCGGGCGCCTGCGCCGTCAGCTCGTACAGAACTTCAAGCCGTTGCAGGGCAGCACTTGTGGGACTGGCATTCAGGCGTGATTCGCCGGGAAAGCAGGCAAAGACCTGGCAGTTGATGCCTCCCGCCGCCAAACGGGGCAGATCCAGGTGCCCGAAGGCGCCCCATTCCCGCAGGTCCCGGCGGAGCAGACCGGGCAAGGCCTGCTCGAGCGTGTCGCAGTGGGCGTCAAAGACAAAAGCGTCGTGGTGAAGTGGGTGCATGTGGAAACCGCTGGCAAGGGGCGTTAGAACGTTAGAACGTTGAAACGTTCAAACGTTTTTACGCGGTCATGTGACCAAATAGAAAGCACGCCCCCAGACTATCGCGGGGGCGTGCATCCTGGAAAGAGAGAGGTAGCAGCGACCAGCCGGACGTTACGCCTCGGGCTTGATCTCCGGGGGTGGTGCATCGATAGGTGCAGGCGCATCGAGATCTGCTGCCGTCTTCTGGACGCTGCTGGCCAGATCCTGAACGTCGTCGAGGGCCTGGGTGGCGCCGCTCTTGACGTCGTCAGTTGCCTCGGTCACGCCGGAGGCCAGTTCCTGAACCTGGGTCGAAGCCGCTGCCGCCGTATCCTGCACCGGTGCGGCGATCTCGCCGATGCCGGGCATGATGTTGTCAGGGCTCAGGTCATACGACGGTCCTCCCGCCACGGGCGTCAGAGCGGCGCCGGGCTGGCGGCCCACCTGCCCATAAAGGTGGCCCTGCACGACAAGCGCCCAGAAACCGGTGAAGAGCACGCCAATGCCGCAGAGGAGGAGGCCCACGAAGCTGGCGAAGATCTGAACGGCCCAGATCACCAGGAGAATGATGATGATGTCGCCGATGTGCTTCTTGGTGAAGTCAAAGATCTCGCCGAAGGCAAGGCCGCTCGAGATCTCATCCGTCTCCGCGAACTTGACCGTGATGGGCACCGTGGCCAGGGCGAAAAAGATGCCGTAGACGACGGCGAGACAGCCAAAGAAGACGGAAACGACGCCGGCAACCCAACTCGCATCGCTGTTGCCCAACACTGCCGACAGAACGCCGATAGGCAGCCAGATGATGAACAGCGGCAGCGACCAGATCAGCATGATGACAAGGTACTTGATGCCCGAGACGATCTTCTCGCCCCACGCGTTCCACTCAGGCAGAGGCTGTGGGTCGCCCCGCCGCACGTTGCGAACGACCTCGATCATATATCCCATGAGCAGGGCGGCGCCCAGGATACCGATAATGATCGTCCACGAGAAAAGGACCGTCGCCAGGACAACCAAACCGCCAACCAGAACTTTCTCCAACCACTTCTTGTCTTCGAAGACAAAGGTAAATGACTTGCCGATTTCCATGGTGCCTCCTCGAAACACTGAAAGGAAAGGAACAGACAGATTGATTATAGCAGAAAGACGAAAGCCTCCGAAATGAACCGCTCGGTTGCCGCTTCGTGTCCTTCCAATGCTGTTACGGCAAGATCGGCCTGCCGGTTTCGCGCTACGCCGTCAGCGGTCGTTCCCTTGTCTCAACCCGCCTGGATGGATATGCCCAGGTGGACCTCCAGCCAGCTGCGCGCCATGCCCACCCCGGCGATGAAAAGGCCGGCGACGGCCATCCCTGGCAGCAGCCAGGCCAGCAGGTCTCGCCATGTGCGGTTGGTCTGTTCTTGGTGCAGGATCAACAACAGGAAGAGCGTTCCCACCATACTCAACAAGAGGAGGGCGCCTGCCGCCGATAGGAACGCCAGAGGGTAGAAGAGCGGCAGCCAGCGACTGTCCACGGCCAGGAAGACCAGCGCCGCCACAGCGAGCGCTGCCAGCAGGTCGCGACCGCGGCCAACAAGCGGGCGGCTGTCTTCATCCAGCCAGAAGGCTTGATTGAAAACCGGCAGGAAGAAGAAACACACCGCCAGACCCTGCAGCTCGCCGGTCGCCAGCCGCAAGGCGTTGTGCGGCATGTACAACAAGGGCTTGCCGAACAACAGGTAAAGATAGGAGTTGAGGCCGTCGACCGCCCACACTCCCAGGAACACGATGAGCAGCACCGCCAGGGGGCGTGATGGCCACCCGGTCGCCCGCAGCCTGCCCCAGCGCCAGGCCATGACTAACCCGACCAGGAACCCCAGGTATTGGCCTGAGCAACGCGCACACAAGGGCATGGTCAGGTCCCCAAACAGATAGGACCGGAGCCGAATCTGATGGCACAGGGCGTAGCCCGTATGCTGCGCCAGACCCAACATCCCCTCCCGACTGCCCAACCACAGCAGAAGGGCCAGGATCGGGAGCGACAGCACCACCAGCCAGGTTCTGGGAAGGCGTGACGCCCGCGGCTTCTCATCCATCGTCTGTCCAGCTTACCCCAAGCGTCCCCCAAGGACAATCCTTGCAAACCATCTCCCGGTGCGCCAGCCGGCTCATGCTATAATTGACCCAACTTTACAGTAAGGAGCTACGTATCAATGGCAGTGCTCGACATCATCACCCTGGGCGACCCTCGCCTGCGGCGCAAAAGCGCACCTGTGCGCCGTCTCGATGGCCACCTGGCCAGGCTGGCAGAAGACATGGTGGAAACCATGCGCGAAGCCAACGGCGTGGGCTTGGCGGCGCCGCAGGTAGGCATCAACGAGCGTATGATCGTGGTGGAGATGCCAACCGAGCACTTCGAAGACGATCCCCAGGCGGGTAAGCTCTTCGTGGTCGTCAATCCAGAGATCGTACGTGCCCGCGGCGAAAAAGAGCTGGGAGACGAGGGCTGCCTGTCGATCCCCGGCTACATCGGCGAAGTCGAGCGACCCACCCAGGTCACGATTAAGGGCGCCGACCCCGAAGGCAATCCGGTGCGGGTCAGGGCTTACGACTACCTGGCCCGCATCTTCCTCCATGAGATCGACCACCTGGATGGGGTGCTTTTCCTTGACCATATTGCTGAGCCCGGCAAGCTGCGGCGTCTGGTGCGTGACCCTGAGACGGATGAAGTGGTCGAAGAGCCGGTGACCGAGATTCCCGCGGGATAGGCGCGGCGGTTTCCAGTTAAAAGGGGGCAGCACCGCTCGCGCTCCGGCTACGGCTGTTCGTCGTTGTCCTCGGTGACCGTGATGAATCCGAATTCCGTTTGCCCAATGACCACGCGGTCCCCATTGCGGAGCGGCCAGCGCTGCTGCTTCTCACCATTGACGATGATACCGTTGGCGCTGGCCAGGTCGTAGACCACAAAGTCATCCTTTTCCAGGCGGACACGGGCATGCTGGCGGGACATGGTGGGGTCTTCGATGGCGATCGAGTTGTAGCGCCCATCTCGTCCGATGTCTGCAAGCGGATCCAGGCGGAACTCACTCCCTGCCCGGTGGCCGTTCATCACCACCAGCCAGGCGAGCGGCTGCGGCTTTTGTGGCGCCACTTGTAGCACCCGGGTGCGGTCATCGAAGGGCGCTGACAGGTCCACGCTTTGGGATGCGACGACTTCGGCGTCCGCTGAAGCCGCCGCACCAAGCGCCGGCGGAAGCCTACTTGGTGGGGGTGGGGCAGACGCAGCCGTGGCGTCACGCGTCATCGACACCTCCTCTGCCGGTTCTTCATCGAGCGCGGCGGTGACGCTCACACCGATACCGGCGGCGTAAAGCACGAGCACGGCCAACGAAAGCAAACTGGCCAGCACGCCAAGATAGGCCAGCAGGATCGGCAGGCTGGAGAGACCCACGGCCAGCGAGGGCGCCAGGCTCAACATGGCGCTGGGGACCACGACAAGCGCCGAGAGCAGCGAGAGACCACGCCAGAGGGTGGCCCGCAAGCCGTGGCGCTGGCTATCGTAGAAGATCCACAGCGTCACCACAAGCGTGATGGCCAGGCCAATGGCGGCGCCCCACTGATACCATTTGACCGCCACATAGACCGGATCTGAAAAGAAGGCACGAATCATGGCGCCGCCCTAGAGTTGCTTGAAGACCAACGTCGCTTGCCCCATCACGATCCGGTCCTCATCGTGCAGGACCTGGCGCACGACACGCAGGCCGTTGACGAAGGTGCCGTTGGCGCTGGCCAGATCCTGAACGTAGAACTGGAGCTTGTCAAACACAGGCTCGGCGAACAGGCGGGAATGGAAACGCGAGACTGCCTCGTCGTCGACGATGATGTCGTTGGTGGCTCCTCTGCCCAGGGATGTGCCCTCTGCCTTCAAAGGATACAGACGTCCCCGTCGGGGGCCGTGCAACATGACGAGCCAGGCAAAGCTTGACTTCGCTTCGCCCAAGACAAGGGTCGGCTCGGATTCGCCGTCGGGCAGTGGCGGAAGCGCTGGTGAGAGAGGGGTAGACATAAAGTCCGGTGTGGCCGATTCGGCGAAGGCCGCCAGCGGGATCAGGCTCCCGGCTGGCTGGTGGTAAAGAGGAGCAGACTGTTGCCCAATTGCAGCTCGTCGCCGTCGAGCAAGGGCTGCCGCTGGATAGGGTGGCCGCCCAGGTAGGTGCCGTTGGTGCTGCCGAGATCGTAGATGACGAAGCGATCGTGCTCATAGCGCACTCTCGCGTGGTGAGAGCTTACGGTGGGGTCCGTGAGCAGGGCAGCCACGCGCGAAGCATCGCGGCCGATCAGCAGTTCATCCTCGGCGGTGAGGGGGAAGACCAGTTCGCTCTGCATGCCACTGCGCACCACCAACCAGGCGATCGGCTGATTCTCCGCTGCGGAGACAACAGGCATCGGGATCTGCTGGGTCGCCATGGCCGAAGCAACGGTCGCCGGCCCGGCGGCGCCGTCTACGGACGGTGTCGCCAACGCCCCCGACTCTGGCGTCGCCAATAGGCGTGGCGCTGCGTCCTGATAGCTCTCAGGGGCTGGGGCCGAACGTGGTGGTGGGGGAACGAGGCCGCCTGAGACATTGTAGTAGGGCGTGGGCCGGGCGGTGGCGACAATCGGCGGTGGGGTTGCCATGGGCGCCCGTTCGACATAGGGGAGGGGTGCGGGGGCCGCAGCGTAGGCGGCAACCGGTACTCCGGCGGCAGGATAGGCCATGGGAACGTCCGGGACAGCACCGGCAGCGGGTGTGGAAGACCCTTCGTTGATCAGACGTACGCGCGCCAGATAGATGAAGACACCCAAACAGGCCAGCGCCAGGACGAAGCCGCTTAGCAGGTTGCGGGGTTTGGCGACGTCGAAGGCGAGCAGGAAGGCAATGGTGGCGATAACTGCCAGGAGCAGCAGGAAAACCGTGACGATCGCCGCGAGCCGCGCCCAGTCACGGCCCTGCCACAGTCCGCGGAAGATCAAGCCTGCCAGACCGGCCACCAGCAACGGTGGCACTGCCAACAAACCTGACAGGGCTGCTGACCACTGCAGACGTTCAAAGATCGCCCCGTAGATGGCAAAACTGGTCGGGCTGAGCAGCAGATACGCTGCCAGGCCAAGCGCCACAACTGCTTCGAACAGGAAGACGAGGGCGATGACCGTGATGCCCAAAGGGCGGTGGTCGCCCAGAGGGCGAGGGGTCGCAGTTGTCATGGAGGCTCTAGAGTCCAACAAGCGTGATGCGTGATTATCGCGTCGGCACAAGACGCTGTCAATAAGGCCAGCCGTCCAAAGCAAAGGGGTTCATTTCCGTTCTGGCGCGATTTGACTTCGCTCCCTCACACGACTAGAATGGCCGATTGCCACGCGAAGTGGCGTCCATGCAGGCCGACGTAGCTCAACGGCAGAGCAACGGTTTTGTAAACCGTAGGTTAAGGGTTCGAATCCCCTCGTCGGCTTACGGCCGATTTCGCTGCAACGTCCGAATGTTGCTCGTCGTCTGGCTCTCTGTTAAAATCCGTATAGATGGGTCGGTGTCCCGAGCGGCAAAGGGAGCGGACTGTAACTCCGCTGGCGGGATCGCCTTCGCAGGTTCGAGTCCTGCCCGGCCCACTGTTAGTCGCCCACATAGCTCAGCCGGTAGAGCACATTCTTGGTAAGAATGAGGTCAGCGGTTCGAATCCGCTTGTGGGCTCCTCTTCAATACCTCGCTTCTCCTTGGCCGCCGCCATCTTCGGGGCGGCCAAAAAACGGGTGCGGCAGATCACACCCGCTTGTTGTTTTTCATCATGCTTGCTCATTAAGAGCATTTTTTCAGGAGGCTATTCCTCACATGGCAAAGCAAGCGTTTGAGCGGAAGAAGCCCCACGTCAACGTGGGGACGATAGGACACATCGAC
>CAZHTZ010000125.1:0-13089 GCA_964535455.1 uncultured Caldilineales bacterium
TTCCATGGCTGCCCTGTCAGTGATCCGATGGCGACCCACCCATTGCGGGGCGCGATAGAGGCTTTCCTCGATGAAGAGCGCCAGCCGGCGCACGGGGATGTACTTCCACTCGCTGCCGAAATCGTCGTCGCCGTCCATGGTACGCGCTCCCCAGTTGACGATGCCGGTGGCAAACGAACGCAGCGTGTTGATGCCGCGCGGATTGAGCACACCGTTCTCCCCATCCGAGAAGACCAGTTCCAGACCGGCGATACCGCGCAGATCCGCTTCCGTGCCGGCCGGCGCCTTCCAGACGCCACGCGTGCTATCGATGCGCGCCATCAAACCGGCGATCGCGCCGCTCGGCCCGACTGCTTTGCGCAGCCCGCTGTCGTTGATGAGCAGCCGCGGGTAGAAGAGCGCGGCGTGATCCTTCACCAGCCCCACGCGCAGCGAGTTGACGCCCGTCGTCGGGCTGGTGGCGGTTTGCACCGACTTCCAGTCGGAGGGGCCATCCATGAGCAGAAAGGCGCGGCGCTGCAGACAGAAGCCACTGGCAGGCCCCCACAGGCTGGCCGTGGTCGCCCCGCTGTGAGCGACATCCTTGGGCAGGATCATCAGGTTGAACAGATCCACCTCTTTGTCAACCACCGCGTAGGCGTCGGCGTAGTCGGTCAGGGTCGGCTCGGTGCCATCGCTGGCCAGCGCGCCCGCCGGCGTTTGCAGGCCCACGGTGCCGCCGACACCCAGGCTATAGCGCGCCACGTTCTTGGTAAAATCGCCACCGATGTCGGCAGCCACGGTCGCGATGGCGCCGATCGAGTTTTCGCTGCCGTTGGTAGGCAGCAGCGCCAGCCGCGATCCCCACACCTCGGCTTTCCAGCGGAAGGTGGGATTCCCGGCGGCGAAGTTGTTGATCGCAGCCTGCAAGATCGCCAGCTTCTCGCGCACGCCGTCATTGTTGCCGGTGCGAGACGTGGCGAAGGCGTCCTTGTACATGGTGCTGGTTGCGCCGACTGTTTGCAGCGTCGTCCCCAGGGCGATGGCGCTCCCGTTCACTGTAAGGGTGTTGAAGGCATTCTGCAACCGCTGGGCAAAGCCGACGAGCGCGCTCAACGCCTTGAAGGTGATGCCATTGGGCGCGGGCCGGGCTGCGGCATGGCGCGACACCTCCAGGCCGCCCTGCGCAGTGCCAAGCATCAGCGGCACGGCCAGATCGTTGGTGGCGGCGGGTTGGATGAACACATCGCCGGTCGTCGAGCTGATGCGCAGCAGCGAGGAGGCGTTGCCATCGGCCACGGGCGTCGTCGGGCCCGTCACGAAATCCACCTGCACGGTCTTGCCGAGCGGCAACGCCGGATCGATCGCCCCCTTGATCAGCGCAGCCAGCGCGGTCTGGGATGCGGCCACCGTGGTGGCCGTGATCCCCGCGACATTGAGGCTCGACAGGTCGATGTCCACGTAGGGCGTGCCATCGACGCTGATGCGGAAGCGGTTGCCCGCCACCACGCCGTTGCCCAGGATCGTCGTCCAGCTTGCGCCGAACGTGGTGGGGGTGACGGAATCGAACGGCACGGGGCGGCCTGACTGGGAGGTGCCGGAGCCCGGGGCCGGCACGGAGCCCGCGGCGGCCGCGTCCACCAGCGCCGAGTTTTGCGTCAGGTAGGTGGGCGCATGGCGCGGCGCGAGCGGGTCCATCGACAGGTTCGACCACAGCTCGCGATCCTGCTTCACCAGTTGGCCGCCGACCATTTCCCAGCGGAACAGTTCCAGGTTGAAGGTGACTTCCGGCTGCTGGCCGTTGTAGGTCACCACGGCGCGGATGGTCTCACCAACCAGCCCGGCATTCTTGGCCGTCAGCCTCAGCACGCCGACGCCCGCCTCGGACTGGAGCGTCACCTCAGCAGGGGTCGCGCGGTTGGCGATGCGCATGATGTAGCACTGGGCACCGCCGTTGTCGAAGAACAGGCGCACGCTGTGCGTCAACTCTCCCAAGCTGGTGTCTGTGCCGAAGATGCGCGAGAAGTCGGTGAAGTTGAGGCAGAGCGTCGGCTTCTTCGTCGGCCCCTGTTTGGCGCGGCCAATGAAGAGCGCTACCGAGGTGCTGACTCCCGTGATGGTGCGCACACCGCTGGGAATTTCCTCGATGTAGACGCCCGGATAGTTCAGTGTGACTGGCATAGACAGGCCTCCTTGGTCCTAACGAAATCCTGATAATCGGCTATGGCAGTTTGAGCTCGCAGCAGCTGGTCGAGGAAACGCCCCTTGACCACAATCCCACTCTTGCAAAAGACGCGACTGCTAGAAGCTGTGCTAAACATCATAAGGTACTTGCATCACAAATGAATCACAGTTGCATCACACAACCGTCACAGAAGCGGCAATTACCAGGCATCTTAAGACGAAAAGGCCGGATCCTGGGTCAGACGCTCGACCAGGCGCGTGGCGCGTTCAAGTTGGTCGTGCGTCGCCTGGAAGCTGCGAATAGCGGCGGTCAACTGCTCCAGCGCCTGGCCGAGCAATGCCGGTTCCCGTCTACCCACCGCCCCCGGCACTGCGGGCGCCGTTGTTCCACCGATCGCGGCGAACAGCATTTGTGTCTCCTCCATCGGTGGAATGCCCAGTTCTTCGGCGAGCACCTTCCGGCAGATCTCGTATTGGCGCACGGCCATCGCCCGCTGACCGCTGGCGACGTAGAGTCGCATCACCTCCCGGTGGATATCCTCCCGCAGCGGATCAAGGCTCAGAATCAGATGCCCGAAGTGAAGACCGCGCTCGTAGTCGCCCTGCCCTCCATAGAATAGGATGAGCCGGGTAATGCAGTTGAGATAGGACGCCCGCAGCCGTTCGCGTTCGCGCAGCGCCCAATCGTCATAGAATCCTTCCAGGAGCTCGCCACCGTACAGAGGAAGAATCTGCTCAAGCTGTTGGGCATCCTCCCGCTTCATGGCAGCGGTGGGCAGGGCGAGGATGCCATTTGCGGAGCATTCGAAGGTTGTCAGGTCCAGCCAGTGGTCGCTCTTCCAGTTGAAACCGACCTCTCCTGCCGGCGTTTTCACCAGATAGGCGCCCCGTTCGCCGGCGTCCGGCTCCAGGGCGCGCCGCAACCGCCACAGCGTCGTGTTCAGACAGCCACGCGCCTGGGTCTCGGGGCGGTCGCCCCAGGACAGATCGGTGAGGACGGAGCGAGGGTGAAAGCGACCTGGCTGCAACAACAAGTAGGCAAGCAGGGTCTGCTCGGTCGGGGACAACTTGACCTCCGGCTGATCCTCGCCGCGTGAGACGCGCACGCGGCCAAAGAGACAGATATGCAGTTTGCCCATTGGTTCACCTCAGGCAGCTTTTCCCGCCGGGAGGGTGCAAGGTCACACCGGCGGCAAGATAGTTTGGCCTGGCGGCGCCTGTAACTGTAAGGAGTGTTATGAAACTCGTTGCGCCACCCTGGTCGCAAACCTGGGCACCATACCGCATCCAGGAAGGGAACGCAAATGCCCTGTCGCCTGACCTCCGGGAGGCGCTGAGAAGTATAGTTGGCCCCAAAAACTGGACCAGGAGCTAAGGTAGAAAAAAGGGTATACTGACTGCCACCAGCGTCGGCTACGAGTCCGGCACGCCGGTCAGCCTCGACTACACCCCTGGAACGAGCCGGTTCACCGGCAAGATCAACTGGGTACAGATCGACCTGGGCGTCGACGACCACGACCACTTCATCGACCCCGAAGAGCGCCTGCGCATCGCCATGGCGCGGCAGTAAGAGCCGGAGACCCTAAAGGTCTTCAAGACCTTTAGGGTCTTCCCTGACCATGACCACCACTCCATCACCCAAGCCCGCTCCCAGCTCCCTGGTCCGTTGGCTGCCCATTCTGGGTTGGCTGCCAAGGTACAACCGGGCATGGTTGGTGGGGGATATCGTCGCCGGCCTGTCGGTCTGGGCCTTGATGGTGCCGCAGGCTCTCGGTTATGCCACGATCAGCGGCGTCCCTGTGCAATATGGCCTGTATGCGGCGGCCATCGCTCTGCTCGTGTATCCCATCTTCACCAGCTCACGGCACGTCATTACGGGTCCTAGCTCCACCATTTCCGCCGTGACCGGCGCCGCCGTCCTCATGGTCACAACCAGCGGTTCCACCGAAGCGGTGCAGCTTGTGGCCATGATCACGGTGTTGGCCGGGGTGTTGTATGTGATCCTGGCGCTGCTGAAAATGGGTTGGATCTCCAACTTCCTCTCGGAAAGCGTGCTCACAGGCTTCATCTTCGGCATCGGCATCAACGTCGTTATCAGCCAACTGGGCAAGCTCACCGGATCGCCCCAGTCGGGCGACACGGCCTGGCAAGACCTGTACAGTTGGATCAAGGGCTTGCCGGTTGCAAACGTGCCCACGCTAATCGTCGGTGTAAGCCTTCTGATCCTGCTGATCCTGCTCAAGCTGGTCGCCCCCAAGGTGCCGGGCGCGCTGGTGGCGGCGGTGCTGGGCATTGGCGCTGCCACGATTCTCCCGCTGGCCAGCCTGGGAGTGGTTTTGACCGGCGACGTCCCCAGGGGTCTGCCCAGCTTCGTGCTTCCCTCCCTCAGTCTCCTCACCCAGAACCTGGGCGTGATCCTTCCGGCTGCAGTCGGCGTTCTGCTGGTCGGTTTCTCGGAGTCGCTGGCGGCTGCGCGCCAGTACAGCGCCAAGTACCACTATGACATCGACATCGACCAGGAGATGCTGGCGCAGGGGATGGCCAACACGGCTTCAGGCTTGTTCCAGGGCATCAACGTCGATGGCAGTCTGTCGAAAAGCTCGCTCAACGACTCTTCTGGGGCCAAGACAGAGATGGCTTCGATCGCCCAGGCCGTGTTCGTCATCCTGACATTACTCTTCCTGGCGCCGCTGTTTTCCAATCTACCCCAGGCCGCACTGGCGGCCATCGTGATCCAGGCCGTGGCCTTCGGCTTGTGGAAGATCCCGGAAATGCGGCGCCTGTCGCGACTGTCTCGCGTCGACTTCTGGCTGGCGCTGACTGCTTTGCTGGGTGTGCTCACCTTTGGCACTTTGGAGGGCGTGTTCATCGGTGTGGCTCTTTCACTCCTTTGGCTGGTCTGGCGTACTTCGCACCCCTCCATTCCGGTGTTGGGCCGTACACCCGACGGCAGCTATCATGGTATCGATTATCACCTTGATACGTCCACTTTTTCAGGTCTGGTGATCCTTCGTCTTGATGGCCCACTGTTCTTCGCCACGGCCAACGGTCTGCGCAATCGCCTCCGCGAAGTGACGCGGGACGTCGATCCTCCCGTCAAGGTCGTCATCCTCGACCTGGAAGGCACTGACATCATCGACCTGCAAGGATCGGATGAGCTGCAGGAGGTGGCCAAGGAATTGCAGGGTGTGCAAATCGATCTGTATCTTGCTCGGGCCAAGACCGAAATCAAACTCACTTTGAAGCGTTATGGTGCTCTGGTGATCATCCCCGAGAACCACCTCTTTGACGCTGTCGAATCAGCCGTTGCCGCCGCCATGGGCGAAAGCAGGGAGGGGGATGCCCAGTGACACCGGAGCATCGCTCCCGATCGACGGCGTGATGTTTCAACGGATACGTTGCCCCTCACCCGGCGGGCGGAAATGCTGATGCTTCTGCAAGCGGGCATTTCAATCATCACCCTCACAGGGGTTGCGGGCAGCGCCATCAGCATCCTTGCCAGAAACAGATGAACGATTACGCACAGAAACTGGAGTTGACCGGCGCCGAGAAAGAGTACCTTGTTGACACGATGGACGAGGTGTCGCGTTCCTTTGCCATCGTTGTTCGTAGCCTTGAGGAGCCACTCAAGTACTACATGGCGACGGCTTACCTGATCTGCCGCGTCGTCGACAACATCGAAGACTGCACCCAACCCTTTGCCTGGAAACAGCAGCGTTTCCAGGAATTTCACCAGCTTGTCGACGAGCCTGCCAGCGCCCCAAACATTCTGGATGTTTGGAGCCAGCAGTCGTGGCCTGGGCTGACGCAGGCGGAGGCGGCGATGATGGGGCAGGTCGATGAGTCGTCTCTCCTGTGGGAACTCTATGCACGTATACCGGAAAGCAGCCGCGCGAGCATTCGGCACTGGACGTCTGTCATGGCCGACGGCATGCTCCTCATCGAAGATCCGAACCAGCACATCTTACTGGAGAACCAACACGGGGTACGTGTGTTGGCTGCCGAGTCTGACTACAACACCTACTGCTTCTACGTTGCCGGGACCGTAGGCCACATGGCGACCGAGCTCGTGGTGATTCAATATGGGTTATCAGAGGAGGAGGCCGGCCCGCTGCTGGCCACTTGTGAAGCCTGTGGCCGCGGGCTGCAGAAGACCAACATTCTCAAAGACTTCGCCGAAGACCTCGGCCGCGGCATCTCCTATCTGCCGTACACGTGGCACCAACAAGCCAATGAAGCCCCGTTGTCGCTGAGCGGTGCGCCACCAGCTTGGAAGCGAAAAGTGATCGACGATGTTGTGCAGGAGCTGCATGTTGCCACCGAGTATGCCCAGGCGTTGCCCTACAGCGCCGCCGGTTTTCGGATGGCCAGTCTCATGACTTTACTTCCCGCCTACCAGACTTTGCTCCTGGCCGCCAAACGGCAGGAGACCCTCTTTACCCTTAACCATCACATCAAGATCTCGCGTCAGACGATGGTGAAATGCCAATGGGATGCAAAGTCCATGCTTCTCAAGAACGATGCTGTCTGGCAATACAGTCATCGGATTGAGAACGAGATCCAAAGGGTTCTTGCGTAGCTGCCAGGCCTGCGCCAGCCCCATCAACGCTAAGTCAAAACCGGATTGATACAAGAGGCGAATCTTGAACAGTATGTGGAGCGGCGTCCCCGTCGGCTGGTGGGGCGTTTGTTCCAGACGACCGCGCAGCTTTCTGGCCTCTTCTATGGCTCGGCCTATTGGCACGTCCAAGATCAAAGGGCGCGGGACAGGTCCGGGAACCTGGTCGTGCTGGGTTTGCGCTTCTATCTGTTCCTCGGCTGGCTGTTTGTCGACAAGAACCTGGTCAGGCGGCCTCTTGCCGTGCAGTTCCGGGTTCGGTTCGAACGCATGGGACCCACCTACATCAAATTGGGACAGATTCTCAGCTTGCGCGAGGATCTGTTGCCGAAGGCGCTGACCGACGAATTGAAGAATTTGCTGAGCGAATTGCCGGCTGTACCCTTCGACCGCCTGACGGTGCTTGTGGAAGGCGACCTTGGCCGGCCGCTTGAGTCGATGTTCGCCTGGGTTGCACCGATCCCGCTGGGATCGGCCTCGCTCGCTCAAACCCACCGGGCGCGCCTGCACGGAGGCGAAGAAGTGGTTCTCAAGGTGCTGAAGCCAGGTGTGGCCGAGACCATCAGGACCGACACCAGGCTCCTGCGCCTGTTAGGCAGATTTCTTCAGCTCTTTTTGGCCCGCTATCAGCCCAGGCAACTGATCAACGAGTTCTCGCGCTATACGCTGCTGGAAGTTGATTTACGCAACGAAGCGGACAATGCCGAAATCTTCGCTGCCAACTTCAGAGACCAGCCTGACGTCCATTTCCCCAGGATTTACCGTGCTTTCAGCAACCGTGATGTGCTCTGTATGGAGTACTTCGCGGGCAGAAATCCGAGCGTCCAGGCGGTTGCGACGCTGACGCCTGCGGAGAAGAGCAGGGTACTGGACCTGGGTGTTGGTGCCATTATTGACATGATCTTCCGTGATGGCTTCTTTCACGCCGATCTGCATCCCGGGAACCTGATCATTCTTGACGACGGCGCCGTTGGTTTCATTGATCTGGGCATGGTCGGGCGTTTCGACAGCGAGACCCAGAAGCGCATGATGTATTACTACTATTCGCTGGGAATCGGAGATGCACCCGGCGCCGCCCGTCATCTGGCGGCCCTGGCTGACGCCGGACGGGGCAGCGACATCGACGGCTTTCGCCAGGCCGTGGAAGAACTGAACAGTCGTTGGTTGCGAACGCCAACATTCCACGAGTTTTCCGTCGGACAACTGGTGCTGCAGTCGGTGGCGCTGGCCGGGAAGTACCGGATTCGATACCCAGGCGAGATCATTCTGATGGTCAAGGCGCTCATTACCGTGGAAGGCGTCGGCAATCTTCTGGAACCGGGCATCAATGTCACCCAAGTGTCGGCCAAGCATATTCGTAGGATACTTGTCCACCAGTTCAATGTCTTGAATATCGTCAAGGATAGCCTGTTGGTATTGCCGGAACTGCTCGATGTGCTGCAGCGCAGCCCACTCGTGCTGAATCAAGGGCTGCGCTTCCTGGAGTCGACCTTCAAGAACAAACGGCAGGGACCGTTTGCCGATGTGGTTGGCACTGTGTTTGCTGTGGGTCTGCTTCTGGCCGCCGCCATTATGGCGGTGGGCAACGTCCACTGGATCGTGTGGGGAGGGCTCATCGTCATTGCCTTCTCTGTGGCCGGTGTTGAGCTACTGAGGAGGTAATGACCACGAAATGCTGATGCCACCCACCAAACCTTTCTGTTCGACCTACCCCACAAAGAGATGAAAATGACCCCATGGCGATTCTTGGCGGCACTGGCCATCCTGGCCGTGCTCCTGGCGGGTTGCGCGCCCGTAGCCGCGCCGATCCAACCGACCCAGGCTCCGGCCCAAGAGCCGACCGCCGTCCCCCAGGCTGCGGCTCCGCAGCCGGCGGCAGCGGCCACACCCACGGCCGCACCGGCATCAGCCACCACTACCGGCAGCTCGGGCATGATCAAGCCGCAGCAGGTGAGCATCGACACCCAGGGTCTGCCCTACAGTTGGCAGGCGAATCTGGTCCCGGCCACGCCCTACGATGCCAGCCAGCCGCCGGGGCCAACCGGGCTGCCGCAGCACATCGTGATCAACTTCGGCGTCACCGACCCCAATGACAACAAGCCCGGTGACCCGATCATGTACCTCATCCCGGTGGACGCCTACGAGCTGATGTGGGACGAAGCCGGAAACGCGTATGTCAGCACCTCTGTCACCAAGATCTACTCCTGGACGGTGGCGTTGCAGGCGCCGCCTCCTACTTCCGGCCTGGCGGCGCTGCCCCCCGAAGAGGTGAGCGGCTTTAACGACCTGGCCGTGCACATCGCCCGCGCCAAAATCGAGGCGGAAAGCGCCAGCAAGAGCGGGTATCGCTTCGTCGGTCGCTGGGCGCAGGACGCCAACCCCGTGACGGCCGAGTCCAGCCTGATGTACACCTATCAGGGTTTCACCAACGACGGCAAATACCTGATGTCCTTCTTCTATCCGGTCACCACCGCCAGCCTGCCGAAACAGGCCGAGATGTCCGCCGCGGACATGGAGAAGTTCAACAGCGACCCGCAGGCCCACATCCAAGAGCAGGCTAAAAAGCTGAACGAGCTGCCGCCGTCCGACTGGCAGCCCGACCTGGCCACACTGGACAAACTGGTGGGCTCCTTGCGCATCACAGGTATGCCGGCCACGGGTCTCCAGGGCGTCTTCTGGGAATGGCGAGGCTCCAGCTACCAGGGTCAGGAGACCCCGGTGGCAAACCCTGAGCAGTACCAGGTCATCTACAGCGCTAATGGTGACTTGCAAATCAAGGCCGACTGCAATAACGTCACCGGCTCCTACACTTACGAGGGTGGGAAGGTCGGCGGCGTGCGCACAAAGCTCGGGGCCATGACGATGGCCGAGTGCGGCCCCGACTCCCGTTCGCAGGAGCTGATCGGCAGCCTGGCGGCGGCGCAGGACTTCCGGGTGCAGCCCGGCGGCGACGAGCTGCGGCTCAACATGCCCGCCGGCGGTCCTGTGTTGATATTCAAGAACGCCGGCCCGGCGCCCTCACCCTGACTATCTACTTCAACGGTTTTCCCATTTTCTTACCCACCAAAGGAGTCCACAATGGCAAGCAATCTCGTTGTACTGACGTTCGACAACATGGACGAGGCCGAGCAGGTGCACCAGGCCCTGATCAAGGGCAAGCAGGAAGGCGCCCTGGCGATTGACGACTCGGCCGTTGTCGTCAAGGACGCCGAGGGCAAGGTGCACGTCAAGAACCAGGTCTCGCACGGTACCTGGACGGCTGCCGGCGTGGGCGGCCTGCTGGGCCTGATCCTCGGCGGCATCTTCTTCCCGATCGGCGCCCTGGTGCTCGGTCTGGGCGGCGGCGCCCTGGTGGGCAAGCTGCTGGACACCGGCGTCGACGGCAAGTTCGTCAAGGAGGTGGGCGAGGAGATCAAGCCCGGCACCTCGGCGCTGTTCCTGCTCACAAGCCACGAAAACCCGGCGGCCGAGATGGCGATCTTGCGGCAGTTCAAGGGCAAGGTCCTGCAAACCAACCTGTCGTCTGAGGCCGAAGAGAACCTGAAAAAGGCCCTCAAGGACGACTCACCGGCCGCCTGACGCACCTGGCGTAACGACAAGCGTTCAAAGGCGACCGGCGCCCAAAAGGCGCCGGTCGCCTCCTCACCATCCACCATCACACTTCAGGAGAAACGAACATGGCGCAAAGGACCAAGCAGGTATCGAGGAGCAAGAGCGAACTGAAAGCGACGGCCGCCGCCGTCGCAGAGGTCGCGACCATGGAAGCAGTCGCCGGAGCGTCCCAGGCCCAAATGGGCGTCCTTGAGCTGCAAGTGGCGGCCGAGGTTGGCGATGCCAGCCGCGAAGCGCTGGCCGCGGGCGCCAGCAACCTGACGCGCGGAGTCGACCAGATGATGGTCGCCGAGGGTGTTGCCCGCATCAGCGAGGTTGTGGCCGCGGCTGGCGTCGTGGACATGGCCGAAGGGGCCGACATCCTCGCCGCCTCCCAGGACATCGAAGTCCAGGGTGAGATCGTGCGTTTGCTCGCCGCCAGCGATCTGGCGCACGGCATGGAGATCGCCGCCATCGCCGGGCAGATGGCCGTGGCCAGTGAAATCGTTGCCCTGCGGGACATGCCCGTGCTGGCGGATTTCCTGGAGAGCAAGGGCGCGGCTCTGCATGAGCTCGCCGTCGAAGCGATCTTGAAGTTCGGCGCCGCTCGTGTTGTGGCGCAGACGATGCGCCAGACGGCCGGCCAGGTCGGCGGGATCGGCGCCAACGAGATGGTGGAAGGCATGGCCCGCATCGCCGTTGCCGCGAAGGCAGCCGCGGCCAGTGAAGCCATGTCCGCGGCGGGTGCTTTGCGAGCTGTCGAAGGCGCGCTTGAGATTGAATCCTCAGATGAGTTGAGGACGGCGTCACGGACGGTGGCCATGGCAGGCGTCGCCGACATCGCTGGCGGCGCTGAGCAGCTTGGCCAGGCCGAGGCGCTGGCCGCGACCAGCGAGGCGTTGGAAGAGGCCGCAAGCTAACATTGGCCGCTACGGAGGCAATGAAAATGACGGACGTACCAGTTCAATTCATCGTCGCAGCATTCCAGGACCCCTATGGAGCCGAACGGGCGTTGGAGCAGCTCAAAGAGGCCAAGAAAGAGCACCTTATTGCCATCGAGGATGCGGCGGTGCTCACCAAAGACGCCGATGGCAGGCTGCGCATCAAAGAGACCGGCGACATGGGCGGCGGTAAGGGCGCGGTCATCGGCGGCGTTGTCGGTGGCGTGATTGGGATCCTGGGTGGTCCCCTTGGGAATCGCTGCTGGGGCCGGCGTCGGCGCCACTCTCGGCGGGTTGGCCGCTAAAATGCGGGACGGCGGCTTCCCCGATGGGCGGCTGCGACAGGTCGGCGAGGCACTCAAGCCCGGCACTTCGGCCTTGGTGGCAGTGATCGACCATACCTGGGTGGCCGAGGCCGAGCGGCAGTTGCAGCAGGCGGGCGCCGACACGGTGACCGAGGCTCTGAGCGCCGACATCGCCAGGCAGTTGGAAGCGGGCAAGGACGTCGCCTACTCGGCGGTCAGCACCTCCGAAGGCGTTGGCATCACCCGGGTTGAAGCCGGCGGCGAGGCGGAGGAACCACCGGCCCCGGAAGCGGCGGTGGCAGAAACGCCTGCCCCAGCAGTAGCCCCTGCCCCGGCAAAGGCTGCGGCGCCTGCAAGCACCGAAGCCGCGCCTCCCGCTGCGGACGAAGCGAAGTAGTGACCCGTTGACCCAGGGCTGGCAGGTCACTACGGCCTGCCAGCCCACCCATGTCTGCGACTGCCGGTAAGCCGTCCCGGGTCGCTGGCATTCGCATCACCAGAGGCAAGTTGGGGTCGGGCAAGAGCGATCCGGCGGTGGTGGAGGGTTCAGAGCGAGGGGTCGTGGCGCCAGGGCGCGGGCAATCGCCAGGCGCTGCTGCTCCCCTCCGCTCATCTGGTCAGGTCGATGGTGAATGCGGCCGGGCAGGGCGGTAAACTCCCCGGAGGCAACGCTCAGGCTGACCCCGTCCAGCGCCTGGGTCTCCACCTCGCCGATGCGAAAGGTGCACGAATATATCGATGTCACCGCCACCGAGATCGAATTCGACGTCCCCGAACCCTATTAGCCTCGGCGTTCACCTCTTGCTGCGCGACCGGTCATGGCGGCGCTCACGCGAGTCTGAACATGGTTCAGGCTCGCGTGGGCGCTTTCGTTGGGTGGGGAACCTTACCCTGTCAGCGGGTGGCGCCGGCAGGCACTGCCACTGCCGTCTCGATGATCGTCGTCACGCTGAGCGCGGGTGGTGTCTCAAGGTGTTTCTTCACGGCGCACTGCTCGGCCGATCGGATCAGCGCACTTCGGTACTTGTCCGGGAACTCGGGCGGCAGGTGGATTTCGAGCGAGACGTTGGTAACCATGTGCGTCCCCGGGTCTCGTTCCACGCTCTGCACCAGCCGCATGCCGGCCGTCGCCAGATTGCGCTGGCGGCAGAAGCCCAGCACGTAGATGCCGGCGCAAGTGCCGAGGGAGGCGAGGAACAGGGAGAAGGGCGTGGGTGCCGAACCTTCGCCACCCCCCATAGGAGGTTGGTCGGTCTTGATGGTATAGCCGCCGAAGTGGGCGTCTACCCGGGCGCCGCCGGGGAAGTCGATGATCATCTCTTCCATTTGTGTTTGTCCTTGGCTCAAAGTGGTTTGGGAGTCTCATCCTGTTAGGTGCAGTTCGAGCCAACAAGGTTACACGGAGCAAGGTTGTGATCAGCAGATCCAAATTTGGTAAAGACAGGGTAAAATAGGGGAACGACTTGCAGGA
>CAZHTZ010000126.1:0-12857 GCA_964535455.1 uncultured Caldilineales bacterium
GTTGCCGATCGCCGTCTGCGGTCCGTCGTCTGCCGTCTGCGGTCGTCTACACCACTCCAAGCTCGCTCGAAAGCAGGAGTGCAGCGGCTCCTGACATAATGATGTCGTCGCCCAACATGCTCACTTTCACCTCAGCCCGAGTAGCCAGCGGCGCCAGCAGCCGTTGCTGCATCTCGGCGGCAATGGCGTTGGTGAAGGGGTCGCCCAGACGGGCCAGACGTCCCGCCAGCACCACCAGCGGGACATTCAGCACGGCGACAAGGCTGGCGACGGCCGCACCCAGATAGCGGGCCACCTGGCCCACCACCTGCTCCAGCCCAGGGTCTCCTGCCTGGAAGGCCTGCAAGACCGCCGCGAAATCCACCACCGCCGCCGCCGGCGCCAGCGTCCGCAGCAGCGAACCGGCGTCATTGCGGTACAGGGTTTTCGCCCAGCGCACCAGGGCCCGCTCGCTGGCCACCGTTTCCAGGCAGCCGAAGTGGCCGCAGGAGCATAGCTCCCCGCCCTCGACCGCCCGGACATGGCCGATCTCGCTGGCCCCGCCATAGCTGGCGCCGTGATACACCTGGCCGTCCAGAACGATCCCGGCGCTCACTCCCCGTTTCAGGAGCACGACCGCCAGGCTGTGGGCGGTGTGGTCGGCAAAGGTGTATTCCGCCAACGCCGCCGCCTGGCTATCGTTGACCACTTGGATGGGCAGGCCGTAGCGCTGGCGCAGTTCATCGCCCAGGCTGAACTCCTGCCAGCCCTGGACGCCGGTCTGGTGGATGACGCCGCTGATGGGGTCGATGAGACCAGGTAGGGCAGCGCCGATGCCCACCAGGGGCCGGTCGGCGGCCGTCACCAGGTCATCGATCAGACCGGTGATCTGGGCAAGGTCAGGACGGCCATTCCCGGAGGCGGCAGGCGCGCTGACGCGGTGCAAGACCCGTCCTCGCAGATCGAATAGCCCGCCCTGCACCGTGGCTCGCGCCACGTCGATGCCGATCACCTGCCGCGCCTCGTCCACCACCTGCAAGAGGGTGGGAGGCTTGCCACCAGCCGACGGCCCATGCCCCAGTTCCGTGACCAAGCCATCGTCGATCAGTTCCGCCACCACGCTGGAGGCGGTCGTGCGCGTCAGGCCTGTCAGGCGGGCAATATCGGCGCGGCTGAGGGTGGCGCCGTTGTAGATCGCCTTCAGCACAAGCCGGCGGTTATGGAGCCTGGTGCCGTCCTGGGTGAGCTTCTGATCGCGAGCAAGGAGCATGGAAAACGCTGCTTTGTAAGTCCAATGAGTTTACAAAGCGTAGTATAGACCCCCCGTCTCAGCGTGTCAAGTAGCCGGAAGCCCTGGGAACGCCGAGCCCCAGCTCGGCAGAACTGGCGACTTCTGATAGACCTCCGGGAGGCCACTGTTCTACAAATGCTTGGATTGCGCACACACAACTTTGCCTGCTGCCAGGCGAGCCTCGCGGAGGTCAGGCAAAGCCTAATGCCGGGTTGCAGCCTCGTTTCAGGCATGGCACAATACACGGACTAGCTGCGACGGGCACGCGCCGGTAGATTAGAGCCGGGCGTGATCGCGGCTTCACTGTCACTTCGGAGACTGCTATGGCGCGTTACACCCTGGCACAGCTTTTTGAAGGGCGCCGCAACGTTTTCACTGTCACTGACACCGCCAGCGTGGGCGATGCTATGCAGATCATGCTTGCAAACCGCGTGAGCCAGCTCCCGGTCGTGTCCGAGACCGGCGTGCTGCGGGGGGTCATTTCACAGCAATCCATCTTGAGCCTGTACTTTCACGCCGGCGGCGGTGTGGATCTGCTGCATCTGCCGGTCCGGCATTTCCAGGAGCCGGCCTCCACGGTGGACATCCAGGAGGATCTGCTTGAGGCCGTGGACCACTTGCGCACGCGCGGCGTCTCCGCCGTCATCGGCATGGACGCGGGGAAGCCGGTGGGCATCCTCACTGGCAAAGACATGACCCGGTTCTTCCACTCCCTGTTTGAGGGCTTGCTGATGGTGGAGCAGATCGAGGTGTCGCTCCGCGAATGTGTCGACCACGCCTATCCTGATGCTGACATCAGGCGCAGCGCTCTGATGGCCGCGTTTGGCCCCGATAAGCAGAACCAGAACCGGCCTGCCCGTGGCGAGGACTATGTGACCTTCAGCGACCTGCTCATCTTGATCAGCGACCCTGACAACTGGCCGGTGTTTGAGCCTTCGCTGGGGCCCAAAACCCTGTTCGACCCGCTCCTGGAAAGGGTGCGCAACGTGCGCAACCAACTCTCCCATTTTCGGGGACGGCCTGATGCCCTGGGCATGGATGCTCTCCGCCGCACCGTACTCTGGCTCAACAACCAGTTCGCGATCACATCTGCATCGAGCGCAGGAAAGGCGCCGCTGCCGCTGCCTGACGTGCAGCTCCACCCGTTATCCGAATTGCTGGCGGGGCGCAAGCCACCCGTCTATGCCATGGCCACGGCGACGGTGGGCCAGGCGCTGCGCCTCATGACCGAGAACCGCTTCGGGCAGCTGCCTGTCGTCGATGAGGCTGGCGCTTTGCTGGGGATGGTTTCGCAGCAGGGCATCCTGGGCCTCTACTTCCATACCGGCGGCAATGCCCCATTGCTCGATCTACCCGTTCATCATGTCATGGAGCCTGCCCTGACCCTGGACGTGGGCGACACTCTCTACAAGGCCGTGGACCGCCTCACGGCCCCCGGCGCCTATGCCGCGGTCGTCGTCAAGGGAACGAGACCGGTCGCCATCCTCACAGGCAAAGACATGACCAACTTCTTTCGCTCCCTTTTCGAGGGTATCATCCTCGTCGAGGAGATCGAGCTGTTGTTGCGCGACCACGTGGCCAGGGCCTTCCCGGACAAGGTATCCCTCAATGCCGCCGCCATTGCCACCTTTGGCCCTGACCCGGAGAATCCCCAGTGGGCCCGCCGCAATCCCAACAAGCTCAGTTTCGGCGACCAGGTGTGGCTGATGGTGGACGATGACAACTGGCCGCGTTTCGAGGCCGTGCTGGGCCCGCGCTCCGTGTTCTCCACTTTGATGGAACGAGTGCGGCAGGTGCGCAACCAATTGATGCACTTCAAAGGGCAGCTCGACCCCTTGGAGCACGACGCCTTGATCCGGACCTATACCTGGCTGCAGAACCGCCCCGCGTGGCCTGACACCTCACCCGGCGCCCCGGTTCCACTCCCGCCCAAGGACGCCCCTGCGACTTTGACCGTGACCACGCCTACCGTTTCGTCCCAACTCTCGCAAGACCTCCCACCTCCGGACTCATCTTTCGCCCAACCAACCTCGGACACCCCAACCAATCCTTCGGCATCTGTCTAGCCATCCGGTCTCATTCCATAGTGCGTTTCAGTGAGGAGAATACGATGCGATACCTATTCCTGGTTGTAGCCGTCATCTTCTTGGCTGCTTGTGGTGGAGGCAACGCCACACCTACCGCTGCCCCACCAGCGCCCACCGTCGCTGACACAGCCACGCCCCTACCACCTACAAACACGCCGGTGCCTCCCACGGCCACGCCCGAGCCGCCCGCCGCCGAGCCGACTGCCATCCCCGGTCTCATCACCACGCTGGACGACGTGCAGAAGGCCGTCGTGCAGATTGAGGCGCAGGCCATGTCCGTCAACCCCGTTGGCGAAGCAACCAGTAGCTCCGGCCGCGGCTCCGGTTTCATCATCGATCCTTCGGGTATCGCCGTCACCAACAATCACGTCGCCGGGGGCGCCGCGCTCCTCAAGGTCTGGGTGGGGGGCGAGACCCGCTCGCGTAACGCCCGGGTGTTGGGCGTGTCGGAGTGTTCCGACCTGGCCGTGATCGATGTCGACGGCGATGGTTATCCCTTCCTGCAGTGGTACGAAGGAAGACCGAAGCCGGGCCTCGACGTCTATGCCGCCGGTTTTCCGCTTGGCGACCCTGAGTACACCCTCACACGCGGGATTGTGTCGAAAGAACGCGCCGCCGGTGAAACCAATTGGGCCTCGGTCGATACGGTCATCGAACACGACGCCACCATCAACCCGGGCAACTCCGGCGGTCCCCTGGTCACCGCTGACGGCCAGGTGGTGGGCGTGAACTACCGTGGCCGCGCCGAGAGCAACCAGTATTACGCCATTGGCCGCATCGCCGCCATTCCCGTGCTTGAGCAGCTCCGCAACCGCAAGAACGTGGACTCGATCGGCATCAACTCCGAAGCCATGACCTTCGATTCGGGTCTCACCGGCATCTGGGCATCGTCCGTCCAGTCAGGCTCCATCGCCGACAAGGCCGGTATCAAGGGGGGCGACATCATCATCAACATGGAGGGTCTCGACCTGGCCAAAGACGGCACCATGGCCGATTACTGCGATATTTTGCGCACCCACTCGCCTGAGGACACGCTCAAGGTGAGCGTCGTGCGTTTCGCCACCAAGGACGTTTGGGACGGCCAGCTCAACGGGCGTCCCCTGGAAATGGCGTTCTCTTTTGAAGAACAGGGACAGCAGGACGTCGAGGCCGGCACTTCATCCACCACTTCCGAGCCAACCTACCAGAACTACGTGCGCATCACCGACGATTCCGGCGCCCTGGTTATGGAAGTGCCCGAGGAATGGGACGAGATCGATGGCAGCCCCTGGACGCTAGATAACGGCGAGGTCATCGGCGCCAAGCTGACCGCCCAGCCAACTGGCGCCACGGACGGGCCCCTCGTCTACCTGTCGGCGTCCGTGACGGACCCCGACCAGTTCGACGCCGATGCCCTCCTCGACCAGACCAGTTTCGAGGATACCTGTAACCAGTACGAGGGACGCAGCGACTACGCCGACCAGGTCTACACGGGCCGCGTCGACAAATACTCAGAATGCGGCGCCTCCAACAGCGTCACCTTCGTGGTTATCGCCGCACCTGAGGATCGCAGCTACTTCACGCTGATGATGGTCGTGGCCCTCACCGACGCCGACCTCCAGGCCGCCGACCGTGTCTTCAATACCTTCGAGGTGGTGGACACCCTGCCGGAGCCGGTAACAAGCCAGGGGGATGGCGGCGCCAGCAGCTCCGAGTCCGGCAACGCCACCGTCAATTCTGAGACTGCCAACGTCCGCAGCGGCCCCTCCACCAACTTTCCCGTGGTTGCGACCCGCCGCCTGGACGACCGCGTCCAGGCGGCGGGCCGCACCGCCGACAGCCAGTGGGTCAAGCTCGACCTGTCCGGGACGCCCCAGGCCTGGATGGCGAGCAAGTTGCTCGACTTCGACGACGACCTGGGCAGCCTGGCGGTGGCCGCTGCGCCCGCTTCCCCACCCGCCCCTGTCGCTAGTGGCAAGCCTTGCCCACCCTATCTCCACAAACCCAAGCCGGGCATGGGCCTCCTGCTGGTCGAAAACCACATTGGCGAACCGCTGCACATCGATAAGGCCAACGTCGCCCAGAGGTGGGATGTCCCCGCCAAAAAGGGTGACACGCCCGGCCGCGTCCTCCTGGACCTGTCCTCTGGCTCCCACGAATTCGTCCTCAACACCCCGTTCGGCGAGGGCACGATGCGCATCGACATCCAGGCTGGCGCCGGCGCCTTGATCCCCATCGTCTACGACACCGACCTCGCCGTCTATCCGCTCGAAATTCCCGCTAGCTGCCGCTAACACCGGTTGGGTGTACGGCGACCGGCCCGGTCGCCTCCTTGTTCCGCCGGACTGACGCGATGACGCATGTGGTTGCATTATGCAACCACATGCGGTATGGTCACGGCCCAATGTCCGTTCAGACCAGATCAGGAGGCAGTCATGGCTACCATTCACGTTCGCAGTGTGCCTGATGCGTTGTATGCTCAGGTGCGCGAACTTGCCCAGGCCAGACAGCGCTCTCTAAGCGCAGAAGTGGTGGCGCTGTTGGAGACCGCTCTGGCCGCTGAGTCACGCCGCCAGCAGCAAGCCAACGTCCTGGACGCTATCCGCCGTCGCCGTTTCACCCCACCCGCTGGCGCGCCTGACAGCGTCGAACTCCTGCGTGAGGATCGGGCGCGATGATCGAGCCCATCGCACTCGTTTGTGTGGTGGATGCCAGTGTTGGGGTCAAGCTGTTCCTGGATGAGGGTCTGTCCGACGAAGCCCATGGATTGTTTGCCCATTTGGCGGACGATCCCCCAGCCAGGTTGCACGTGCCCGATCTCTTCTACATCGAGTGCGCAAACATCCTGTGGAAGCACAACCGGCGGCTGGGTCTGCCTGCCGGCCAGGCGCGAGAATTCATGTCCCAACTGGAACTGCTCGCCTTGCAGAACACACCGACAGCAGAACTGGTCAGCGAGGCGCTTGACATCGCCATCGACTACCGGATCACAGCCTATGACGCAGCCTACATCGCCTTGGCCCGGCGCCTGTCAGCGCCGCTGATCACCGCCGACCAGAAGCTCGTCCGCACCCTGGCGGCCTCCCCCGTACCTGTGCGGTGGCTTGGTGACGCCTCCCGACCGCAGCACACATGGTAGGGGCAACCCCCGTGGTTGCCCTCTGTGCTTGCCCCCTGTACCCCAAAAAATGAGACCTCCTTCAGCAAATATAGGCATGAAACCGAATCGCCAAAGGAAAGTCTCGCCAACAATTATACACAGCTTGTGTTGAGGGTGCAAATTTCACAGGGTGCGTTTCACCTCTGGGGATCATCCGCGTCGTCCCGTCGCCGCCTACCCGCTCTCCGAACTTCACTAGCCTTCGAGCCTGCGGCTGGGTCTAGCCTTGATCTAGATCCTCATACGTTTCAGGTCCGGTCTTGTACCGAATCCCAATGATGAGCAGGACGCCATTGTCGTCGTCAACGTGATAGATGATCCGCCACGCGTTCAACCACACCCGAAAAACACCAGGCCGATTCCGCAGCTCTGCGGCGCCGGTCGGTCGGGGATTGTCAGCCAGAGCCTCGATGCTCTCCTGGCGCGTTGGCGATATCGGCCTGGCAGGCGCGGCAATGCGCGTTTGACCTCATCCGAGTACCTGATCCGGTAGCTCACCCGCCGCCTCGCGCCGGTCGATTTCATCCCATATCTCTTGATGCGAGTACGTGGGCGCGCCCTTAGCAATGCGAGCGAGGACCTCATCGACAAAGCGCACGTCGTCAGGCTCGCTCTCAGACCGGGCAACGTGGTCGGCCAACGCCGTGCGTACCACGTCCGAGATCGTTTCGCCGCGCAGCACGGCCACGGCCCGGGCGCGCCTGCGCAAAGTCTTGGGCACCCGCACTACCAGGTTGACAGTATCCAAAACCACTGTTCACCTCCACATTGTAAAGACAGCGTTACGGCAAGAGTATATCTCAGCCTGCGGGTGAAGCTAATGGTTTGTCTGCCACAGGGGATCAGGACGTTTTGTATGTAACTACCATTCTATGGTATGTTGTTCGACATGAGTCAAAGGTTCAAGACCGTCTATTTCTCTGACTATCCTGCTACATCATCGCGCCAGAAGAATCTGACGTTGGCGTTCGGTGAGAAAGATGCCGACGTCTACGAGCTTGTGCAGGTGTTGTCTAGCCAAGAATTGCGCGAACTGATCGGCCACCCCACCTTTGCCTCGCTTCAACAGGCGGCGGCGCTCGAGGAATTGGCCGTCAACACATACTGCCTGCGCCTGCTTCGTCAGAAGCACCGTGCAGTACGAGAGCCGTCAGTGCAATACAACTTGCCGGGTATTGGGGACGAAGATGATGTCGTATTCGAGCCAATTCAGACAACTTTCAAGGGCGGACAGGCGGAACCGCTCCATCGTTGGTATCCCTTCCTGGAGGGCTACTCTCCGCGTTTCGTCGAGGAAATTGTCCGTCAGCTCGCCCCGCACGCAGCCAGGATCCTTGACCCGTTTTCGGGCACTGGCACAACGCCACTGACCATCGCTCGTTTGGGCCGCCAGGCATTCTACTGCGAACTCAACCCGTTGCTGCAATACCTGACCGATGTCAAACTAACCGCCTTGACTCTGCCGGAACCGACACGCCTGAACATGGCCGTTTCGCTTCGGAAACATGCGGACAAATTCGAGCAACAACTTAGCGAAATTGGGTGCGATGTGGAGCTGGAAGGGGCCTATGGGCGCACTTTCGGTGATAGCACGTTCTTCGACGATACCACCTATGATCAGGTCTTGCGGGCGCGCGCCGTCATTGATCGGCTGGCCTGCACTGAATCGCTGACAGCGAAATTCCTGACTGTGGCGGTGCTAGCAAGCTTGCTTCCAGCCTCGCGGCTGATCCGGCGAGGGGATGTGCGGTACAAAACGGAAGAGGAACTCAAGAGGCACTCTGCGGATTTCGTGCCAACTGTGCAGAGCCAGTTGGTCCTGATAGCAGGCGATTTGGAACAGCTTAAGCCCATTCTGCAACGACCGTCGCTGGTATGCGAGAACGCGCGCAGCCTGGAGCAGTTACCGGCACTGAACCTCGACGCCGTGATTACCAGCCCGCCATACCTCAACGGCACGAACTATTTCCGCAACACCAAGATCGAGCTCTGGTTCCTCCGCTGCCTGAGCTCGGCCGAGGATCTGGCAGGTTTCCGACGCAAAGCGATCACTGCGGGCATAAACGACGTCACGGTCGGCAAGCATAACGACGACACTGATGAGGTCACCAGAGCAGTTGTGGCAAAACTGGCGGCGACGGCCTATGACCAGCGTATTCCGCGCATGGTTGGCGGTTACTTTGCCGACATGAAAGCGGTCTTCGGTGGGATCCGGAAGCATCTGAGAGACGGCGCGATTGTTGCTGTTGACATCGGTGATTCCCAATATAGTTCTGTTCACGTGCCAACTGACAAGCTACTGGCCGAAATCCTACAGACTCAAGGCTACGCTTTGGAACGTGACGTCACCCTGCGCAAGCGCATGTCGCGCAACGGACTGCCCTTACGCCAGAGCTTGCTCGTTTTCCGCGTTTCGACAACTCAGAAACCGGCTGTCCGCGAAAAACAGCTCTCGCTGTTTCCCACCTGGCATGACGCCTGGTCCAAATTCAAGGACGAGCTGCCGCACCAACAAGGTGACTTCGCCAAGCGCAACTGGGGTCATCCGTTGCACTCGCTCTGTTCTTACCAGGGGAAAATGAAGCCTTCGTTGGCTGCGTACCTGGTCAAGACGTTTGCGCCTGCTGGTGGCGCTTTGCTCGATCCCTTTGGCGGGGTGGGTACAATTCCGTTCGAGGCGGCGCTGCAAGGGGTTAGAACGTGGTCTTTCGACATCAGTCCGGCAGCCCTGCACATCACAGCGGCCAAGCTGGGGCAGCCTGATGCAGCAGCCTGCGAACAGCTCTTGAATGCGTTGGCCGAGTTCGTGCAACGCGAACAAGTCACAGATGACGAACGGGGCGCGGCGCAGACGATCCATTTCAACGGCCCGTTGCCGGACTACTTCGAGCAGAACACATTCCGCGAGATTTTGCTGGCTCGGCGTTACTTCTTGAAGCACCCGCCCGCGACGCCTTCTGAATCGCTGGTATTCGCTGCCCTCCTACACATTCTCCATGGCAATCGACCCTATGCCCTCAGCCGCTGCTCGCACCCGATCACGCCTTTCGCGCCGACAGGAGAATTCGAGTATCGGGCTCTGCTGCCGCGCCTGCGCGATAAAGTCGAGCGCAGCCTGGCGGTGGCATATCCGAAGGAGTTCGCGCCCGGCCAAGCCATGTTTCAGGACGCTACTTCCTGGTGGCCGCAACAGGTAGACCGGCTGGACGCCATCATCACGTCGCCGCCATTCTTCGACAGTACGCGCTTCTACCTGGCGAACTGGATGCGCCTCTGGTTTTGTGGCTGGGAAGCGGCCGATTTCCGCATCCGACCTCTGGCATTTGTGGATGAACGTCAAAAGACGAGTTTCGAGATCTATGAGCCGATCTTCCGGCAGGGGCGCGAGCGCCTGAAAAGCAACGGGGTGATGGTGCTCCACCTGGGTAAAAGCCGCAAATGCGACATGGCCCAGGCGCTCGCACGTGTCGCGAGCCGTTGGTTCTGCGTGGCTGACACCTTCTCCGAGAGCGTCGAGCACTGTGAGTCGCACGGGATTCGCGACAAGGGCACCGTGGTGGAACACCAGTATCTCGTGCTCCACTGACATCAGCCCTTCAGGAAGTCCGGCACTATGCTGGCCGAGGTGTAGATGTCTACGTCGTTCATGTCCAAGATGAGTTGTCGCACCTTCTTGATATCATCGGGGTAAGCGATCCACTGCTCGATGAACCGGTCAACGTTCGCTAGGATCGCCTCGACGGCTTTCGGATTCAACTTGGGTGGACCGCTGAGGAAATCGTACTTGATGCTCGTCAAGCGAGCCAATGCCTTGAGCTGCTCAGGCCTGTAGAATTCCGAAGGCCACTTGTCGTGCTTGGCGTTGTTGCACTCGCTGCACAACAAGGTCGCGTTGCCCGTGCTGAGAGGCCAGAGGTGTTTCGCTGGCAGCGTATGATCGAGATCGTAATCTTTCGCGCCGCGCACCCTGTAAGTCAGCGGCTTGTCGCAATTGAAACAGCGGCCGCCAAAACGCTCGAACACGGCATGGCTATCGATCTTGCCTTCTTCGCCGGAGATCAGGCTGTACAACCGGCGACGCTGCGCTGCTTCGCGGTGCTGATCACTCGTGCGCTTGGGGTTAAGATCAGGGTTGATTCGCGTATTCTTGCAAACGCGACACTCAAGCTGATGGCCTGACCGGAACGACCTGCCGTGCGGCTTATGCTCGTGGAAGTTGTCCAGCGGTTGAAGCCACTCGCAGACCCGGCAATACTTCCAGCGCGCCGCCCGTTCAACTACATCATTCTGTGTTCTGGAAGGCGCACTTGGGACATTCGACGGTAACCGATACACCGCTGGTGTGTTGCTCCTCAATCCAGTCCTCTGAGACCTTGATCAGTTGGTCACAACTTGGCCGGGAACACTCAAAGACCCGCCACACAGCACTGGCGTCTACCACGCCCGTCCCGCGAATGCCAGTGGTGTTTTGCGTTTGCCGTCTTGGCATGGATGTCTCCTGAGTGTCTCTCAACCGATCACCGATCATAGCATCCCTCCTGCCGGACGACCGAATTCGGAGAACGTGACGTCCTGTTCATGAACATAAGGTAAAAGCGGGGGTAGTACGCGCTGATTCACCTGATGCTGTGCTATTCTGGTACTTGTACCACCAGGCCAACGAGGTCAGCCATGTCAGCCTACGCGATTACTCTCGAAATCGAACGTCTGCCGGAAGGCCCCTACCTGGGCACAAGTCCCGACCTGCCAGGGTTGATCATTCAGGCCGGCACCGCAGAGGAAATCATCCGTCTGGCGCCTGACATTGCTCGCGACCTGATCGAGGTAATGAATGAAACGGGCCAGCCGCTTCCTGAAAAGCTTGTGGCTGTTGATATCCCAAAGGGTACGCTCAGTGCCATTCTGACCCAGCTTGGCATCGATCGCGACGAGTTCGATCTCGCCTGAGCAGGTGCGATGGGTAGGCCTCTGCCCTTTGACACCCAACCGTAACTTCTGTTACGATACGGTCAAGTGGTCTGACCAATGTCGTTCCCCCGCCCGTGTCGTCTCCCCGCCACGGCCACCACACAAGGGGTTTCCTCTCCATCCTCCGGCTTCAGACGTCTGCGCTCAGGCCTCAGTCGCCGTTCTCTGTCCTCTGTCCTCTTCCCCCGGTCCCCTGGTCTGCCGCTACCCGCTACCCACCACCCGTGACCTCATTTATCCCCATCAAAAAGAGCGCCGTCCCCGAGGAGATCTCCGCCCGGCTCCTCGACCTCATCCGCGAGCGGCACCTCAAGCCGGGGGACAAGCTGCCGCCCGAGCGCGACCTGGCCGCCGCCATGCAGGTCAGCCGCCCCTCCCTGCGCGAGGCCCTGGCGGCGCTGGCCATGATGAACGTGTTCGAGACCCGGCAGGGCGACGGCACCTACGTCACCTCGCTCGACCCCGACCTGCTGGTGGAGCCGCTCGACTTCGCCCTCTCGCTCGACGACTCCCTTATCCTGCACCTGTTTGAGGTGCGCCGCATCCTGGAAGTGGCCATCGCCCGGCTGGCCGCCGAGCGCATCACCCCCGGCCAGGTGGCCGTGCTAGAGGACATGGTCGCCGCCTCGGTGGAGGCGGCGGACGACGCCACCCTCTTCCTCGAAGTCGACCTCGTTCTCCACAACCTCATTGCCGATGCCGCCGCCAACCCTCTGCTCAAACGCATCATGAGCAGCCTCGGACGCCTGGGCTTGGTCAGTCGGGCGCGCACCGGCGCCGCCCCCGCCGTCCGCCTGGCCAGCGTCGGCGACCACCAGGTCATCGTCGCCGCCCTCAAAGCCCACGACCCCCAGGCCGCCGCCCAGGCCATGCTCACCCATCTCGACCACGTCGAGTCCGCCCTCCACCACAGCGACCGCTGACCACCGTACGGGCAACCCCCCGTGGTTGCCCCCATCCCCCCTACGGCCATTCCCCCGTCAATCCCCATCCCCTCATCCCCGCCAATCCTCCCTCCTCTGTCCTCTGTCTTCTGACCTCCCGGTCTCCTGCAACCTGCTACCTGCCACCTGCCACCTGCCACCTGCCACCTGCAACCCATGCGTCTCTCCGGCTCCTACACCCTCGACGCCCCCCGCTCCGCCGTCTGGCCGCGCATCTTCGACCCCACGTCGCTGATCAGCCTCATCCCCGGCTGCCAGCGTCTGGAGCAGGTCACCGCCGGCGAGTACCGCGGCCAGTTGTTGGTCTGGTTGTCCGCCGTCAACGGCGCCTATGAGACCTACGTCAAGGTGGAAGACCAGAGCGAGCCGGACCACTGCCGCTTCCGCGGTGAAGTGACCGGCCCCACCGGCGCCATCAGCGGCACCGCCGCTTTCACCCTGCAGGCGCC
>CAZHTZ010000127.1:0-12809 GCA_964535455.1 uncultured Caldilineales bacterium
GTATTCGCCGGGCGCCAGCGGCCGGGTGAAGGTGTACGACCAACTACCATCGGCGGCAATGTCGCCGGCGCCCACCGTCGCCACCACCTGCTTGTTCCACGGCAGATCGAGGATGAAGTAAAGCGCATCGGTATAGTAGGCGTTGGCAAAGACCGAGTAGCCGACGTACACGCCCAAGATCAATACGATGATCGCCCACCAGGGCATCGAGTCCCAAGGAATCGCCATGCCCATGCGCCCGCGTCCGCGAGATTCTGGATCGGGTGAGAGCGGTGACATCGCCGGCGGCTGCCCGGTGAGATCTGACATGACGATTGTGCCTGGGCGACAGGCGATCAGCGGTTCTTCATCCTGGGGTCGAGGGCATCGCGCAGCCCGTCGCCCAGCAGATTGAAGCCCAAGACGGTCAGGGCAATGGCCAGGCCGGGAAAGAACACCAGATGAGGGGCGCTGAACACCTGATTGCGTTCGGCGCTCAGCATGGCCCCCCATTCCGGCATGGGCGGCTGGGCGCCCAAACCGAGGAACGAAAGCGCCGCCGCATCGAGGATGGCCGTGGCAATGCCCAACGTGGCGATGACAATCAGCGGGGAGATGGCGTTGGGAAGGATGTGCTTTGACAGAATACGAGAGGAAGGTGCGCCCAGGGTGCGGGCTGCCAGAACGTAATCCTGCTCCTTGGCCGACAACACCACGGAACGCATCACGCGGGCGTAAATGGGAATGGAGACGATGGCGATGGCCAGCATGGCGTTGGTCAACCCCGGTCCCAAGACGCTGACAATGGCGATGGCCAGCAGAAGGGCGGGGAATGCCAGGAGCACATCAAGGCTGCGCATGATGCCATCATCTGCCCATCGCCCTGCGTACCCTGCCACAGCGCCGAGAACGACCCCGATGATCACCGCTCCGATCACGGTGAAGAAGCCCACCGCCAGCGAAACCCGCGACCCAAACACCACGCGGCTGAACACGTCGCGGACGTTGCCGTCGGTCCCCATCAGATGCTGGGGCTGGTCTTCGGGGCAGCCGAGGAGATGGATGCAGGGCGGCTGGCGCTTCTTCACCTTCTCAATGCCCACGAGCACCTGCGTGGGGCTGTAGGGAGCGATCTGTTCGGCGAAGATGGCAACGAGGATCAGAAAACCGATGATCGCCATCCCTATGATGGCCGAGCGCTGGTGCATGAAGACGCGCAGACGCTGCCGCCAGGGACTTTCATGAACAGCGAGCCTGGCCGCAAGCAGCGGCGGCTCGGGAACAGTGGCGCCGGCCGCCAAGATTTCATCGGTCATGCTGACGGGCCTCGGAATTAGTGCCAGAGGAAGGAGCGAATCATACCGTCCTAAACCAAAGTAAGAGTGGAATCAACAGAGTCGTGCGCTTGAAGTCCGGGCGTTTCACCCTGGCATCAGCCTAATTGAGACGAAGCTAAGTTTTGGGGGGCACGGCGGGGCGCCGTGCCCCCCAAAACAGTCAGAGGGTTGCTGACAAGAACCTACTCGGCCGCCGGCGGCACGTTCATCAGGCCCCAGAGCGTCGAGAAGTACTCGAAGGCCCCGGTGTTGCCCTTGTGCAGCGGGTTCGCCGCATCCCATACGATGCCCCACGACGTCACGACATCGTTCGCATCCAGGTCCGTACCATCGTGGAACTTGACGCCCGCGCGCAGCTTGCAGACCCATTCCGTCAGGTCCGCATTCGTCTCGCACGAGGTCGCCAGCGACGGCTCCACCGCCGTCCCGCCCACCTCGTAGCTGTACAACGCCTCCGTCACCTGCTCGCACGCCCGCAGCGACTCGCCGTCGGTCTCGTCGCTGCAGTACAGGCTGATCGGCTCGGCGTTCTGCATCCACACCAGGGTGTCCCGATCACCAGGCGTCACGACGCTGAAAATCTCGGTCGTCAGCGGACTGGCATGACAGTTCTCAACGTCCGCACGACAGGCTACTGCCGAACCACCGTGGGCGATCGGCACCATCGGCACCAGTTCCTTGATCTTGTTGTTGGCCTCGGTGTAGACCGGCGCGGCCTCGGCAGGATCGGCGATTTGGCTGCCTTCCACGAGCTTGTTGAAAATCTCGGGATGGGCGTTGCCAAATTGGGCCTGGGCCTCTCCAAAGTGGTAGTCCAGGAAGTTCGTAACGTGCGGGTAATCGGCGCCCCAACCAAGCAGGTGGATGCCGTTCAAACGTCCCGCCTGCGACTCGGCAATGAACGCGCCCGACTCCATCACCTCGATCTCGGCGTCGATGTTCAGGTTCGCCTTCAACTGCGCCTGGATATCCTGAGCCACAACCCCCGGCTCGGGCAGGTAGCCACGTACCACGTCTCGGTAGTAGAGCTTCGTCGCAAACCCATCAGGGAAACCGGCCTCTGCCAACAGCGCCTTGGCGCCTTCAGGGTCAAACTCGTACCATTCCTCACCCACGCAGCCGTTCGGAATCGCACATGGCGTGAAGTGGCTCGCCACCTCCGACCCTTCAGGGTAGAACGTGTCCACGATCCGCTGCCGGTCGATGCCCTTGGCAATGGCCTGCCGCACATTGACGTCGTCGAACGGCTTGAACGTGTTCGTCATGCCCACGTAGAACACGTTCAGCGCCGGACGCTTCACCAACTGCAGCGTAGAGTCCCCGGCAATGGTCTCGAAGTCGTCCGGGCTGGGGTTGTCGATCGCATCCACCGTGCCGGACTGCAGCTCGAGCAAACGACCGGCGCCTTCCGCCAGCCACCGGAAGACCAGGGTTTTGGCCACTGCCTTCTCACCCCAGTAGTTGTCGTTGCGCTTGAAAACGATGCTGTCGCCGCGGTTCCAGCTATCTACCATGTAGGGCCCCGTGCCAACCGGTTTCTGCAGCAGCTCACCCGTCCCGCCCGTCTTCTCCAGCCACTCCGATGGCTGGATGGCGAAGGCCGAGAAGGCCGCCTTGGACAGAAACGCCGGGTCGGGCTTGCACAGGCTGAACTTGACCGTCAGCGCATCCACCGCCGCGATCTCCTTCAGAATGCCACCGTAATCACAGTTCTCCGCCGCCATGACCATACCAGGGGCTGCCGTAGCGGCAGCCGGCGTGACGCTGAGCCACTTCTCGGTGATGGCGTCGTACTCGCCGGACTCGCGGATGGCCTTCAGGCCTTTGTTGATGGCGGCCAATACTTCCGGACGGCCTTTGTTGACGGCGATGCCATAGTACTCGTCCGTGAAAGGCTCGCCCACCAACTCGACGTTCATCTCGGGGTTGGCATTGGCAATGCTGAGTGAGGTGGGGCCATCGTTGACGATGGCGTCGACGTCGCCCTGGGCCAGGGCCTGGAAGGCCAACGTGATCTCGTCGTAGCGGACAACCTCACCCTTGCTGTTCTCCGTCGCCCAGATGTCGCCGGTGGTGCCGAGCTGGACGCCGATGCGCTTCGCGGCCAGATCGGCCGGGCTCTTGATCGGGCTGCCCTTCTTCACCGCGATCATCTGACCGGCATTGAAATAAGGCTCGCTGAAGTCCACGGTCTGCTTGCGCTCATCGGTGATGGTCGCTGCCGAAGCCACGGCGTCGAACTCGCCGCTTGCCAGCGCCACGAAGATGCCGTCCCAGCGCGTGTTGACAAACTCAACCTCGAAGCCGGCGGCCTTGGCAATGGCGTTCAAGACGTCGATATCGAAGCCGACAACATTGCCGTTCTCATCCACGGACTCGAACGGGGGATATTCGGCATTGGTGCCGACTTTGATCTTGCCGACCGCGACCGGTTCCGGCGCCTTGGTTGGCTCGGGCGCCTGTGTGGGCTGCGCAGGCGCTGCCGTGGGTGCAGCCTGTTGGCCGCCGCCACAAGCTGCAGCCAGGACGGCAATAACCGCCACGGCAATGAACAGAACCCAAATGCGATGCTTGGCCATGTGAAGCTCCTCCTAAAGAGATGGGAAAGGTGAACGATTGGCCTGAGTTGGCCAGGTGACTTCCTACCGCTTGGCGGGCAGGTTTGCGAAACAGAGGCGACCTTAACGATGTACGAAGTGTGGCTGCAGCACTAGTCGAGACGAATGCGCGGGTCAAGAAAGGCGTAGGAAAGATCGACGGCCAGATTGGCCAGCACATAGCCGATCGCGATCACCAGGGTGAAACCCTGGATGACCGGATAGTCACGAGCGGTAATGGCTTCATAGAGCATGCGGCCCACACCCGCCAGACCAAAGATGGTTTCGGTGAGTACGGCGCCGCCAAACAAGATGCCTAACTGCAGGCCGATGATCGTGACGATAGGAAGCAAGGAATTGCGGAAAACGTGCCTGTACACAACTGAACGCTCAGACAGTCCCTTGGCGCGCGCCGTGCGCACATAATCCTGACCCATCGACTCGAGCATGCTGGATCGCGTCATGCGGGCAATAATGGCCAAGGGAATCGTGGCCAGGGCCATGGCAGGCAAAATGAGATGCGAAACAGAGTCTTTGAGCACTGCCCAGTTGCCCGTGATGATCGAGTTGAAGATATAGAAATTCGAGATGAACTCCAAAAGTCTGGAGCTTATGCTGCCCGGTGGGGGCTGGAGATGATACACCTCATAGAACGGCGTAGCGACCAGACCTGCCGACAGACGGCCCGTCGGCGGCAGCCAGAATGGCGTGTCCTTGAGCAGCAGAGCAAACACGTAGGCCAGCATCAAACCCAGCCAGAAAACCGGCATCGAGACGCCGAGATTGGCGCCCATCATGACGCCCACATCCGTGGCGGAGTTGCGGCGTATGGACGAGACAATGCCGGCCGGGATGCCCACGAGGATGGCCAGGATCAAAGCGGTTGTCCCCAACTCGATGGTCACCGGCAGACGCTCGATCAGAATGTCAACCACCGAGCGATTGAAACGGATCGAGTCTCCCAGCTTCCCCTGCACCACATCTCCCATGTAGATCGCCAACTGCACAGGGATGGGCCGGTCAAACCCCTTCTCGTGCGTCCACCGCGCACACGTTTCTGCCGAAGCTTTTTCGCCCAAGATCGCCTTGCACGGATCACCCGGGATCAGGCGTGCAAGGATAAAGGTGACGATGACAATCCCGACAAGGACAGGAAGAGCTGCCAGGACACGTCGAATCAGGTATCGAGTCATGTGCTCTCCCTGTAAGGGAGATCAAGTTTTGGGGGGCACGGCGGGGCGCCGTGCCCCCCAGAACAGTCAGAGGGGTGCTGACAAGAACCTACTCGGCCGCCGGCGGCACGTTCATCAGGCCCCAGAGCGTCGAGAAGTACTCGAAGGCCCCGGTGTTGCCCTTGTGCAGCGGGTTCGCCGCATCCCATACGATGCCCCACGACGTCACGACATCGTTCGCATCCAGGTCCGTACCATCGTGGAACTTGACGCCCGCGCGCAGCTTGCAGACCCATTCCGTCAGGTCCGCATTCGTCTCGCACGAGGTCGCCAGCGACGGCTCCACCGCCGTCCCGCCCACCTCGTAGCTGTACAACGCCTCCGTCACCTGCTCGCACGCCCGCAGCGACTCGCCGTCGGTCTCGTCGCTGCAGTACAGGCTGATCGGCTCGGCGTTCTGCATCCACACCAGGGTGTCCCGATCACCAGGCGTCACGACGCTGAAAATCTCGGTCGTCAGCGGACTGGCATGACAGTTCTCAACGTCCGCACGACAGGCTACTGCCGAACCACCGTGGGCGATCGGCACCATCGGCACCAGTTCCTTGATCTTGTTGTTGGCCTCGGTGTAGACCGGCGCGGCCTCGGCAGGATCGGCGATTTGGCTGCCTTCCACGAGCTTGTTGAAAATCTCGGGATGGGCGTTGCCAAATTGGGCCTGGGCCTCTCCAAAGTGGTAGTCCAGGAAGTTCGTAACGTGCGGGTAATCGGCGCCCCAACCAAGCAGGTGGATGCCGTTCAAACGTCCCGCCTGCGACTCGGCAATGAACGCGCCCGACTCCATCACCTCGATCTCGGCGTCGATGTTCAGGTTCGCCTTCAACTGCGCCTGGATATCCTGAGCCACAACCCCCGGCTCGGGCAGGTAGCCACGTACCACGTCTCGGTAGTAGAGCTTCGTCGCAAACCCATCAGGGAAACCGGCCTCTGCCAACAGCGCCTTGGCGCCTTCAGGGTCAAACTCGTACCATTCCTCACCCACGCAGCCGTTCGGAATCGCACATGGCGTGAAGTGGCTCGCCACCTCCGACCCTTCAGGGTAGAACGTGTCCACGATCCGCTGCCGGTCGATGCCCTTGGCAATGGCCTGCCGCACATTGACGTCGTCGAACGGCTTGAACGTGTTCGTCATGCCCACGTAGAACACGTTCAGCGCCGGACGCTTCACCAACTGCAGCGTAGAGTCCCCGGCAATGGTCTCGAAGTCGTCCGGGCTGGGGTTGTCGATCGCATCCACCGTGCCGGACTGCAGCTCGAGCAAACGACCGGCGCCTTCCGCCAGCCACCGGAAGACCAGGGTTTTGGCCACTGCCTTCTCACCCCAGTAGTTGTCGTTGCGCTTGAAAACGATGCTGTCGCCGCGGTTCCAGCTATCTACCATGTAGGGCCCCGTGCCAACCGGTTTCTGCAGCAGCTCACCCGTCCCGCCCGTCTTCTCCAGCCACTCCGATGGCTGGATGGCGAAGGCCGAGAAGGCCGCCTTGGACAGAAACGCCGGGTCGGGCTTGCACAGGCTGAACTTGACCGTCAGCGCATCCACCGCCGCGATCTCCTTCAGAATGCCACCGTAATCACAGTTCTCCGCCGCCATGACCATACCAGGGGCCGGTTCCGGCGTGTTGGTTGGCTCGGGGGCCTTGGTCGGTTCCGGGGCCTTGGTCGGTTCCGGGGCCTTGGTTGGCTCCGGAGCCTTGGTCGGCTCGGGCGCTTGTGTGGGCTGCGCAGGCGCTGCCGTAGGGGCAGCAGCCTGTTGGCCGCCACAAGCCGCAGCCAGGACGGCAATGACCGCCACGGCAATGAGCAGAACCCAAATGCGGTGCTTGTTCATGTGAATCTCCTCCTAAAGAGATGGGAAAGGGTGGACTTCCGTCCAGCGGACTGGCGCCGTGGACACTCGCGAACACCTGCGACCCAGGGAAACCTTCGCCCGGTGTTTGCCTGGGCAAGGCCGGGCGCCTGGGACGCAACTATCTCGCGAGATGGTGCGCGATCATAGAAGTTATGACGGCATTTGTCAAACAGCTTACCAAGGAACGACCGCCTGATCGCTTGGGTCCTCCTTGCTTCAATGCTAGAATCACGGGTCTATTGACCAACCTATCACTTTCGATCCACGTTATGGAACAGGCAGCGATGAGCGAAAACATTGGTTTTATCGGCCTCGGCATCATGGGCCAGGGCATGAGCCGCAATCTTCTGAAAGCAGGCTTCCCTCTCACAGTGTGGAACCGCACTCCGGCCAAGGCAGAGCTACTGGCCGCAGACGGCGCCCAGATCGCCGCATCGCCTGCCGACCTCGCCCGGCGCAGCGACATCATCATCACCTGCGTGAGCGACACCCGCGACGTAGAGGCCGTCATCCTGGGTTCAGGGGGCGTCCTGGAGGGGGCGCGACCCGGCAGCTTGCTGATCGACTGCAGCACCATCAGTCCGGCGGTCACCCGCGCTCTGGCTGCCCGGCTGGCAGCCAACGGTGTAGGCATGCTCGATGCGCCCGTCAGCGGCGGCAGCGAAGGCGCCGCCAAAGGCACGCTCTCCATCATGGTTGGCGGCGCCGGGGCTGACTTCCAGCGAGCGCTGCCAGTGCTCCAAGCCATGGGCAAGCAGATCACACACGTGGGCGATCATGGCGCCGGGCAGACCACGAAGCTGATGAACCAGATCCTGGTGGTCGGCAACGCCCTGGCGATGAGCGAGGCGCTGATGTTCGCCCAGGCCAGCGGCATCAACCTGGAGACAGCACTGGAGGCAGTCAAGGCGGGAGCGGCCGGAAGTTGGATGCTGAGTTTTCGCGGCCCGCAGGTCCTCCAGCGCGACTGGCGCCCCGGCTTCACCATCGACTTGCAGCAGAAAGACCTGCGTTTGGTCCTGGAGGCTGCCGACGGGCTGGGAGCGCCGCTTCCGGCCACGTCACTCATCTTTCAATTCTACCGCACGCTGCAGGCACGCGGTCTGGGCACCGAGGGCAACCACGCCCTGATCAAAGCGCTGGAACACCTGGCCGGTTTCGAAGTGGCGCCGGAAAAAGGCGCTGGCGCACTCTGAGCCCCAGCTCCCGGGAGGCGTCGAGCAGCTCCCGGCCTCCCGGAAACCCCGACTCCTGGTGGGTCGTTTGGCATGACTTCAGCCATTCGAGCCGGTGATTGAAATCACCGGCTGGTACGAAAAGTGCGTTGAAACGCACTGCACCCCATGGCGTCAACCCGTTTCAACGGGTTTTGGCTGTGCCAGACTACGGTTTCAACCGTAGGCGGCGGGCGCCGGTAATGGCAAATGTCGGACCAAACGACCCCCTAGCTCCGGTGGACCGAAGTGTCCTCACGGCCAGTAGTAACGACTTTAGTCGTTCCCCAGCGCCGACAACGACTAAAGTCGTTACTACCAAGCCTCGCCCCATCTACGCCCGCCCGTGCTAGCGCTTGGCCGGAATGACGATCCAGGCCACGATATAGGGCAGCAGACCCGGCAGCCCACCGGGCAGGAGCAGGAGGAGGAAAAGAAGGCGATACCAGAAGACGCTGATGCCGAAGAACGGAATCAGTGCTGGCCGCCCGTCACCGGTAGCAGCGCCGGTGGGGGCGTGATGTCGCCTGGGTAACGGGGGAGCAAGCGAAAACGACCCTCATTCTGGGCGACGATGCCGACCACGGCCCACAGCGAGCCGCGGTCGAAGAACGGCCGTCGCCAGGGCAGGTCCTGATCGACCGTGACCTGAACCTCGCCGCTGCCATCGTCGAGCCAGAAGTTGTTCGACCGGAAGCCGGTCACGCGACCGGCCACGAGGACCAGGCGGCCCTCCTGGGCAGCGGTCACGAGGTTGGTGCGCAGATAACGAGGGCGCAGGACCGGGCCAGGGCCCAGCGAAACCAGCCACCGGGGACTGGAGATGCTCAACTCGCGCTGGCCGTAGCTGCTGGACAGCCGTCCGCTCACGCGTACGCGGTCCCCCAGATGCAGGCCAGGATAGCTGCCCTGGCGCAGATACAGCCGCAGACCGGCGCTGCTATCCTGAATGTAGGCAATGCGTTCGCTGAAAAGTCCCGGTGGTACTGTGATCTGGCCTTCTATGGTCACCCGCGTTCCCAGGGCGAGCTCGTAGGCGCGCCGGATCGATTCAATGCCCACACCCAGACCCGGGTCAGCGTCCGAGTCAGACCGAGAGGGAGCCTCAGGCGGTGGCGAGGGAAAGGGCCGGTTGGGCTGCCCGACGGTGATATCACCCACGCCCCAGGGCCCTATGCCGTCAGGATACCGGCTGTAAGAGCGGTCATAGCCAGGCGATCGCGCCCAGGTGAAGCTATCGGCAATGCGGCCATCCGCACGCACCAGGTAGAGATCGCCGTCAGGGTTGGGGAGAACGAGATGGCTTTGTCGTTGGAAGATGACCAGATAACCATGCGCTGGCGCCGTCATCCCGGCCGGGAACTGATAGGTGAAGCCGGTAGGCAGACCATCGGCGCCCAACGGGCCGCGGCTCAGGCCCCAACCCGCCAGGTCTGCCACCGTCGCTTCTCTGTTGTACAACTCAACCCACTCATCGTGGAAGTCGGCGGTGCCGTCGCTGTCCCAATCGATGTCCCTGGGCGCCGGCAAGACCTCGTTCAACAGCAGAGCGCCATCTGCGGGCGTGGGATAGGGTGTCGGCGTCATCGTGGGGGTCGGCGTTGCCGTGGGGGTCATTGTGGGCGTGGGACCGATGTTGGGGCCGCCCGGACTGGGCGGATAGGTTTCGGTCCAGTCCCCGCCCCCGTCCACCGTCCGCGACCAGGGAGTGTCAGCGTGACTGGTTCCATAGTCGAAGCGGTCGACTTCTGTGCGCCCGCCCGGCGCCAACAGGCGCACGCTGTCGCCGTCGTTGTTGAGCGCCACACCGGTTTGTGCATGGGAAAGCAGCAGGAAGTCATACGACGCCAGCACTGTCCCCGATGGCAGCACGTACGCCCGGCTGCCACCCTCACTATCGTCCACCAGCCAACCACTGACGTCCACCGCCCCGGCCTGGGGGTTATACAACTCAATGTACTCGTCGCTGCTGTTCACGACGCCATCGCCATTGAAGTCCACGCGGCGTGGAGCAGGCAGCACCTCGTTCAGTTTGACCAGACCCTGCGCCGGAAGTAGCGCCGTAGGCGTGGGCGTCACTGAGGGTGACGGCGTCGATGTAAAGGAGAGTGATGGCGTCAATGTGGGTGATGGCGTTACCGTGGGAGTCGGGGTCAAGGCAGGGGTCGGGGTCGCCGCCAGAGTAGGTGAAGCTGTCGCCGGCGGTGTCGCCGTCCCCGTTGGAGTGAGGGTTGGCGAGGCGGGCAGGTTGGGGCCGCCGGGGCTGGGCGGGTAGTCCTCCGTCCACGTTCCACCGCCGTCGACGGTGCGCGACCAGGCTGCATCTGACCGGCTGCCGTCATAGTCGAAGTGATCGATCTCCGTCTGCCCATCGGCAGCCAAAAGCCGCACGGAGTCCCCGTCGTTGTTCAGCGCCACGCCGGTCTGGGCATGGAAGAGCAGCAGGAAACCGTGCGGGGCCAGCGCGACGCCAGCCGGCAGTACATACGCCCGGCTTCCGCCTTCGGCATCGTCCAGGCGCCACCCGCTCACGTCCACCTCGGCGTCGCCTGGGTTGTACAGTTCAACGTACTCATCGGCGCTATCCACCTTGCCATCACCGTTGAAGTCCACGAGACGCGGGGCCGCCAGCACCTCGTTCAGCTTGACCAGGCCGGGACTCAAGGGTGTTGCCGTTGGTGAAGGGGTTGTGGTTCCAGGGGTAGCGGGGCGTGTAGGCGTCGGAGGTGGACTGAGTGTACTCAGGGGCGTGGCCGTCGCCGTGGGGGTGGGCACTGGCGCCATCCAGAAGTCGTTGCCGGGATAGGCGCCGGTGCCCAGGCCGCCGAAGCGGATGCGATCAGGCGGCCGGGCTACACCGAAAATGCTGGCGGCGCCGGCCCACTGATGACCGGCCAGAGGCGCCGGCCGCAGGGTGTAGAAACGGTAGAGGGCGTTCGCTGTGTCGAAGATGAGGGTGTAACTGCCGTCACTTTGAGTCGCGGCGTTGGCCAACCAGCGGGTGGGCACATCCGGGTCGTCGCCGCCGTAGAGACCGATGTAAAGGCCGCGCCGCCCCACCGTTGCCCCCGGAGGCGGGCCGAGGTAGAGATGGCCGCTCAGCGTGAGAACGGCGGGCTCGTTGGACTGGCCGGGCGTGCGCGGAAGGAGATCGGTCCAGGCGATGGCGCCATCCTGGGCACGCGACCACGGGATGCCCGGATAGGCAGATGTGTAGGTGTGGATGTCGCGCAAAGCGCCGTCGGGCGCCAGCAGCCGCACGGTGTCTCCAGCATTGTTCAAACCCAGCCCGCCCTCCAGCACGAAGTAGCCGTGAGCGGCGATGCTGCTGCCCGCGGGCAGGCGGTGAGGGTCGCTGCCACCCTCGATATCGTCCAGGCGCCAGTCCGTCAGGTCCACGGGGACGAGACTGCTGTTGTACAGCTCCACGTATTCTCCACCGCCGCCTGCCGGCGCAGCCAGGAACTCATTGAGGAGAATGCCGGTGGGGATCGGAGTGGCCGAAGGTGTGGACGTGGGGGTCGGCGTCACGGTCGCCGGCGGCGGATTGGCGCGACCGGGGCTGGGCGATAGGTCGCTCCGCCACAGCGAGCCTCCATCCGGGTAGCGCGCCCAAGGGACATCCGTGCCCGGTGCGCCGGAGAAGAGCAGGGCGCTGACGGCGCGCCCATCCGGCCACAGCAGACGAGCGCTGTCGGCGCCGGCATCGTTGAGTCCAAAACGGCGCACCACCACCAGAAACGCTCCCGGCCCGATCCGTGTTCCCGTCTCGAAGGTGTAGCCGCCGCCCTCCCGCCCATCATCCAGCTTCCATCCCGTGAGATCGACGGCTTCTGCGCCCGTATTGAAGATCTCGATGTATTCGTCGTCAGTGCTGGCAACGCCATCCCCGTTCCAGTCGCTGCCAGGGTGGATCATCACCTCGTTGAGTACGACCGCAGCACTGAGAGGCCGGGGTGTGGGCGTGAGGGTGGGGGTGGCAGTGGCGGTGGGCGGCGGCGGATTCGGTTCGCCGGGACTGGGGGCAAGATCGTGGCGCCAGGCCGGGCCGCCGTCAGGAGAGCGTGACCAGGGGACGCCCGCACCCGGATCCCTGGCATAGCTATGGCTGTCGACCAGGGCGCCTCCAGGTGCAAACAGCCGCACGGTATCGCCGTCGTTGTTCAGCCTGAAGTTGCGCACGAACACCACGTGTCCCATCGCCGGCAATTGCACCCCTTCCGGAATGCGAAAGGCGCCCCCATCCAGACCATCGTCGATCTGCCAGCCTGACACGCCTACAGGGTACGGGTTGCCATTGTACAGCTCTACATACTCGTCAGCGGTCGCCGGATGGGGCAGATACTCGTTCAGGTAGACGGCGCCCGGAATCGGCGTCGCCGTGGGGGTCTTCGTAGGCGTAGTGGTGATCGTGGGAGTGGCAGTGACGGTGGGCGGCGGCGGATTGGGACCGCCGGGACTGGGCGCCACATCGTTGCGCCAGGCCGGGCCACCGTCAGGAGAGCGTGACCAGGGGACGCCCGCACCCGGATCCCTGGCATAGCTGTGGCTGTCGACCAGGGCGCCTCCAGGTGCAAACAGCCGCACGGTATCGCCGTCGT
>CAZHTZ010000128.1:0-12546 GCA_964535455.1 uncultured Caldilineales bacterium
TTGTATTTCAAGGCAGGATGCCCGCTGGCGGCGATGCGCCGGGCATGATCGGCCGCGCGCACGTCCATCCAGATGATGGCCGGGCGCAGCGGCCGGCAGTCTTGATCCATGGCCAGGACCGTGCAACTGGTGCAGTCGGCGCCCAACCCGGCGATCTCCTCCCTGGGGATGCCGCTCTCGGCCAGCGCCGCCTTCGCCGCTCCGACCAGGGCCGTCCACCAGTCATCGGGGCTTTGTTCGGCCCAGCCGGGATAGGAGTGTCGGAGAGGATACGGCCGCGACGCGAGAACCGCGGGCTTGCCCTCGACATCGAAGATGCCCACGCGCACGCTTTCCGTGCCGAAGTCGATGCCCATGACATAAGGGCCTGGCATGGCGCTCTTACCTCCTGCTTGTGCGAAACCGGCCGTGGGTTTACTTCGTCACGACGACGCCGGCCTGCTCCTCCAAGACGCGGATGAAGGCGGAGGCATTCTCCTCGCCCCAGCCCTTGTTGATCGCCGCCTTGATCACTTCACGGGTGGCGGCCGCGGCCGTAATGGGCACGTTCAAGTCCTGGGCGAAACGAGCGATCAGATTGGCGTCCTTCAGCATGAGCTTCAAGGCAAAATGCGTGCTGAAATCACGTTTCACCAGCGCCTGCCCCACGCCGTCAAAAATGGGCGACTTGAAGTCGGTCACGTGCAGCACACCCAGGACATCTTCGGGGTCGAGACCGGCTTTGGTCGCCAGCGTCATGGCTTCGCCCAGGGCTTCCAGTTGCGCCGCCACCACGAGATTGCCGACCAGCTTCATCGAGGTGCCCTTGGCCGTCCCGCCCATATAGTGCGTGGTTTCGCTCAGCACCTCCAGGATCGGCTTGACTTCTTCGTAGAGCGCCTTCTCTCCTCCGACCACAATCCACAGCCCGCCCTGGGCGGCCTCGTTCTTGCTGCCGAAAACCGGCGCGTCCAGGAAGCGGACGCCTTTTTCCGCATAGGCTGTCGCCTCTTTGCGGGTGGTGTCGGGATGGACGGTCGTCATGTCTACGACGATTTGGCCCGCGTTCACAGCCGCGAGCAGGCCGCCCTGACCGAACACCAGGTCTTCCACCGCAGCGTCGTCGCTCAGGCAGTACAGGATCACGTCGGCGTGCGCCACAGCCTCAGCGGGCGTGCGCCCGTGGGCAGCGCCTTGTTTGACGAGCGGTGCGCAGCGTTCGTGCGTCCGGCTCCACACGGTGACGGGATAGCCGGCCTTGAGCAGGTTGGCGGCTATGCCCTTGCCCATGACACCGAGACCAAGATATGCGAGCTTTTTCATCTTTATTTTCCTTTGGAGCTTGTCCAAGAATGGGTGAGTAGAAATGAGTGGATTTGAGGGAGCAGAATGCGCGCAGCAACGCGCACGCCCTACGCCCTACTGGAGCTTTGGCTTCGTTTTCGTCGCTGGTCGATGAAGAAGGTCAGAACCATGACCAGCAGGAGCAGCCCGCCCCAGGCGAACTGCCGGAAGAAGATGGCTGCGCTGGATGGGAACCGTTGCAGCATGAACATGTTGAGTCCGGTGGACAGGAACTGGATGCTCAGCACCGCCAGCACCAGACCGCCGACCGTTCCGAAACCTCCGCTGTAGCTGACGCCTCCCAAAATGGCGATGAGCACGGCCAGCAGGATGAAGGAAGCGCCATAATCCGGCTTGGCGGAGTTGGTGCGAGCCATGAAGACGATGCCGGCAATGCCGGCTATCAGACCGGCCAGCCAGTACGTGCGCAGAAGTACGCTGTTGAGGTTGATGCCAGAAAACCGCGCCGCCGTCGCATTGGTGCCTAGCATGTACACAGAGAACCCGAAAACCGTTCGATTGAGTATGACGGCAAAGACGGCGGCGATGACGAAAAAGATGATAACCGGGATCGGCACGCCCAGGACCGAGCCGCTGCCAATGAAATCAAGTTGCGTCGTAGTAATCGCCGGTCCCCCGGTGACGACGTACCCCAGGCCGGTGTAAAGAGATCCGGTGCCCAATGTGGCTAGAATGGGAGTGATGCCCACGTACGACACCAGGAAACCGTTGAACAGACCGCAGACCGACCCCACCGCCAGCGCCGCGGCCAATGCCAGGGGCATCACCACGATCAAGGGCATCTGCATGCCGCCGTCACCCGCCAGGTTTGTCAGGATCAGCGCTGCCACAATCGCCGACAAGTTGGCGGCGCCGACGATGGACAGGTCGATGCCTCCGGTCAGCATCGCGATCATGATGCCAAATGCAAGGATGCCATACTCCGGGAACTGTACCGCCATCGACTGCATGTTCCGCACTGCCAGGAACTTGCCCGGCAGTAACAGACTAAAGGCCACGAAGATCACAACCGAAATGACAAACAAACGCAGGGTGTTGCTGTCGAACGGCAGGCGGCTGGTCCATGCCCTACGTGGTGCGGATTCATTCATAATTTTCTCACTAGTCCACCAGGCTGTAAGAGTGTTTCCCGGCGCGGCGCGCCTGGATAGCGGGGATGCCGGTGCCGATCAGAATGATGATGCCGATGACCACTCGCTGCCAGACGGCGGGCACACCGATGAGAATCAGGCTGTTGTTGGCGATGACCACCAGGATCACACCCAGGACGGTGCCGATGACGGTGCCACGGCCGCCCGTGAGTTGGGCGCCGCCTAAGACCACAGCCGCAATCACGCCCAGCTCCAGGCCGACGATGTCCTGGGGGTTGGCCTGCCGCGCCATCGAAGCAAACGTCATGCCGGCGATGCCGGATACGAGGCCAACAAACCCGTAGATGAAGTACTGGATGCGGGGGATGTTGAAGCCGGCACGTTCGGCCGCCTCAGGAGCCCCGCCCAGGGCGTAGATGCTGCGGCCCAGCATCGTATACTTCAGCAGCACCCATACGAGGAGTATGACGGTTAGCGTAATGAAAACCGCCGGATGCAGGTTGGCGATGCCCCGTTCGAGCTGTATGCGCACCAGCGCCGTGCGGGCAAAAGCTGTCCAGGAGGGCGGCACATCGCGAATGATCCGGTTGCCAATGGCAAAGAGCAAGAAGCCGTGAATCATGCTCAGCGTGCCCAGGGTGACGATCAGCGTCGGCAGCTTGAACTGGGCGATGAAGAAGGCGTTGATCAGGCCCAACCCCAAACCTATGATCGCGGAGATCAAGAATCCGACCCAGATGGGCGAGTTGGGGGCATAGGCCAGCGTTAGCTTGATCGTTGAATACATGGCAAACACGGCGATGGCCGTGAATGACACGTCGATGCCTCCCGAAACGATGACGATGAGCACGGCCATGGCAAAGATGCCGGTGACGATGCTGCTGCGCAGGAGGTCGAACACATTACCGATAGTGAAAAAGGTCGGGTTATTGAGTCCGATGAACAGCGAAAGGGCGATGATGGTGAGGGCCACCAGGGTTTCATTGCGGCGCAAGAGTCGTTTCACGGCGTCATTCCTTGACGAGCCGGGCGGAAAGCTCGTTTTCGTTGGTGTCTTGCGGCCGCATCGTCGCCACGATACGGCCATGTCGCATCAGCAGAATACGGTTGCATGTCTGCATTATTTCAGGAATATCGTCTGATATCACCAGCAGTCCCATGCCTTCGCCCGCCAGTTGCATTATCATGCCGTGGAGTTCGTCCTTCGACCCGACGTCTACGCCAATGGTCGGCCCATTCAGAATCATGAGACGTGGCTTGCTGGCCAGCCATTTCGCCAGAACAACTCGCTGCTGATTGCCGCCTGACAGCGTCTTTACCGGCAGTTCCGCGTCCGAGGTCTTGATGCGCAACGAGCCGACCCAGTCACCCACCAGTCCGTCGACCTGTGCTGGATCGGTCAGTCCAAATCTGCCGCGCAGGCGGTCAAGCGTGCGCACGACCACGTTGCGGCTAATGGACTGTTCGAGAAAAAGCCCTTCTGTGAGTCGATCCTCAGGGACATAGCCGATGCCGTGGGCGATGGCATCCTGAATGGATCTGATCTGTACCGGTTTGCCATCGACAAAGATGCGGCCCGAGTCGCTTGGCTCCACGCCAAAGAGGCTCAACGCCAATTCGGTGCGGCCTGAACCGAGCAGGCCGGTCACGCCCACGATCTCACCCGCGCGCAACTCAAAACTGATGTCTTTCAGGTCATTGCCCGCGTTCAGGTCTTCGACCTTGAGCAGCGGAACCTGACTCAGATCGGGTGCAAATTCATAGAACTTATCGGCAATGGCGTGGCCGGTCATCTCGAAAATGAGACGGGTGTTGTCGTACTCTTTGCGATCGCCGGTGCTGACAACTTTGCCGTTGCGCATGACGATGATCTTCTCAGAGATTTCCAGCACCTCGTTCAGCTTGTGGCTGACGAACAGAAAGGCCAAACCGCGTGCCTGCAACCTGTGAATCACGGTAAAGAGCGCCCGCACCTCGCGTTCGGTGAGCGCACTGGTAGGCTCATCCATGATGATGAGCTGGGCATTCAGGCGCAGGGCTTTGGCGATGGCGATGAGCTGTTTGTTGGCAACCGACATCTCCTCGACCAGCGCATCGAGCGGGAGTTTGACCTCGATTTGGGCCAGCGCATCTCTGGCGATGCGACGCATCTGGCGCCAATCGACCAGGCGTCTGCCGTCGGCAAGCTCCTCGTTCAGGGCGATGTTCTCGGCGACCGTGAGATTGGGGAACAGGGAGAAGTCCTGGTAAATCACCTGAATTCCCTGGCGGATCGCTTCGATGGGGTGGAGATGAGCGTATTCCTTACCCCGAATGGCCACGACGCCCGCGTCCCGCGCATAGACCCCGGCGATGATCTTGATCAGAGTCGATTTGCCGCAGCCATTCTCGCCGACCAGGCAGTGAATCCTGCCGCTTTCGATGGTCAGATCCACATCCTCGAGCGCGTGCACACCCGCGAACGATTTGTAAATGCCAGTTAGACGCAGCAGCTCATCGGCCATGGACCATCGCCTCGTGTAGAGTACGTGTGAAAAAGGCCAAAAGAGAGCGCCTTCCTGGGAGCCGTTGCGGCTCCCAGGAAGGGCGCGAAGCGGTTAGAACGGATAGTTCTTGGCGGTGGTGCCGTCCACGTACACGGCGGCGTTACCGTAGAGCACGTTGCTGCCGACCAGTTTCAGGCTGCGGTAGCCTTCAATACCCAGGTCGGTGCCCTCGCCGACTTTCTCGCCATTCTTGATCATCTGGATGATCTTGTTGCAGGCGGCGCCGGCAGCAGCGGGGTCCCAGAAACCGATGGCGTCGATGGCGCCTGAGGTCAGAAGGTCACCGCCGATCGAGGGCAGGCTGGTGCCCACGACAGACACCTTGTCTTGCAGACCGGCTTCTTCAACGGCGCGGCCGATGCCGGCCACGTCAGTGGAGGCGCTGCCCTCGAAGCCCTTGATGTTGGGGTGGGCAGCGAGGACTTCCTTGGCCTTGGCGTAAGCCTTCTCGGCGTCGTCAAAGCTCTCGTTCTTGTCGCCTACCAGCGTCATCTTCGGATACTTGGCCTTCTGTTGGGCGATGGCGCCATCGACCCACTCGTTGTGGGTCTTGGAGCCAAGGCTGCCCACGAACACGGCGTATTCGCCCTCTTCGCCCATCTTTTTCGCCAGCTGGTCCATGAGACCGGCGCCAAAGGCGGTGTTGTCAAAGGCCTCGATGTCGTAGTTCATGTTCTTCTGGTTGCTGGCTTCGTGGGTGACCACGGGGATGCCGGCGTCCATCGCCTTCTTCAGCACGGGGTCGAGCTGGGTCGGGTCCATGGGGATGATGCACAGGCCATCGACCTTCTGCGCGATCAGGTCCTCGATGATGGGGATCTGTTGGGCGGCGTCGGCCTGGGCCGGGCCGACCAGCGTGGCGTTGACGCCGTTGTCCTTACCCCAGGCAACGACGCCGGTTTCCATGCGGTTGAACCAGTTGATCCCGGCAATCTTGACGACGGTCACGAAATTGAGGGGTTTGGCGCTGGCAGCCGGGGCCTGGGTCGCTGCGGCCGGGGCCGGAGCTGCTGCAGGGGCAGCGCAGGCGGCTACTACCACGACCAGCGCTACAAGGACGATGAGCAGGACAGACATGCGTTTCATAGGTTTACTCTCCTCGATGTTGAGATTGAAGTGAACGAACTAGTGTAGAGGTTAGCGACATGTCAAATGGGATGTTCCTGTGGTTGGCTTCACCTCCTTTGCGGTGTCTCCATCGCAGTGGTCCTTATGCAGGTGGTTCATCTGCCAAATGGTTTGACCCAGTGGAAGAACGAAATCGACAAGTCTAGATCGCCCGGCTGCTCTAGGCGGACGCCGGTTCGACGATAGCCGAGAGCATGACGACGAAGGCGGCGCATCCGGGATCGATCTTGCCTTCGGTGCGCTCACCCACCCAACTGGCGCGGCCGACCTTGCTGCGCAGCGCGGTCACGAGGTCGCGACCGGCTTTGGCTGCTTCCAGGGCGCTGAGGCCGGCCTCCTGCATGCTTGCTCCTTGCGCCACAGCCGCCGCAAAGGCCTCAGAGGCCGGGTGGAGCGCGTCGATAATAGTCTTGTCGCCGGGTTTGGCCTTGCCACCCTGCTGAATGCCGGCGTCGGCGGCCGGCAACAACTCGGCCAGGTCAGTCAGCGTGAGGGCGTCTTTGTCTTTGGCGACCTTGCCCATGCGCATCAGGGCTGTCGCTAACAGCGTGCCGATGGTGGAGGGAGCGGCCCGATTGGCGGTCATGCCGGCGCCGACCAGGAACTTGCTGATGTCGCCGGTCGGGGTGGCATCGGCATAGGCCAGCAGCGCCACGGCGATTTTCGATAGGGTGATGCCCATGTCGCCATCGCCCATGGCCTGGTCGAGTGAGGTCAGATAGTCGGTCTGTTCGTTGAGCGCCACGCAGACACGTTTCATTGCGTCGGCGACGGCCTGCCCTTGCATCGGTTCCATGACTCCGGCGCCTCCTCAGATCGATCCTAGATCTGGGTGAAGAAAGGTGTGTGGGCTGGGTGATCGAGAAGCTCGATCAGCTCGTCATCCAGACGCACGAAGGTGAGAGAGGCGCCCGCCATTTCCATGGACGTGGCGTACTCGCCTACATAGGCCCGGTGGATTCGCAATCCCCGCCCGGTCAAGATGTCGTGCACCTTGCGATACACCACATAGAGTTCCTCAGGCGGCGTCGCTCCCAGACCGTTTACCATCACGGCCATGCGATCTCCGGCGCTCGGCTGCAAATCGGCGAGGATGGCTTCGGTCATGCGTGTGGCGATGTCATCGGCGGTCTGCAGCTTCTCCCGCTTCATGCCCGGTTCGCCATGGATGCCCATCCCGATCTCCATCTCGTCTTCGCCGATGGTGAAAGTCGGTTTGCCGGCCAGCGGCACCGTACAGGGCGAAAGAGCCACGCCCATGGTGCGGGTGTTGGCCAGCGCCTTCTCTGCAGCCGCCACAACTTCGTCGAGTGAACCGCCCATGTCGGCTTTAGCCCCGGCCGCCTTGAAGGCAAAGACCATCCCAACCACGCCGCGGCGCCGGCCCGCTTCCTCCGGCGGAGCCGAGGCGACGTCGTCCTTGACCAGCACGGTGCGGACTTCGATATCCTCCATCGCCGCCAATTCGGCCGCCATGTCAAAGTTCAGCACATCGCCGCCATAATTTCCGTAGATGTACACGACGCCCTTGCCACCGTGGATGCGCTGCGTGACCCACAGCATCTGCTCGGCGCTGGGCGAAGCGAACACATCGCCGACGGCGCAGCCATCCAGCATGCCTTGGCCCACGTAGCCCAGGAACACGGGCAAGTGGCCGGAGCCTCCGCCTGTCGCCAGCGCGACTTTGCCCTGGACCGGTGAGTCAGCGCGCACGATGCAGTGGACATCTTCGGTATAGGCCAGTTGGTCAGGATGGGCCTTGATCAGACCATCCAGCATTTCCGGAACGAAATCTGCAGGTTTATTGATTATCTTCTTCATCTGGCGACTCCCTGACAGGTGAGCAGAACGTTGGGGTATGAGCGGAAAAGGTTGGGGACGAACTGTCGGTCCGGTGTCTAGACGACCACGCCGGCCGTCTCTTCGCGGACAATTCCGACCAGATCGTCGATGCTTGAGATGGATTGTCGCTCGAGCACCCAGCGGGTACCGATGCGAATGGCCAGACGCTCGGCGACGGCCCGGCTCTGTGGGTCGCCGATGCTGGAAAAATCCCAGACGGTCACGATGCCCATCATCCGTCGCAGGAACTTGACGCCACCGTGGCCGGCTGTCTCCTGCAGCAGACGCTGAAGATACCGCTGCCGGAATTCGGTAAAGGCTTGTGCACCGCCGGGAAACTCCCAATAGGCGCTGGGCGCCAATTCACCACGGTGGTTGGCCACCCAGGTCTCATCGAATTTCCTGGCAAACTCGTTCCAAATGCCTGTGACCAGTTCCAGCAGATAAGCCTGATAGCGTTCCCGCTGTGCCCGGTCGGCGGTATGCCCGTAGTGCGACAGGTAGTTGAGGACCAGGTTTTGCAGCACAGCCCCCACGTCGTAGGCCATGGGGCCAAAGAAGGCGAATTCCGGATCGATAACACGGGTGTCCGCGGCGTTGACCATGATGGAGCCTGTGTGCAGATCGGCGTGGATGAGGGCCTCGCCGTGCGTCATGTACGCCTGCTTCATCTCAGCGATGGCCATCTTCAATTGCGGCTGTGAGCGCACGGCCTGCACAGCATCATCGATCAATGGATTCCATCTGTTCTCCGGCGACTCCATGTAGGGATGGGTGTACACGAAGTCTTCCTGGAGCTTGCGCAACTGCTCGTTGACGAATTGCGCCTGCAAGAGCTTCTTTTCCGGGCCGGTAAGATAGAGATCCGAGGTAAAAAACAGGGAGTTGACGAGAAATGTCGAGATGTGATCGACAAAATGGGGGTAGGCTTTGCGGGCCACGAGGCCCCTGCGCATGATCTCGTGGTCTCGCAGGTGCTCCATGATGACGAGGGACATCTCCTCATCGAAGTCAAACACCTTGGGCGCCAGGCCGGGCGCCAGTTCGTTGTATTTTCGTAGCGCCTGGGTTTCGTAGCGCATGCGCTCCCGCGTCAGCGGCCACGAGTCTCCGGCCACCCGCAGATAGGGCAGGGCTTGTTTGAGAACGACACTCTCTCCGGGTTGGGCGTCGTTTTGGACAATGAAAACCAGATTCAGGTTGCCATCCCCGACTTCACTGACCGACAGACGGTCGTAGTCCGAGAAAACCTCCGACATCGAGGGGCGCTGCGAAATATAGCCTACAATTGTGGTCTCATCGAGGGGACGGTACGCCATGGTATTGATCTCTACTGCTGTCTCCTCTCCGGATAGAGGTCCAAAATGCTATCTTCTGTGGCAGCGCAGATGCCGCGCTCGGTAACGAGGCCGGTGACGAGGCGAGCCGGGGTGACGTCGAAAGCGTAGTTGGCGGCGGGGCTGTCTTCCGGCGTCAACAAGATCTCCACCGTTTCGCCCTTGTACAGCCCTTGCATGAATTTCACCTCGGTGGCGCCACGCTCCTCGATCGGAATCTCCTTCACACCATCCCGAAGTTCCCAGTCGAACGAGGAGGAGGGCAGAGCGACGTAAAAGGGGATGCCATTATCACTTGCCGCCAGAGCCTTGAGATACGTGCCGATCTTGTTGGCGACATCGCCGGTATAGAGGGTGCGGTCGGTGCCCACCAGCACCAGATCGACCAGCCCATGCTGCATCAAGTGCCCACCGGCGTTGTCCGCAACGACGGTGTGAGGGACGCCGTGCTGGTCGAGCTCCCAGGCGGTAAGCCGGGCGCCCTGGTTTCGGGGCCGGGTTTCATCCACCCACACGTGCACAGGGATGCCTGCGTCATGAGCTGCATACATGGGTGCAGTAGCCGAGCCATAGTCGACGAAAGCCAGCCAGCCGGCGTTGCAGTGGGTAAGGATGTTCACCGTCTCGCCGTTCTTTCGCCGGCTGATGTCCTGGATGATGCTCGCTCCATGCTGGCCAATGCGCCGGCAGAACTCGGCGTCCTCATCGGCGATGGCGCCAGCAGTCTGTCGAGCGATCTGTATTCTAACATCGATGTCGCTTCCAAGCGCGGTAATGGCTCCCAACTGGCGGTCCACCGCCCAGGCCAGGTTGACCGCCGTAGGACGAGTCGCTTTGAGCTTGTCCCCTTCTGCGACCAACGCCGCCATGAAGGCATCCGGCGAGGATTTTGGCGCCTGCAAAGCGGCGATATACATGCCGTAGCCGGCCGCGGCTCCGATCAGGCCGGCGCCCCGCACGTGCATATCGGCGATCGCCTCTGCTACTTCGTCTACCGTGGCGAGGTCCTCGATCACGAAGTGGTGGGGTAGAAAGCGCTGGTCGATGATCTGCACCACGGTCGGGTCTTCTTCCTTCAGCCAGATGGTGCGATAGTGCTTGCCGTGGACGTTCATAGGGACTCTCAGAGGCGATGCAGGACGTGGGAGCGAAGGTGGCTGCACCCGATCAGAACATCTTGGGGAGCAAGGCATCCCAGATCAAGCGCTCGTTCTGCACGACCGAATCGATGTTGTTCAGCGCCACGATGACATAGAGAGCGTCGGCAATGCTCATCTGCGCCAGTCTTGAAGCGATGGCTTCGATGCGCACTTCCCGGGCGACGCTGAGCAGCGTGACGTCGGCGTATTTGGTGATGGGTGATTGGGCATTGCCGGTGATGCAGATCGTAGAGGCCCGGTTGGCCTTCGCCTGTTTGAGCGTGAGCACTGGATCCATCGAGGTCCCGGACTGCGAGACGGCAATCACCAAATCACCCGGACCCAGGAGTGCCACTTCCATGAGCTGCAAATACGAGTCGGTCTGCGCCTTGCAGTTCAGCCCCAGCCGCATGAGCATGTTGTACATGCTCTGCACGATGGGCGCCGATGTGCCTACCCCTACGATCAGAATACGATCGGCATGGCTCAACAGGTCGATGGCTTTGGTAAGTGCGCCCTCGTCCAACACCTCCAGGGTGTCGTACATGGCCTGGATATTGGACAGAAACACCTTGCGGGCGACAACGGCAGGCGCGTCGCTGGCGTCGATGTCGTCATGAATGACTTGGGTCGGGCTGACCAGGTCCCGGGCAATCGAGAGTCTCAGGTCGGTGTATCCCAGAAACCCCGCATTCCGGCAAAACCTCAGCACCGTCGTGTCGCTCACCCCGCACGCCTGCCCCACCTGCGCCATCGACAGGTGCATGAGCTTCTCTGGCTGCTGCATCACCCAATCCGCCACACGCGCTTCCGAAGCCGCCAGCGCCGGATAGCTGCTGCGTATCCGCGTCAGCGAGTTGATGGAAGACGAGGCCATTGCTACGGCGCGACGATTACCTTCCTCAGATTGCACGACGACTCCGTCCTTTGCAGTGACACAACATCCAAACGAATAATGGCGTGATACTACCACAACATGGTAGGTCAGACTTCGGTCCGTGTCAAATACGACAAGGGTCCTGAGCGGCGTCCCCTGCAGCCAGAACAACCGCTTCGACCGTACCAGCGCCAAGCCGCTGGCCCTGTCGGAGGGCGAACCCTCCTATCACACCTGAAGCAGACCCTGACCCGACAAGCCCCACGCGTCGGGTCAGGGTCTATACCTGTCCGAAACTGGACGGTTTCCAGCCGGTAGGACTAGAAGACCCGAGCGGCGACCTCGGCGGGCGCCATGAACAGGCTCTTCAGATTGTCGTCGACCTTCACCAGGGTGAGCGAGAAGCCCGCCATCTCGAGCGAGGTGCAGTACTCGCCGACGTAGCTGCGCCAGACCTTGGCGCCGCGTTTCTCTAGCTGCTCGTGAGCGTATCCGTACAGCAGGTAGAGCTCGGAGATCGGCGTTCCGCCCATGCCATTGATCATCAGGGCGACTTCGTCACCCGCCTTGTAAGGCAGATCCGAGTAGGTCGCCTCCAGAAGTTCATCGACGATCGCATTGGCAGACGCCATTTTCACGCGTTTGCGTCCAGGCTCGCCATGGATGCCAATGCCCATCTCCATTTCATCTTCGGCCAGCGTGAAGATCGGCTCCCCCTTGGCAGGCGGCGTGCAACCCGTCAGCGCCATGCCCATGGTGCGGGTCACCGACACTACGTGTTCGCCCAGGGAGACCAGTTCGTCCAGGCTCGCCCCGCGCTCGGCAGCAGCGCCCACGGCCTTGATGACGTAGAAGTTGCCGGCCACGCCGCGGCGGCCGACGGTCCACGTCGAGTCCTTGACCGCCACGTCGTCGTTGACGAGCACAGTTTTGATCTCGACACCATCAGCCTCGGCCATCTCACGTCCCATGTCGAAGGACATGCGGTCGCCCGTGTAGTTGTTGATGATGTGGAGGACGCCCTTAGGCGAGGCAACCAGCTTCGACGTTTGGTAAACGTAGTCGGCGGCCGGGGCCGAGAACACGTCGCCAGGGCAGGCAGCGTCCAGCATGCCCCGGCCGACGATCATGACGTGCGCAGGCTCGTGACCGGACCCAGATCCCTGCATGATCGAGACCTTGTCGGCAATCGGGATATCCGCCCGCATGATCAGATTGTACTCGGGAACGTACTTGAGAGTC
>CAZHTZ010000129.1:0-12447 GCA_964535455.1 uncultured Caldilineales bacterium
TCCTGCAAGTCGTTCCCCTATTTTACCCTGTCTTTACCAAATTTGGATCTGCTGGAGGCATGGGTATTCGTGCGAGTTTCATCGCCATCGCTTAGGATGACGAGACACAAGCCCAATTGGTTCCGCGCCGCGCGCAATGAGCAGCCCATTTGTTTAGAGGCAGCCGTTTTTTGTATCAGGCACGTGGCTCCGCTACGATTGAACCTGACGGCGCCGACCGTATGTACAGCCGTCAACCCATCATGCTCCCGACCATCCCCGCGCCAGTCACAATCCTGGGCTTCCCCGTTCACCCGGTCACTTATGCCTCGCTTCTCGATCTGGTGGCTGCGTTCGTCGCCGCGGGTCGCCCGCGCCAGGTTTGCACCGCCAACCCGGAGTTCCTGATGACGGCCCGCCGCGTTCCTGAGTTCGCGGCGGTGCTGCGCCAAGCTGATCTTGTCCTACCCGATGGCGTCGGGCTGTTGTGGGCGGCCAGATACCAGGGACATCCGCTGCCGGAACGCGTGACCGGCTCCGACGGGATCTACCTGTTGGCCGAACGCGCGGCAAAGGAGGGCTGGCGCCTCTATCTGCTGGGCGCAGCACCGGGAGTGGCGGCGCAGGCTGGACTGGTTTTAGCCGCACGCTATCCGGGCCTGGCTGTCGCCGGCGCCTTGGCGGGGTCTCCGGACGATGGCGAGTATCCCGCGATCGCCAGCTTCATCCGCCAGTCGCAGCCGCACATTCTTCTGGTAGCCTACGGCGCGCCTTGGCAGGACCTGTGGATCACCCGCCACAAAGACGACCTGGCCGTGCCGGTGTGCATCGGCGTGGGCGGCGCCTTTGACCACATCGTTGGGGTGCAGCGGCGCGCACCGCGCTGGCTTATCCGTCTGAATCTGGAGTGGCTGTGGCGGCTGCTGACACAGCCCTGGCGATGGCGGCGCCAGCTCGATCTTCCCCGTTTCATCCTGGCTGTGCTCCGTGAGCGGCGGCTGTGAGCGGCTGGCGGCGCCAGCTCGACCCAGCGCACTATCCTCCAGCATCCCTCTTCCCTTTTTCTGAGGCGTCGTCCTTCCATGTCCACCTTTGATCCCGTTCACATTCGCCACCATTTCCCGGCCCTTTCCGAGACCGATGCCCACGGCCAGCCGCTCATCTTCTTTGACGGCCCCGGGGGCACCCAGGTCACTCAGAGCGTGATTACGGCCATGACGGCCTATCTGAGCCGCGCCAACGCTAACACCCACGCCGCGTTTCTGACCTCTCAGCGCACGGACGCCACGCTGGCAGCGGCCCATGAGGCCCTGGCCGACTTTCTCAACGCGCCGTCTCCTGATGAGATCATCTTCGGCGCCAACATGACCACGTTGACGTTTGCACTGAGCCGGGCGCTGGCCCGCAGTTGGCAGCCAGGCGATGAGGTGATCATCACCTGGCTGGATCATGATGCTAATGTGGCGCCCTGGCTGGCGCTGGAAGAACAGGGCATCGTCGTCCGGCGCCTCGATTTCGACCCCTCGGACTGCACGCTCCGCCTCGACCAGCTTGACGAACTTCTGAGCGAGCGCACGCGCCTCGTCGCGGTCGGTGGAGCCTCCAACGCCGTGGGGACGGTCAACCCGATCCAAACCATGGTGGAAAAGGCTCACGCTGCCGGAGCGCTCGTCTTTGTCGATGCAGTGCACCTGGCGCCTCACTTCCCCATCGACGTGCAAGCGCTCGACTGCGACTTCCTTGCCTGCTCGGTCTACAAGTTCTACGGACCTCACGTAGGCGTGCTGTGGGGTCGCTACGACCTGCTCGAACGCCTCCCCGCCTACAAGGTGCGCCCCAGCGACCCGCATCCGCCCGGCAAGTGGATGACCGGCACACAAAACCATGAGGGTCTGGCAGGCGCCACAGCGGCGGTCGACTATCTGGCCGATCTGGGACGGCGCTACGATGGCGCTTGCATCCAGTCTTTTCCTGGTCTGTCGGGGAGACGCCTGGCCTTGAAACAGGCGATGAGCACCATCGCCGGGTATGAACGCAGCCTGTTTGGCCACCTGCTTGACGGTCTCTCGACGATCCCTGGCCTCAACATCTATGGCATCACCGACCGCAACCGCCTTGCTGAGAGGGCGCCCACCGCCGCCGTGCGGATGTCAGAGCGCACACCCGACGAGCTGTCGGCGCGGCTGTCAGATCATGGCATTGCCGCCTATGCCGGTCACTTCTACGCGGTTTCGGTGATCGAGCGCCTGGGGCTCGCCGACAAGGGCGGGGTGCTGCGCCTTGGCCTATCCCACTACAACACGACGGACGAAGTGGACAAACTGGTCTCCATCCTGGCCGACCTGGCCTGAACCCCCAACACCCCGGCTTAGCGCTTGGGCACGAACACCTGCTGACCGGCGCGCACGCGGTCGCTCTGCAAGCAGTTCGCTTGTTTCAGCCGCGCCGCCGTCGTGCCGTTACGCTGGGCGAGCTGACGCACGGTCTGAGCGCGTTTCACGGTGATCTGCCGCCAGCCCGTCGGATGCAGGCACAGGCGAGTCTCAGGCGGCACGGCCGTCGCGCCGGCCACAACCGTGGCAGTTGCCGGCGGAACGAGCGTGGGCGACGCTGCCCGTGTGGCCGGCGGCAGCTCCGTGGGCGCCTCTAACGTGGCTGGCGTAGCAGACGACGCCGGCGAGGCCAATGGAGTTGGCAACGGCAAGGAAGTCGGTTCGGTCAGCGGCGTCGCCGTGGCCACAATAACCACGACGCGATACAAGGGAGCCGGCGTGCCAGGTTGCGCCGCCTCTACAGTCCCCTGCGCAGGCAGGGTCGCCGTGATCGCGGCTACCGGTGAGGGTGCATCGAAGACTGCCGTCGCGTTCTGCCACCGATCCCACAACAACCAACTCCCATACAGTGCCGCCGTCACCGCGGCCCCCAACAACAACCACATCCATGCCGGAGCCTGTCGCGCCGGTGCTGCAGCGGTCGCTTCCCGGACCGTGGGAACATTCGCCACCCTTGCCACAGTAGGCAGCCAACGGACGTTCACTTCCCCCAGACGCAGAACATCTCCTTCAGTGAGTCGTGCCAGCCCGGTCATGGGCAAGGCGTTGTGCCAGGTTGCCGCCTTCAACGCCAGTGACGCCGCCTGCCAGTTTTCACCGGAGCGCTGCACGATCACATGTCGAGGAGCGACGCCCGCGCCCTGAACCCGCACCTGGCACTGCGCGTCGCTGCCCAGGACGAAATTGTCGCCAGAGACGAGATAGAGCAAACCGTCGGGAAGAAGGAACGCTGGCATAGGGGCAGAAAAGACCTTGAGTGACTGCTTTAAGCAGGGCTCCCGCTAGAGAACTTCACCTTACCACGTTCTGGCGCAGGGTGCAACGGCTGCCCCGCTCACAGTGTGGCCGTGTGCTTCATGGTACACTCTGGGCCGATGGGCACGACACCCGCTGCCCCCGGCTCAACCTCGATGAACTGATCGAGGCCAGCCCCGATGTCATTCTCCTACCCAGCGAACCGTACCCATTTCATGCTCAGGAAAGGGTCGAATTACTATCCGAAGCAACACTGGCCACCCTCTTCTCGCACTCGCCTGACACTCTCATGAACACACCCTTCCTGCACCCGCTCGACCACGCCCGTGGCCGGGTCGACAAACCCTTCAAGACCACCTTCTTTCACAGCGAGCGCCTGTTGATCGGGATGAACACCCTTCTCCCCGGTCAGACACAGCCTCTGCACGACCACGTCGCCCAGGACAAGTTCTACCTGGTCTTGTCTGGCTCAGGCGACTTCACGGTGGGCGGCGAGACGCGCACCTGCGTTTCCGGCGACCTGGTAGTGACCCCTGCCGGTGCGCCTCACGGCGTCGCCAACCAGAGCAGTGAGCCGCTCAGCTTCCTCACCGTCATCGCCCCAGCCCCCGCGTGACCCCTTTCCCATCATGCTTGTTCGCTTTATGTCACCTCAATCTCGCGTTATGTAGCACCGAAGCTGTACAGCGCATCCACTGTGCGAGATTATCTTCTCTCACCCCAAGCGCGTCATCGCGACCCGTCCTCTGTCTTCCGTCCTCTGTCTTCCGTCCTCTGTCCTCTGTCTTCCGTCCTCTGTCCTCTGTCTTCCGTCCTCTGTCTTCCGCGGTCCGCCGTCAGCGGTCTCCCAGCGGATACCTCCCGAACTCCTCCACCGCATCCGCCATCGCCAGTACATTTTCGGCCGGCACCTCGTTCATGATCGTGTGCACCGCCGCCATCATGTAGCCGCCACCTGGTCCCATCAGGTTTATCACACGCCGGACTTCCTGACGCACCTCGTCCGGGGCGCCGTGTGGCAGCACGTGCTGCGTGTCGATCGCCCCGCAGAAGACCATGTTGTCGCCATAGCGCTTCTTCAATGCCCCCAGGTCCGACATCCGTCCCGCCGATGTCTGGATGGGGTTGAGAATGTCCACACCGATCTCGATGAAGTCCTCGACCAGATCGAAAACATCGCCATCCGTGTGGAAGAAGACCTTGGCTTTGGTTCGATCCCTGATAAAAGCAATGTAGTCGGCATGGATGGGCTTGAGCACCTTACGGTACATCTTCGGCGAGATCAGCAAACCGCTCTGCATCCCCAGGTCGTCGCCGATCTTGATAATGTCCACGTTGTCGCCCAGCGCCGCCAGGCAGTGCCCCATTAACTGCTTGCAGTAGTCCGTGATCTTCCACAGAAGCTCCTCGGCAAAGTCAGGGTTGAGCGCCAGGTTCATCATGAACCGGTCCATGCCCTGCATGGCGAAGGCCCTCTCGAAAGGAAAGAGCAACCAGGGCGTCGCCATGATGGCGTACTCGTTCGCAGCCGCCAACATGGCAGCCTCGGCCGCCATGTGAGCAAACTGCGTGGGGTCGTCCATGTCGGGCCAGCCGCCATAGGTCTGAATCTCGGCAGTGGTTTCGGCGTCGGCCAGCGGGTGGATGCCGGGGAACCAGACGTCGGGCTCGATCTCAATTTGTCCGCTGCCCCAGGCATCGATGAAGGGAGTGTGGGGGGGACGGTTGCGGTTGCGCTCGTACACCGCCGCCGGAAGGCGGTCGGGCACGCCTCGCACATCCGCGTGCAGCCGCGCCAGGGTGGCCTCATCCACGGCGGCGGTGCCCAACTCCGGCCAGTCGTAGAGGTAGTCGTCCGGGGCCTCAACGCCGATCAGTCTCTTCAACGCCTGGTAAGGCTTCATCTTGAGGCCGGTGGCGTTGCTGACCCCGATCACGATGGGCACGCGGTCTGGCTCCTCGTGTTGGAGGGCGGTCAGCACGCGCTCGCGGGATGTCATGGACATGAGTGCCTACCTTCTGCGTCAGTCGTGAGCAGTCGTTTGTCAGGTTCTGGTTCCTTTGGCGCCACCGGTTCCTCAGTTCTGGCGGTTCTGCTTCCAGCGCCGCCACCATTGTCGCCACCGGGCGGGTGACACGGCGGAAGGACCCTTCTCCGGAGGGAACGGATCGAGGAAAGGAGGCCGGTCGAGGAGCTTGGCGTGGGCATAGGTGCCGACGAGCGCAAGCGTCGCCAGCACTGGCGCCGCCAAAAAGGCGCCGACAATACCAAGTGCTGAGGCGCCAATGACGATGCCGATGAGGACAAAAATCGGATGGAGGTTCAGATTCTGCCCCATGACCCTCGGCACGAGCATCGCGTTCTCGAGCTGCTGCATGACGATATAGCAGCCGATCACGATCAAGGCAAACACGGGATTGCTGACAGGCAACCAGGTAGAGCCCTGGACCAGGGCCAGGATGACGGCGGGAACCGCCGCCAAAGCCGGTCCCAGCGACGGCACCACTTCCAGAAGTCCGGCGATGATGCCCAGAACCAACGCCGCGGGCATGCCCACGGCCGTCATGACCACCGTCACGATGGTGCCCATGACCAGCGAGAGCACGATCTGGCCTCGAAAAAAGGACTGCCACACGTGGTTCGTCCGATCAAGAAGCTGATCGATCTCGCCCACATATTGAGGCGGCAGGATCCTGTCCACCCATGCTCTCAGCCTGGGTGCGTCCCTGGTCAGGTAAAACGTGTAGAGAAACACAAACAGGACGGTGACGACCGCCACGGCCACGCCCCACACCACACCGGCCGCAAATGACACCGCGGTGCCCAGGACACGAAAGCTCAGCGAGACCCCCTGCTGCACGTAGTTGATGGCGTCGAACAGGCTGGGAAGCTTGAAGCCCTGGACCGCATCTTTGAGCGACGTCTGAAACTGCGCCGTAGCGCCCTCCAGATCGACGTTCACGTTGTAGATTCGAACGACAGGATGGTCGGCGATGAATGTCTGGAGCACTCCCAAGGCGAGCACGGCGGCATCGTAGAGACCGGCAAGAAGAACCACCATCTGCCGCGCTACCACCGGAACCACCAGCACCGGGACAAGGACCAGCAGCAGAACGACCGTCAGCAAGCAGAGGAACGTCGCTACCCCCCGCGCAAGGCCCAGCCGCTCCAGACGGCTGATCACAGGCTGCAGGAGGTATGAGAACAGCCCCGCCAGCACGAGCACGACCAGCAGCGAGCGGGCATAATAGGCAAGCACCGCCACGACCAGCAAGATGAACACCAGCGCCAGACGCTTGGTGTCGGTACTCCATTGGGGATGCTCAGGTTGCGCTGACACGCGATTATGCTCTCGGAGAGGAGGAACTGGAATCAAGAACGCGCTGCTTCGTCGAAGTATACCGTTGCCGGGCAGCAAGGGACAAGGTGGAGCCTTGTGGCGCTGCCCGAACTGCACTACCCATAGGTGGCCTTGGGACGGAGGCCATCCGAGATGGACGCGGGTCTTTTGCTCATAGACCGTTTTGCTGTCGTAGGTTGCATTCGCGGCCCGTGTTGGCAATTCCGGCGGCAACCACTACAATAGGGCGATGGAGCCCTTGGCTCCACGAATCCAGTTTGGAGCCCGGCCTATGACCCGCGATGATGCCCGTTTGCGCCGCCTGCTTGAGGAAGAGCAAGCACAGCTTTTGGCCGAGCTGGCGTATTTCGATTCCATCGAATACGACGACGTCGGCGCCGGCAACCACCTGGCCGATGAGGCAACCACTGCAACGGACCAGGCCAGTGACCTTGCCCTGCGACGGCAGGCAGAGCACCGGCTGAATCGTGTCAGTCACGCCCTCAAGAAGTTCGAAGACAACACCTACGGCTATTGCGAGGGCTGCGGCGAGCCTATCGATTTCGCCCGTCTCAAGGCCCTACCCGACGCCCGCTTCTGCCTGGACTGCCAGCGCAAGCGCGAGACGACCGGAGCGCACGCTTCGGGACCGCGTGCCCTCGAACAACATGACCTCCACATCGCCAAAAGCAAGGACAAAAAGGCTTGACAGGCTCGTTTCGTTCCCTCTTCATCGTACTGCTGGTAGCCGGGGTGGTTTTGGTGGCCGACCAACTCAGCAAGCAGTGGGTGCTCTCCAACATCCCGCTCTATGGCGCTCTCGCCCTGGTTCCTGCCCTCGGATCCTATTTTCGCATCGTCCACACCACCAACACCGGCATCGCTTTCGGTCTGTTTCGCGGCGGCAGTCTCATCTTTATCGCTGTCTCCAGCATCGCTGTCGTCGCCATCGCGATCTACGCCTTTAAGCAGAAAAGCGCTTCCGGGTGGATGCTCGTGGCGTTGGGCCTGATGTTAGGTGGCGCCACAGGCAATCTGATCGACCGCCTGCGCTACTCCGGTCAGGTCGTCGACTTTCTCGAGTTCCGCCTGTACGATCAGCTTTACTTTCCGACCTTCAACATCGCCGACAGTTGCATCGTCTGCGGCGTTCTTCTGCTCGTCTGGCTCCTCTATCGCCAGGAACGCCACGGCGCAGCATTGATCAGCAATACGTGACACCCGCCTCCCTCAGCCCTCGAGCGCCGCTCCTTTTCCGACGGCGCTTTTCTTATGACAACTTTTGAATTCGACCGCATCCTGCCATGGCACTGCTGACCCTCCTTGCCGACCAGGAAGGCCCCAGGCTTGACCGCTTTCTTGCCGAGCGGCTTGCAGGACGGTCGCGGGCCGAGATCCAGCGTTGGATCGAACAAGGCGCGGTTCTGGTCAACGGCGGCGGCGGCCGGGCCGGCCGTCGTGTCCTGCCCGGCGACCGCATCGAGGTTGTGATACCCGAGCAGCAGCCTTCCGGTTTGGCCGCCGAAGCCATCCCCCTGGTGATCCTATATGAGGATGCCGACGTGATTGCCGTCGACAAACCTGCCGGGCTTGTGGTGCACCCGGCCGCCGGGCATGAGGGCGGCACCCTGGTCAATGCTATCCTCCATCACAGCCCCGATATCCAGGGCGTGGGCGGTGTGCAGCGGCCCGGCATCGTCCACCGTCTGGACAAGGACACATCGGGGATCATCCTGGTGGCCAAAAACGACGCCGCCCATCGCCATCTCCAGGCCCAGTTCAAGGCCCGCACCGTCGCTAAGACCTATCTGGCCGTGGTCCACGGCCGTCTCAACCCATCCCAGGGCCGGATCGACGCACCGATCGGCCGCGACCCGCGACATCGCCAACGCATGGCCGTCGTCCCCTTGGCTGCCGGACGCGAGGCCGTAACCGACTATGAGACGCAGGTCGATTGGGGTCTCGCCAGCATGGTGGCGGCGCATCCTCGAACCGGACGCACCCATCAGATTCGTGTCCATTTCGCATCACTCGGACATCCGCTAGTGGGCGATACCACCTATGGTCCGCGCCGCGACCCCTTCCATCTGGGACGGCACTTCCTGCATGCCCATCGCCTGCAGTTCCAAAGACCGAGCGACGGCGCTCCCCTCGACTTACTCAGCCCCCTTCCACCTGAGCTGCAGGCCCTGGTCGACCGGCTGAACCGCCAATACATCCGGCCTGACGTCCCTGGCGATTCGTGAATTGGGGCGATTCGTGAATCAGGGCGATTCGTGAATCGCCCCTACCCCTCACCCGCTTCTCTCTTCTCGTCTCTCGTCTCTCGCTGCTCGTTTCTCTGCCGCGGCACTTCGTGGCAGGCGCGGCAGCGCGCTTCGTACGACTCGGCGGCGCCGATCATGACCACCGGGTCTTCGTAGTAGGCGGGACGGCCATCGATCAGGCGCTGTGTGCGGCTGGCTTCGCCGCCGCAGCGCATGCAAATGGCATGCAGTTTGGCCACTTCCTCAGCCTGCGCCACCAGCGCCGGCATCGGCCCGAAGGGTTCGCCGCGGAAATCCGTGTCCAGGCCGGCCACGATCACACGCAGCCCGCGATGGGCCAGGTCGTTGCACACTGTTACGATGCTTTCATCGAAGAACTGCACCTCATCCACAGCCACCACGGTCGTGTCCGGCTCCAGCGCAACCAACAGGGCCGCGGCGTCCGCCACCACAGTCGCCTCCCACCTCAAGCCGTCATGTGACGCCACGGTCGCCACACCATAGCGGGTGTCAACGGCTGGCTTGAACAACTGCACGTTCTGGCGGGCAATGACGGCGCGGCGCAGCCGGCGAAGCAGCTCTTCGGTCTTGCCGCTGAACATGGAACCGCAGACGACCTCAACCCAACCACTGCTCGGGCGCAGATGACGTGAAGGCATGGGGCTCTCTCTGACTGGGAGCGACGGGAGAATCGGGAAGTACCCGGTGGTGCATAAGAAAGGGGCAGGAACCCTGGTGGATTCCTGCCCCTTGTGATGTGAGCTGACGGTGCCTAGGCCTCGTCGATGGCAGGAGCAACTGCCTCGCGTACCTTCTTGGCGGCCTTGGCCGGATTGTCGCCGCGGGCGCGTGCCTTGCGCACCGCCTCCTTCTCGACCTGGCGAACTTCAGCCTCGGCGCGCACCTTGGCTTTGATTTCTTCTTTGCCGCGCAGGCGCTTCATAAACCGGTCGACCTGACCGGCCGTGTCGATAATGCGCTGCTCGCCGGTGTAAAAGGGATGGCAGGCCGAGCAAACGTCGGTGTGCAGCTCCGCTTTGGTGGAGCCGGTGGTCCAGGTGTTGCCGCAGGCGCAAATCACCACGGCATTCGGAAAGTACTTGGGATGGATGCCTGTTTTCATGACGCGTACCTCGTCCTTCGGCTTCGGGTTAGACCACGCGTTCGGTGTACACGCTCACACGCTTCTTTTCACGCGTCGCGTGCTCGAATTTGATGTAACCTTCGATAAGCGCAAACAGGGTGTGATCCCTGCCCACGCCGACGTTCTGTCCGGCGTGGATGGCCGTGCCGTGCTGGCGCACGATGATCGAACCGGCGCTGACCAGCTCACCGTCGAAGCGCTTGACGCCCAGACGCTGAGACTGGCTGTCACGACCATTGCGGCTGGAACCGCTGCCTTTCTTATGAGCCATTTCTGTTCTCCTTTCTTACTCGCGCTCAGGCAATAATACCGTCGATGCGCAGGCGGGTGTACTTCTGGCGGTGGCCGGTCTTGCGGCGCAGGGTCGTCTTGCCGCTGTGCTTGAAGTTGATGATCTTAGGACCCTTGACCCGGGCCAAGACGGTCGCTGTGACGGCAGCACCGTCGACGTAGGGACGCCCGACCGTGACGGCCGCATCGTCGCCGATCAGCAGCACCTGGTCAAAGGTGATCTGCTCGCCGTCTCCGGCTTTGAGCAGCTCGACGTCAAGCTTTTCGCCGGCTGCGACGCGGTACTGCTTACCGCCTGTGGTAATGACTGCGTACATGGCACTTGTCCTTTCCGTACGGCGCCCGTGATAGCGGGACTTAGGGAGCCGTAGCGGCAGAGGTAAAGAAGGGGTGGTGGAGAGGAATCTTACGGGTGAAAAGCAAAAAGTGTGGGCCTTTCGGCCCACGAGATTGCAGTATAGGCTGTGACCTGCTCTATGTCAAATACCGGAGCGATTTTGAAGATTGGCTCAGGCTCCCCCGATGTCACCCCGCCCTGGGTTGTTCGACAAGGAGCAGCTTGTTGCCCTCGGAATCATCGTTCATCACCTTTCGCGCCGCCTCTTCCGACTCGGCGCGGAAGATCGTGATGCCAAACGAGCAGCAACAACGCACAGCGCCAGTCCCACTTTTGCGAGTGACGGCGTCCTCTCTATGCGCCGCCCATTGCCTGCGGCAGGCGCCGATTGGGTGCCGTAACTGCGACTACAGAAATCTTGACCTTGTCAAGAATTGCTTTGTGGTGTCGCACAAGTATGGTACGATACCGCCTCGTTTCCTGGGCTACAGCGAGCCAGCGGCCGCTGTGTTCAATTTGATCACGCCCAGCCCATTCTGACGCAACCTGTTTGTTGAGCCATCGAGGGCCGATACGCGACCGTAAGCGCAATTACGCGCTGCCGGCGCCTCGCGCATTGCTGCGACATAGGGTCTTCCATACCGCCTATTCTCTCTGAACACATCCGCCCACGGCTCTTTGGCCGAGGAGCAATCGATGATACGCCGCAACCACACCGCTCTCACCTTTGGCGCCCTGCTGTTTATTGGCGCCCTGATCCTGGGTCTGACGCGGACCTCCACCGGACTCGCGCTTTCGTCGTCACCGACGCCGGCTGCGCCATCGAAACCTGCCAGGCAGCGTATTCAGCCTGTCAGGGCGCTACAGGGCTACGATCCGGCGCAGGTCATGGGAGGTGCGCCGAGCGGCGCTGACGAAGTCCGCAGGTTCCTCCAGCCCGCCAGTTTGGCAGGCAACATTGCTAACGCCATTGTGGTGGACCCCTCTCTTGTCACCGGGGCCTCATTCCTGATTGCACCTGACAATCCGGGCACCGCCGACGCCGCGACCACCACTTCGCTTGCCGGGTTTCCGCGGCATGGAGGAAGCTTTGGCATCCTCACTTCAGGTTCCAGCGCAGCTGCTTACGCACCGGGCACGTTCGCCAGCACCGACTTGGGCAGCGGGCCATTGCGCGGCGCGGCGCGTGACGCTACCCAGCTCGAAATTGATCTCAACGTGCCTGCGGGTGCGAACTGCCTATCGTTTGACTTTCGCTTTCTGTCTGAGGAATACCCAAGCTTCGTCGGTAGCAACTTCAACGACGCTTTCCTGGCCCAGCTTGACAACTCCTCTTGGGATGCATCATCAAGCAGTATCTCGGCTCCGAACAACTTCGCCTTTGATCTGAACAATGATTTTGTAAGCATCAACCTTACCGGTTTTGGGGGAATGAGTGCAGGGCAGGGTGCAGGCACGGCGTTCGATGGAAGTGGCAACGATGCAAATGGCGGTGCGACCGCGCTGCTGAAGGCGCAAACACCCATTACACCCGGCGCCCATTCCGTGTTCTTCTCGATCTTCGACCAAGGCGACAACGGCTACGATTCGGCTGTGCTTCTCGATAACTTGATAGTTGGCGTCGAGACGGCAGGCGGCTGTGATCCGGGCATCAGTGAGCCTGACACCCCAACTGCTACCCCATCCTCCACCCACACGCCCACGGCGACGAACACGCCCACCCATACGCCCACGGCGACGAACACGCCCACCCATACGCCCACGGCGACGAACACGCCCA
>CAZHTZ010000130.1:0-12343 GCA_964535455.1 uncultured Caldilineales bacterium
ATGAGTTTGCGTTGATCGATACCGGCGGCATTGATTTTGACGAAAAGGATACCTTGTTGCCGGAAGTCAGAAATCAAGCCAAGCTGGCAATGGAGGAAGCGGATGTCATTCTGTTCGTCGTCGACGGCAAGGCCGGGATCACAGATGTGGATCAGCAGATCGTCATGATGTTGCGGACAGCAAAAAAACCTGTTGTGCTGGCTGTCAATAAAGTCGACAATTTGAAAGGCGTTACTGACAGTTATGAGTTTTACGGACTCGGGCTCGGTGACCCAATCGCCGTATCGGCGGTCAATGCGCTGAATCTGGGCGCTTTGCTGGATGCGTATCGCTCCGGACTGATCAAAGAGCGTTAGAACGTTCTAACTCGCACCCAACCCAACCTTCAACTTGCAACCTTCAACCTTCAACCTCCTTGACCCCTGGGAAGCGGCCTGGGCGCCCCACGATGAAGCCACCTATGCGGCCGTCTTGTCGGCAGTGTGTCCGGCCGATATCGTGCTGGACATCGGCGCAGGCGACCTGCGTCTGGCGCGGCGTCTGGCATGTCTGGCCCGCAGGGTCATCGCCTGGGAGAATCAGCCCGCTGTCCTGGCTCAGGCGATCACCCTGCCTGCCAACCTGGAAGTGGTCTGCACCGATGCCCGCACCGGGTCGCCGCCGCCGGGAGTGACGGTGGCGGTGCTGCTGATGCGTCACTGTACCCACTACGGACTCTACGTCCACAACCTGCGCCAGGCGAAGTGCCGCCGCTTGATCACCAACGCCCGCTGGCGGATGGGGGTGGAGGTCATCGATTTGGGACCGGGCGTGCCGTTTGCCCGTGCGGGCAGCGGCTGGTACGCTTGCCGTTGTTGCGGCGCTACCGGTTTCAAGGGCGGCAATCCTGCCCAGATCACTGCTGCACACATCGAGGCTGTCTGGGACACCGAAGGGTGCCCCGCATGCACCCAATAGGAGATAGACATGTTGCTCAAAGACAAAAAGATTGCATTCCTGGTGGGCCCCGGCTTCGAGGACCTCGAGTTTTGGACCGTCTACATGCGCCTGGTGGAAGAAGGCGCCACGGTAACGACGGTGGGTCTGAAAACCGGAGAGGTCTACCCCAGCAAGAGTGGTGGATTGACTGCCAAAGCTGACGTGGCCGCTGCTGATGTCTCGCCCGACCAATTCGACGCCATCGTCGTCCCCGGCGGTTGGGCGCCCGACAAGATCCGCCGCTATCACGCCGTCACCGGTTTGGTGAAGGGCATGTATGACCAGGGCAAGATCGTAGGCATGATCTGCCACGCCGGGCTGGTGGGCATCTCGGCGAAGATCGTGGCCGGGAGCCGCGCCACCGGTTCGGAAGGCATCAAGGATGACCTGGAGAACGCCGGCGCCATCTGGGTGGACGCACCGGCCTTCCGTGACGGCAACCTGGTCTGGGGTCGTGTCGTAGCCGACATCCCCGACTTCAACCGCGAACTCGTCGCCGCTTTGAGCAGTTGAACGTTAACACGTTGGCACGTTGCACGTTGGCTCGTTGCACGTTGCACGTTGGCACATTGAACCACTAACGGCGGCATCAACCCCGCCCGTCACGCAACCTGCCACCTGCCACCTGCAACCCGCAACCCGCAACCCGCAACCCGCAACCCGCAACCTGCAACCTGCAACCCGCAACCTGCAACCTGCAACCTGCAACCTGCAACCCGCAACCTGCAACCTTCAACCTTCAATCCGCACATGGTCGGTCTTGTCCTCGTCTCACATAGCGCCGAACTGGCCGCGGCCGTCAAGGCCCTGGCCGAGCAGCAAACCCAGGGCCGCGCCGCCATCGCCGCCGTCGGCGGCACCGGCGAACCGTCCCAACCTTTTGGCACCGATGCCTTGGCCATCCTTGAAGCTCTCCAATCCGTCTACGACGAGGACGGCGTGCTCGTACTGATGGACCTGGGCAGCGCCATCATGAGCGCTGAGATGGCAAAGGAATTTCTGGAGCCGGAACAGGCTGAGCGCGTGCACTTGTGCGCAGCGCCGTTTGTCGAAGGCGCCATGGCCGCGGCGGTGCAGGCCTCCATCGGCATGAGTCTGGAGGCCGTAGCGGCTGAGGCGATGGAAGCGGGGCGCCCGAAGGCGGAGGCACTGGGCCAGGCGCAGCCGGCCCCCGTTCCGGCGGTTCCGGCGGCAGCGCCCGCTGAGAACGGTGGGGACATCGTCGCCACAGTCACCCTGGTCAATCACGCCGGTCTGCACTTCGGTCCGGCAGTGCTCTTTGTGCAGAAGGCGGCGGAGTACGCCGCCCACATCGCTATCCGCAATCTCACCACAGGCGCCGGTCCCGCCGACGCCCGGCGATTCAACCAGGTGCTCAGCCTGGGCGCAGAGCAGGGGCACACCATCGAGCTGGCCGGACGCGGGGAGGGGGCTGCCGAGGCGGTAGCTGCTTTGGCGGCATTGGCTCGGGCGGGTTTTGGCGAAAGCACCGAGGCGCCACAGACGCCGGAAGCTCAGGCCCCAATCGCAGAGACGGCCACGATCACGGGGTCAGGGCGCGCCCTGCTTCATGGGCTGCCTGCCTCCAGCGGCCTGGCCGTGGGTGTGGCGGTGTTGTTGGCGCCCGCCGCCCAGCGCGTACGCCGGACGACCGTCGCCGACCCTGACGCCGAATGGGCCCGCTACCAGGCTGCGGTCACCGCCGCCCAGGCGGAACTGGAGGCGCTGGCGGAGCGGATGGGTCGTGAGCTGGGCCCCGAGCAGGCGCGCATCTTCCAGGCCCATGCCCTGGCCCTCGCCGACCCTGACCTGGAGGGCGCCGTCCGCAAGCAGATCGTGGAGCAGGGCGTCAACGCCGAGGCCGCCGTGATGGACGTTACCGAGGCGGAAGCGGCACGGTTCCGAGCGATGCAGGGGCTCCGCTTCCAGGAGCGTGCAGCCGACCTGCTGGATGTGCAAGGTCGTATGCTGCGCCTGTTGGCTGGGAAGGGCGAAGCAGCCCTCGAACTTCCGGAGAACGCCATCATCATTGCCGAAGACCTGTCGCCATCACAGACGGCGGCGCTTGACCGCAGCCGTGTGGGGGCCTTCTGCACCGCCCTGGGTGGGCCGACCGCGCACACGGCCATCCTGGCCCGCAGTATGGGCATCCCGGCTGTCGTCGGCATGGGTCCGGCCCTGCTGGCGCAGATCGTCGCCGGTGAGGCGCTGGCCGTCGATGGTGGGGCCGGGGTCGTCATCCTGTCGCCGGACGTCGAGACCCAGGCCGCCTATCGCGCCCGCCAGATCGAGCTGGTGGTGCAGCGCCAGGCCGCACGCGCGGCTGCCCAGGCGGAAGCTCGTACGAAGGACGGCAAACGCGTGGAGGTGGCAGCCAATCTGGCCGTCGCTGCTGAGGCCGCAGCCGCCCTGGAGGCGGGGGCCGAGGGCGTAGGCCTGCTGCGCACGGAGTTCCTGTTCCAGAATCGCTCAGAGCCGCCGTCGGAAGAGGAGCAGGCGGCCATCTATGGCGAAGTCGCCAGGGTTCTGGCCCCGCGACCTCTGATCATACGCACCCTCGACATCGGCGGCGACAAGCCGGCGCCCTACCTGAATCTGCCGAAAGAGGATAATCCCTTCCTGGGCTGGCGCGCCCTCCGCATCTCCCTGGTCATGCCTGACTTCTTCAAGACCCAGTTGCGCGCCATCCTGCGGGCAGCCGTGCACGGCAACGTGCGGGTCATGTTCCCGATGGTGGCGACGCGGGCCGAGGTGGAGCAAGCGCAGGCGTTGTTGGCGGAGGCGGCGCAGGAACTGGCGGCCGCCGGCGTGGCACATGCCCCACATGTGCCCACCGGCATCATGGTCGAGATTCCGGCCGCGGTCGAGATCGCCGACCATCTGGCCCCAATCGTCGATTTCTTTAGCATTGGCACCAACGACCTCACCCAGTACATCTTTGCCGTCGACCGCACCAACGCCCGCGTGGCCGGCCTGGCCGATTCTCTGCACCCGGCCGTGCTGCGCCCTATCTCGCGCGTCATCCAGGCGGCCCACGCCCAGGGGAAGTGGGTGGGGATGTGCGGCGAGTTGGCGGGCCAGGCCGAGGCCATCCCGGTGCTGCTGGGCATGGGCCTGGACGAGTTCAGCATGTCGGCCACGGCCATTCCCGAGGCGAAAGCCCTGCTGGCCCGGCTGACCGTGGCGGAAACTCAGGCGTTGGCGCAGCAGGCGCTGGCCCTGCCCGACGGCGCTGCGGTGCGGCGGTTGGTTGGCGATTTCTTGGCCAGGCTAGATGGGTAGAGGAGCGGCCAGGGTACGGCCACCGGCCCCACCAACAGGCGCCAGAGGGCGATATTCTCGACCACGTCGCATAAGGCTGCCAGCCACACGCCCCAGGCCAACGGCCTGCCCAGGGCGACCAGCGGCCATCGGCGACGGCGGAAGGCGCCAGCCCCCCACAGGCAGCTCAAGGCAATCGTGGCGGCATAGAGGGGCATGAAGAGAGTGTCCAGGCCCAGGCTGAAGCCGGCATGCACCCGGGCATTGGGGCCCCAACTGTCCAGAATCGCCTGTGTGGTTGCTGGATCACCGGCCAACTCGTACGACACGATGCCCTGAGGCGCCGCTGCGGTTTGGAGCGGCCGTCCCACGACTTGCACCCCCCCAGCACGACCAGCGTCAGGGTCACCAGCAGCCAGAACGCCGCCGTGCGCTGGCGCCCGTTCCAGGAGGCAAGCAGATCTGATAACCGCCATGCGGGCCTGGCAGGCCGTCTGGGCGGAGGTGCGGACGTAGGCCTCACTCGTCGTCAGATTCGTCCACCGGCAGGTCCACGGTCACGACCTCGCCGTGGACGTTGATCACGATGCGGAAGCCGAGAGAGCGCAGCATTTCCTGTGCTTCTGGCGGCAGGCGCTGGCCGGTGACTTCCTCCATACGGTTGATGGAGTACTCTACTGCCGTCTTGCTAAAGACATCGTCTTTGCCCATCATCTGCAGGATGCCGCGCACTGCTACGTCGCGGTGGGCCTGCACCTGCTCCTTGATGAACTGCAGCACCTGTTTGTCGACCGCAGCAGCATCGATGTGCAGGCGAAAACCGTCGTCATCCACCAGGTAGCAGGCATCACCTCCCACCCAAGCGACCTCCGCCACCTGACCGGCCTCGTCGACAACCAGACCCTCAAACATTGCCACGCTTGCCATCGTCGCTGACCTCCTGGCATTGCTGTGTTCGTACTGCCTCTGTGAAACCTAGCTTAGCAGAGCCCGCCTCCTTGCTCAAGTGGCGAATGCACATTTTGTTGGCATCGTGTGTCCTTCCCAACTGTGACCTCCCGGTGTACGGGTGTACCGGTTTCTTGGTCTACAATAAAGGTGCAGATGGTGGCGCCGGTCGGCAACGCCCTCTCGACCAGGCAGCTTCCACCTTTCACTCATGTCTACTACCGTCAACTATTGTGGCCATGCGACCTTGATGATTCAGGTCGATGGCGTGAACATCCTCACCGACCCCGTTTTGGGTGACCGCGTGCTGCATCTGCGGCGGCGAAACATGTCCGGCCGCGCCTGGTTGGAGGGTCTTCCGCAACCTGACCTCGTTCTGCTATCCCATCTGCACACCGACCACCTGCACCTGCCCACTTTGCGGCGACTGCCGCGGTCGATTCCCATGGTGGTTCCGCGCGGCACGGCCCCGTGGCTGCGACGTGTCGTGCCGCAAACGTTATTCGAGCTGTCGCCGGGTGAGCAGTCGGTGTTCTCCGGTTTGACCATCGTCGCCACCCTGGCGGCGCACATCACCAGCCTGGCGCCTGCCCTCCTCAATTTGGTGCAGGGTTATCTCATCCAGGGCAGCACCACCATCTATTTTCCGGGCGACACCGATATCTTCCCGCAGATGCGCGAGATCGGTGATGTAGGGCTGGATGTGGCGCTCATGCCCGTTTGGGGATGGGGACCGAACCTGGGTCCCGGTCACCTGAACCCCTTGCGGGCCGCGCAGGCCTTGTCGCTGCTGCGGCCGCGTTTCGCCATCCCCATCCACTGGGCTGCGTTCCGGCCCGTGGGCGGCATGTGGGAAAAGATGGCCTATCTGCACCAACCCGGACCTGAGTTCCAGCGTCTGGCTGCCAACCTCTCTCCGGAGACCGCCGTGCACGTGCTCGCTCCTGGGGCGAGCTTTACGCTGCCCTAGCTGAGTACGCTCAGCCCCTAGCCTGTCCCAGCCGGCGCCATGCCGCAATCATCGTCGACGCGTTCTGATCTGCAGCCGTTCTTCACCCCCCAGGGCGTGGCCGTGATCGGGGCTTCGGCCACGCCGGGCAAACTGGGGTATGGGGTGTTGTACAACCTGATGCACAACGGCTATGGCGGGGGCATCTATCCGGTCAACCCTCAGGTTCCTGCGATCCTCGATCTGCCCTGTTATCCTGACATCGCCGCCGTCCCTGACCCCGTCGACCTGGCGGTGATCATCATTGCGGCGGCGGGCGTGCCCGCGGCATTGGCAGCGTGCGGGCGCAGGGGCATCCGTGGGGTCATTGTCATGTCAGGCGGCTTTGCCGAGACCGGACCCGAGGGACGGCACCGACAAGAGGAACTGCTTGCGATTGCCAGGGACTACGGCATCCGGCTGATCGGCCCCAACTGCGTGGGTGTGCTGGATGCGCACAGCGGTTTGAACGTCACTTTCCTCGAACAGATGCCCGATCCTGGCTACATCGCCTTCCTCTCCCAATCCGGCGGCATAGGCGGCGCCATCGTCGATTGGGCCAAGGGCCAGGGATTGGGACTCTCCTACTTCGCCAGCCTGGGCAATACCGCCGACGTTACTGAGACCGAGATCATGGCCTGGTTGGCCGGCGACGCTCGAACGGGCGTGATCGCACTCTACATCGAGGGTCTGCCCGAAGGTCGGGAGTTTCTGCAGGTGGCCGGTCAAGTCGGGCGACACAAACCGATCGTGGCGTTCAAGGCCGGTGGCACCGAGGCGGGCATGCGGGCGGTGTCGTCGCACACGGCCAACCTTGCCGGTTCTGAGGCGGTGTATGGCGCCGCCTTTCGCCAGAGCGGCGTCCTGGTCGCAGAGTCGATCGAGGACTTGTTCGGCATCGCACTGGGTCTGGCCTACCAACCCCCACCCGCAGGTCCCAGAGTCGCCGTCCTTTCGAATGCCGGCGGTCCCGGGGTGGTGGCTGCCGATGCCCTGTCGCGCCGCGGCCTGATCGTGGCGCAGCCCGACGAGCCTACGCTCCAGGCCCTACGTGCGGCCCTGGGACCGGCGCCACAGTTGGTCAATCCCATCGATCTGTTGGGCGCTGCCTCGACCACCGAGTTCGAAGCGGCGGCGCGAATCCTGCTTGCCAGTCCCTCCTACGATGCCCTGCTGGCGATTCTTGTTCCCAACACGACCATTGACCTGGTAGGGGTGGCAGATGGGCTGGCGCGGGCGGCGGCTGGCCAGCACAAACCGGTTTACGCCTGCCTGATGGGGGACATCAGCATCGGCGCCGGACGCCAGCGCCTGCACGAGCATCGCCTTCCCCCCTATCCTTTCCCCGAAGGCGCGGCGCGCAGCCTGGCGGCGGCCTGGACCTGGCAGCGCTGGCGGGAGACGACGCTGCCGCAACGAGCGATGGCATTCTCCCCGGCGGCTGGTGATGCTGGGGAGGTCCGTGTAGCGCTGCACCGGCTCCGTGCGGCCGGTCGTACGACGCTGGGGGAGGCGGACTTGTACCCGCTGCTGACTCAACTGGGCCTGCCTGTCGCTCCTGCTCTCCCGGCTGCCAGCGCTGAGGAGGCCGCCGCCTGTGCCGGGCGCGTGGGTTATCCCGTCGCACTCAAGGTCGTCTCACCTGACCTCGTACACAAGTCGGACGCCGGAGGCGTGTTGCTGGGCCTGGGGACCGCGGACGCCGTCGCCAGCGGGTATGCGACTCTGGTGAGCACGATACAGGCAGCACGAAAGCACCTTCGCATCGAGGGCGTGCTGGTGCAGCGGATGGCCGCGCCGGGGATCGAAGTGCTCGTGGGTGTGCGCCATGATCCCACGTTTGGCCCGGTGGTGGTCGTGGGTGGCGGGGGAGTCTACGTCGAGTTGATGGCTGACGTGGCCCTGGCAGTGGCGCCCATAGGGCCGATGGAGGCGCGGGCAATGGTCGCGGAAACGCGGATTGGCCGCCTACTCGCCGGTGCGCGCGGCCGCCCGCCCGCCGACATCGACAAGCTCGTGGACCTCATCGTCAGGCTCTCGGCGCTAGCCGCACTCCTCCCCGATCTGGTGGAACTGGAATGCAATCCCGTCCTGGTCCACCCGGCCGGTCGGGGGGTGACCATCGTGGACGTACGGGGCATGCTACGACCCTCCGTATTGACATAAGTAGCCGCCTTTGCGGGGAAAGCGGCTGAGGTTGCGGGGCGCACGGGGCTGTTGCCAATTCGCAGGGCCGGGCTTATAGTGACGGGCAAGCGGCAAGATGACGCCGCGGCAAAGCATCTTGTCTCTGGCGGCCATCCCCAACGAGAACCATGAGCCAGCAAGCGCTCGCAGCCCCCACTCTCATTGCCGGTCTGTCTGGGCGAGCCGAGTATCTGACCCGCCCGCTCCGGCTTTTGCAAGGGTACCGGCGTGCGGATTTGCGCTACGACCTGGTGGCGGCGGTCAGCGTGGCTGTGTTGCTGCTGCCGCAAGCGCTGGTGTTCGCGGTGATGGCGGGTCTTCCGCCGCAGGTGGGTTTGTACACGGCCGTGGTGGCGGGCCTGGTCGCCGCACTCTGGGGCTCCTCGAGCCAACTGCAAACAGGCCCCACCAACACATCGGCCTTGCTCGTGCTTTCCACCGTGCTGCCTCTCGCCGCAGCCGGCTCGCCCGAGTATCTGGCGGCTGCAGGCGTCATGGCGGTGCTGGTCGGGCTTCTGCGTCTTGGCATGGGCCTGTTGCGTTTAGGCATTCTGGTCAACTTCGTATCCGAATCAGTGGTGGTGGGTTTTGCGGCCGGCGGTGGCGCTCTCATCATCACCAGCCAGTTGCGTGGCCTGTTGCGAGTAGATATCGTCGATTCTGCCCGCCTCGTCGAGATCGCACAGAGTCTTGGGCAACAGCTCCCCCACACGCACCTGCCAAGCATGGCGCTCGGGTTGGGCACGATCGCTATCGCCGTCGTCGTGCAGCAGTTCCGCCCGCGCTGGCCGGGAGCGCTGATTGCCATTCTGCTGAGCGCCGCCGCGGTCTACCTCTTCAACTTGACCGCCTATGGGATCAGGGTCATCGGCGAGGTTCAAGGCGGTCTGCCGCCGCTGGCAAAGCTGCCTTTGCTCAATCTGCAACTGATCGGCGATCTTTCAATCGGGGCGTTGGTGGTGGCCATCATCGGTCTGGTGGAGGTGACTTCGGTCAGCCGTGCCATTGCCACCCAGACCGGCCAGCGGCTCGACAGCAACCAGGAATTTGTGGGCCAGGGGCTGGCGTCTTTGTTTGCCGGTCTTTTCTCGGGGTTCGTGCCTTCAGGATCCATCAATCGCTCGATGGCCAATCTCCAGGCCGGCGCCCGCTCGCCGGTGGCAAGCGCCGGTGGCGCCCTCTTGGTGCTGGTTTTTGCCACCTTTCTGGCGCCTGTCATTGCCTTCGTGCCGGGTGCTAGTCTGGCCGGACTGATCATGGTATCGGCTGTCAACATGATCGATACCCGCCGCATAAGGCGTATCTGGCGCTCGGACCGCAGTGAGGCCGCCATCATGACCCTGACCCTGGTCAGCACCCTGCTCCTGCCGCTGCAATTCGCCGTACTGGCCGGCATTCTGGCTTCGGTGGCATACTACCTGCTGCAGACGAGCACGCCGCGCGTGGTCAACGTCCTCCCCGACGAGCACTTCGAGCACTTCGTACCGGCCGGCGACCGGCCACCGTGTCCGCAGTTGGCCGTTATCGAGATTCTGGGCGACCTCTACTTTGGCGCTGCCCAGCATGTCGAAGAGGCCATCATTCGCATCATGGGCAGGCATCCCGACCAGCGCTTCCTCCTCTTGCGCATGCACTCGGTGCAGCAGATCGATATCACCGGCATCTACATGCTCGAATCCGTGTTGAAGAAGTACCGCGAACGAGGGGGTGATATCTTTCTGGTCAAGGTGCGCCCCCTGGCGCGGGAGGTGATGCAGTCAAGCGGCTTCGAGAGACTCCTGGGCGAGGATCACCTGCTGCGCGAGGGCGAGGCTATTCCCCACGTCTTCTATCACGCTCTGGACCCGGCCGTCTGTATTTACGAGTGTCCGGTGCGCGCCTTCCAGGAGTGCCAGAACCTGCCCAAGCCGGCGCTGATCCATGATATCCCCCAGGTGGCCGGCCAGGTGCTGGACGACTTTGCCAGTGTGAGTCCGAAGGACCTCTATGAGGCTCTGCGCAGCGCCTCGCCGCCTCTGGTCATCGACGTGCGCGAGCCGCGCGAGTTCCATCGCGGGCACATCCCGCAGGCGCAAAATATCACGTTGCGCCGCTTCCTGGACGAAGAACCTGACCTCCCGCACGACCGGGCCCTCGTCCTGGTCTGCCGGAGCGGGCGCCGGAGCCGGCGGGCAGCCTACGCCTTGCGCCAGGCCGGCTACACGAACATGCGCGTCCTGGAGGGTGGCCTGGCAGCCTGGGAGGCGGCCTCGTTGCTGGAGGCGGTCGAGGAGTTCGTCTAAGCCGATGAACCGGCAAAGGAGTACGTCATGAGCGATCCCAAGGGTCTGACAAGAAATCTGGGTCTGGACCTGGTGCGTGTGACCGAAATGGTGGCGCTGGCGGTGGGCCGTTGGATGGGCCTGGGCAACCGCATGGAAGCCGACGCCGTCGCTATCGCCACGGCGTTGGAAGCCCTCAATGCTTTGGATATGGACGGATGGATCGTCATCGGGGAAGAGTCCAAGAGCGGGCTGCACTCACCGTTGGACAGCGGCCAACGGGTTGGCAACGGCAATGGACCCGCCATGGATGTTGTCGTCGACCCGATTGACGGCACCAACCTGCTTGTGCAGGGGCGATCGGGGGCGCTTTCCGTGGTGGGGGTGGCGCCCCGCGGGTCCATGTGGTCGGTGGCGCCCGCGGCCTACATGGAGAAGCTGGTGGTCGACCGCGAAGTCGCCGATGCCATGGTGCCGGAATGCCTGGAGGCGCCGGCCGCCTGGACCCTGGCCCTCATCGCCCGTGTCAAGAAGAAGCAGATTCGAGACCTGGTGGTCTTCGTGCTCGACCGGCCGCGGCATGCCGACCTGATCGAGGAGATACGCTCCGCAGGAGCGCGGGTGGCGTTGCGCTCGGATGGCGACATCGCCGGCGCCATCCAGGCGGCGCTGCCCGGCAGCAACATCGACGTGTTGATGGGCGTGGGCGGGGTTTCCGAGGGCGTCACGGCTGCCTGCGCGGTGCAGGCGCTGCGAGGGGCCATGCTGGTGCGGCTGGCTCCGCAAAGCCCGGAAGAAAAGCAGGCGGTGGCCACGGCCGGTCTCGACACCCGTCGCATCCTCACCTGTCGCGAGCTGGTGCAAAGCGACGAGGTGTTCTTTGCCGCCACGGGCATCACCGGCGGGCCATTGCTCGACGGCGTCCAGTACCACGGCAATCTGGCGGAGGCGCACTCGCTGGTGTTGCGCGGGGCGACCGGGACGCGCCGGTTTATCCGCGCCGAGTACCTGCTTGACGCCCAGCCGGGGTGGAAGTGATCTTCCAGGACGAACGGCAGCGCCGCCAAGACCTCCGGGAGGCGCTGAGAAGGCTTTTGCCTATGCGGAGGTTCTTCTCGGCGCCTCCCGGAGGTCGGCTGCAGCACTTTTGCTGTCCTATGCGGCGAGTTCGAGCGTCACTCGCCGCCCTGCCCTTGCTTCAAGTGTGATCAACATTTCCAGGCTGAACTTCTCCCACTTGCCACGCATCAGATCAGACACCCTGGACTGGGCGATGCCAAGCCTCTCTGCCGCCTCCATCTGCGTCATCCCACTGGACTCGATATACGCTCGAAGGTCGTTCATGAGTTTGGCCCTCATTTGCAGAATCGCTGCTTCGCCGGACTCAAATCCCAGGTCGGCAAAGACATTGCCAGTCGATTCAGCTATCCGTTCATTCATTGGCACTCGTCTTCCGCAGGTTCCCTTCCGCTTTCGCTGCTGACGCTTCGCCGAGCAGAAAGTCAAGCCTGCCCGTGCCGACATCGGACTCAAGCTGGCTATCCCAGCGCACCCAATCCTTTTCGGCAAACCACTTTCGCAAGAGCGAGAAGTCCGTCTCGGGGAGCGCCTCAATCTCAACTTGGAGTTGTTCAACCTTCATCATAAGCCGTTCCTCATACGGCACTAGTACAGGTGGGCTGAAACAAGCCTATGGTATTCATACGGTAACTACTCAGCC
>CAZHTZ010000131.1:0-12341 GCA_964535455.1 uncultured Caldilineales bacterium
GGTGAATTCTGCGCCGTGCCGCCACCTGGTTCACGCCCGCAGACCACTGCTTCACCGCAGAATGGTGCAAAACCTGCACCCGCCAGAACATCCGGTGCCAATGGCGGAGCCAGCTCATCCGGCGCCAATCCGGCAGCGCCTTACCGCCGCCAACCGAAAGTCGAGGGCGTCCTGTGGGGCAAGGTCAATCCAGAACTCAAGCGCCAGGCGATCCGCGATCTCAACAATGAATCCGGCCTCGTCTTGCTCGAAGGGGAGATTTTTTCACTCGAGTGCCGCTCGATCAGCAATGGGACACGTTTGCTGTACAAGTTTGCCCTGACCGACCTGAGCAGTTCGGTCAGTTGCATCATGTTCGCCAAACCCAATGAGCAAGAGACGATCGACGAAGTGCTCAAACAATCCTATCTTCGCATCAGTGCCGAAATTTCGTTTGACGCCCAGTTCAGCAAGGACCTGCAGGCCCGGGTCATCGGCATCCAGACGGCCCAGCGCCCGGCTGGCCGCCAGGACAAGGCTGATCAGCGCCGCGTTGAACTCCATGCCCACACCAAGATGAGCACCAAGGACGCGGTCTGCGAAACCAAAGACCTCGTCAAACTGGCTGCGCGCTTCGGCCATCCGGCAGTGGCGATCACCGACCACGGCGTCGTCCAGTCTTTCCCGGACGCCGCCTCCGCCCGCAAAGACCTGGCCAGAAAAGGCCAGGACATCAAGATCATCTACGGCGTCGAAGGCTATCTGGTCGACGACGGTCCGACGGTCGCCTGGGCGACGGAGCTCGCCGACCTGAGTGAAGGTTTTATCGCCCTGGATGTCGAGACCACCGGGCTTGATCCGTCCCGTGACCGGGTGATCGAGCTGGCCGCCGTGCCGTTCACCCCGGATGGCCAGGGCGGTTTCACTGCCCACGCGCGTGGCCTGGATGCGCAGGAGGCCCTGCTTATTGAGTGTGGCGCCGATCGCCTGGTCGCCGGGCATTTTGTCGACCGGGATCGGCTCGCCCGTGAGCATGGACTCATCGACGGCGCTCTGGCCCGACACTACAAGACCATCGACCGGAATCTTCTCGCCCGGACGCACAAGGACTACGTCGCCGACTCGCACCTGTGCCACCGGCACCTCGGTCTCGACGCCATCGCGTTCCACCCAGGCCGTCTTGGGGCGCAGACCCATCAGCGTCTTGATCGCCTCGGATGTGGCGCCCTTGGCGCGTGCTTCCAGGTATTTGCCCAGGCGGATCAGCGTGATGATGAGGGCGGAAGTTTCGAAGTAAACGTGGGCGCCCAGGTTGACGCCAACCAGACCAACCAGAATCACGGCCACGCTGTAGAAGTAAGCGGCCGACGAGCCCATGGCAATGAGCACGTCCATGTTGGCGGCGCCGTTTTTCAGCGCCTTGTAGCCGTTGACGTAGTAGTCGCGACCCACATAGAACTGCACCGGCGTGGCCAGGGCCCACATCATCCAGTTAACCCACGACTCGTGCGCCCAATGACTGAGCAGGCCCAAATCGCGAGCCATGGACAAGGCGAACAACGGCACGGTGAAGATCAGGCCGATGATCAGCAGCCTTTTCTGTCGCTCCGTCTCGGCCTGCCGCGCCTGGCGCTCGGCGTCCTCCGCCTCCGCTTCATCCACTCCCCCGGTCTCGATGACCTGGTAGCCGAGATCGGCCACCAGTTCCTTCATGGCCGTGACGTCCACCATCGCCGGGTTGTACACCACCGACGCCTTCTCCGTAGCCAGGTTGACGTTGACCTGCTCGATGCCTGGCGCTTTCCGCAGGTTGCGCTCGATGGTGTTGACGCAGTTGGCGCACGTCATCCCGGCGATGGGCAGTTCCACACGCGCCTTGGCCACGCCATAGCCCAAATCTCCAATCAGGGCGTCGATCTGGGTCGCACTGACCACGGCAGGGTCGAAGATGACCTTGGCCCGCTCGGTGGCCAGGTTCACAGACGCTTCTTTCACCCCGGACATGCGATTCAGGTTCCGCTCGATCGTGGTCGAGCAGTTAGCGCAGGTCATGCCGGTGATGGGGAGGACAAGTTGTGTGTCGGACATAGGGTTACAAGTGGCAGGCTTCGCCCTGAAGGGCTCAAGCCCGAAGGGTTACACGTTGCAGGCTTCGCCCTGAAGGGCTCAAGCCCGAAGGGTTGCACGTTGGTACGCTGATCGGACGATGTTGCTCCGGGGTCCACAAGGGACAAATGTGTCAACCACCGAAACGTGTGAACGTGCTAACCTGCAACGTGCAACGGCATTTAGTTGGTCGGGGCGTAGCCTGCTTCGATCAGGGCGGCGCGAGCAGCGGCCAACGCTTGTTCGCTGGAGTAGTCGACCAAAACGGCCCTGGTGTCGATGCTTCCCTGCACGTACCCGACGCCGTCGACCAGCTTGAGCTCACGCTCGATGGTCTTGAGGCAGTGCCCGCAGGAAATGGCCGGAATGGTAAGGGTCTTGTTCATGGTGAATACAGCCTCCGTTGAGAATGAGGTGTCTCTTCAAACCCGCCTTCCGGCGGGTCAAAGTCGGTGCTGGGGATGCCGTTACGGCCTCTCGCTTCTTGTCTCTCTACATCAGACGGCCCGATGCGTCGAATACCTGGATGATCTCGCCGATGACGCGCTCGCGTTCCTCGACATCATCAGAACGCAAGGAGTGCGTGACGCAGGTCTGCAAATGGTTGGCGAGCACCAGGCTGTTGACGCGCTCCATGGCGCTCTGCACCGCCTTGACCTGCTTCATCACATCCACGCAGTACTTGTCATCCTCGACCATGCGTTGGATGCCGCGCACGTGTCCTTCGATGCTGCGCAGGCGGTTGAGAACGTCCTTCTTGGTTTCGGCTTGCATAGGGAGTCCTTTCGAGTCGAGAACCCCTCCCCTGGGGGGGTGGGATCAGTCCGATAGTATGCCCTTCGCAGTGCTGCGTCAAGTAAGTTGGCTTACAAAGACGTCGGCGATCAGGGAAGAACCCGACCGGCGACGTTTGCGGAGCAGAAAAGGCGGGCGTCTATTTCTCGACAGGATTTCCGGCCTGCGACCAGGCGTTCATCCCACCCGTCATGTTGTGGACGTTCGTATAGCCTTGCTGGCGTAGAAAGTCGGTTGCCTGCCCGCTGCGGTTGCCCGAGCGACAAACGGCCACGACCGTCTTGTCTTTGGGAATCTCGCTCATGCGGTCGGGCACGGACCCCAGCGGGATGAGCTTGACACCGGGAATGTGACCGGCATCGTACTCATTCTGTTCGCGGACGTCGACAAAGACCACGTTGGGATTGTTGAGCAGAGACGCAGCTTGCGTGACGTCGATGTTGACGGGAAGCGAGGCCAGATCGACCTGAGCGGCCGCCGGAGCAGGAGCTAGTGTGGCAGCCGGGGCAGAAGCGGCGCCGCAGGCCGCCAACAGCAGAGCCAGCAGGCCGAGAAGGAAGGTGAGACGTAGGGTGCGGGACATAGAGCAGCGGACCTCCGAGGGTAGGCAGAAACAAAAGACGAGATGCAGTCAGCTGCATCCCGTCTTAGACGCGTCAAAGGGTTTGAATGTTACGACTTGCCGCCGTCGCGTTTGGTACCGCCAGTCTTGGCGCCGCCACTTTTTGCGCCGCCGCTCTTAGCGCCGCCAGTCTTGGCTACGTTGACCGGCGCTGCGCCCACCGACAGCGGCACGGGCTGCCGGCGGAAGCGATGGTTGAAAACGAGACCGGCAACACCCAGGACAATGGCGCCCAGCGAGAACAGGGACGCAGTCGGCATGCTTCCGATTGTCCAGGCGTCAGGCCGGAACAGCAGCTCGACCCAGAAGCGTCCGAGGGGATACCAGATCAGGTACATGAGAAACACATCCCCCTCCAACAGCCAGTCTTTCAGGCGCCGGCCCAGGAACAAAAGCAGAACCACGCCCGCCAGGCTCCACAGCGACTCATACAGGAACGAGGGATGGAAGCGCGTCTCCGGTGGAAACACGGTGCAGGCGAATTTGGTGAGGCGGTGGCTGCAATCGATGGGGATGCCCCAGGGCAAAGTGGTAGGGGGTCCATAGAGCTCCTGATTGACGAAGTTGCCCCAGCGCCCGATCACTTGCGCCAGCAGCAGACCTGGAGCCGCAATATCTGCCCATTGCAGGAAGCGCAGCTTGGCGAAGTAGGTATAAAGTCCCAGCCCGATCACGCCGCCGATGACTCCGCCGTAGATGCCCAGCCCCGCCAGCCCGGTGAAGACTGGTCGGCCGTCAGCGCCCGTGCTCCAGAAGGCGATGATCTCGATGGGATGACCCTTGTAGTACGACCAGCCGCGGCCGTCGACGGGGCTTGAGAACACATGGTAAAGTCGGGCGCCGATGATGCCCAGGATGAGGACGACAGTGAGCAGGTTCCAGACATGCTCAGGGTTGAGTCCTCTCCGTTTGGCCTCGCGGCTGGCGACGAAGGCCCCCAGCACGGCGCCGGTGATGATGAGGATGCCGTACCAATGCACCTGCAAGGGGCCGAGACGAAAAGCGACAGGGTCCATGAAAAGGCTCCGGATGACTCAACTACGTGGGAGATCGGCAGGAACAGGCGCGGGCTCCGGCGGGTTCAGCTCGGTTTTGAGGATACCGCGCACGCCCTTGACGCGATCGAAGAAAGGATAGCGGTCGGAATCAACGTGGTCGTAAGCACTGTAGAGGATGTAGGCCAATACGGCCAAATAAGCGGCCGCCACGCCCAGCGGTCCCCAGGGGGGCGCCTGCAACGGAGGCAGCAGCTTCACGACAGCCAGGCCCTTGAGGACCGTCCGGGCTACTTTCTCGCGGCCGGCAAAACTGCCTTGCAGCACCGCCATGCGTTCCGCCGTTCCGGCCAGAAGGGTGATGTCGCCTGGATAGCCGCCGATCCAGCCCTTGCCTTCCTCATAGATGACCCCGGTGTGGAGAAACTTCTCCAGGGTACGCCCCAGCACCTCGCCATAGCGGAGGTCATCCAGAAAACGGATCGTGGCCTCCTTCAGCATACGCTCCCCTTCGGTCCCCAGCACAGCATGGATCTTGTCGCTGGCCGTCAGCACGTACTCGATAGCCAGGCTGGCAGTATCAACTGCTGCAGCGCGCAGTTTGGCGGCGATCTCGGCGCCCAGCAGATCAACCGCCTGCTTGACGATGGCGAAGTTCATCGCCAGCAGGTCAGTGACGGCATCCTGGCTCGCCTTGCCCGCCTGGGTGCGGATGGCCTCGAGCGATTGATGGGTCGTCTCCAGGAGCTGTGCCCTCTCGGCGCCGCGCCAGCGATTCGGCGCCGTATACACCAGAAGGCTCTCGGGCTGCGCAATGGCCTGATGGATCAGAGGCGCCTCGGCAGCCATAGTGGCGCCGCGCTGTATCTCGCCGGTCTGTGCAAACAGACCGGGCAAACTCGCCACGAGACGTTCGGCGATGAGCAGATCGGCCGCCGCCGCCCCCAGCAGTTGCACTTCCAGCTTGCTGCGCTCGTGCTCGTCGCCGGCATCTTGCCACCGCTGGCGCAGATCGTGGTGGAGGGCCTGGCTGCGGAGCAGAAAGCTCCCGGCCTCCTCGAACTCGGCCAGGCCATACAGACCCGCCGGTGATGCCGCCCGCGGCGCCAGTTCGCCGGCGTGATGATAGGTGAACTGAGCGATTGGCGTGGGCGGCGCCAGGATGGACAGACCGGCCAGATAGTCATTCAGCGCATCATCTGCAGTCATGGGACAACTCCTTCCAGAGGAGAGGCAGCCAGCTGCTCAGGCTCTTCCAAGCCCAGGGCTATGAGGTAGCCACGGGCGCGCTCCGTCAGAGGATAGCGGTTCACCAGTTTCCAGAATCGGGGGGCGTGATTCGCTTCCAGCAAGTGCGCCAGCTCGTGGACGAGCACATAGTCCTGCACCCATTGGGGCAAACCCGCCATCCGTTGCGAAATCCGAATCGTTCCGTCGGTAGGCGTGCACGAACCGAAGCGATGGTTCTGGTTGGTCACCCAACGAATGCTCTGCCAGCGCAGGCGGCCCTCGAAGAACCGTAAGTTGAGGGCCTGCGCCCGTGCCTGCAGGCCGGCGTCGCTCAAGGCGCTATGCTGTTGGCGGTGCTGCTTTCGCTCAACCCGCGACTGCAACCGCGACACCACTTCAGCCAACTCTGTCTCAGAAATGCGCGCAGGCGCACGCACCATCAGGGTGTCCCCCTCCAGACGCGCACTGACGGTCTTGCGCCGCTTGCCGCTGCGGATGATCTGGATTTGCATAACGTCATTATAGCCCTAGCCCTGAGCTACGCCAACTGACCATTGCCCTGCCCCCTCCCCTGTGCTACGATCAGCCGGACGCACCGCAGTGCACCTCTGCCCGCCACCCAGGGCGACCACGGGGGGTCGCCCCTACTCGCCCCACCTCACCCGCCACCCAGGGCGACCACGGGGGGTCGCCCCTACTCGCCCCCCCTCACCCGCCACCCAGGGCGACCACGGGGGGTCGCCCCTACTCGCTTCTCGCCTCTCTACCCGCACCACCTCCCCCGCCACTCTCCTCCCGCCATGTCCTTCGACCCCATCGCCCGCTTCTACGACGCCGACCACGGCCAGATCACCGAGGACATCCCCTTGTACCTGACCTTTGCCGAAGAACGGGGTGGGCCCGTCCTCGACCTGGGCACTGGCACGGCCCGACTGGCATTGGCGCTTGCCGCTGCCGGCTACAGCGTGACCGGCATCGACAGCGCCCCCCAGATGCTGGCCATCGGCCGGCGCAAGGTCGCTTCCGCCGGGCTTGGGGGCAAGATCACTCTGATCGAGGGTGACTTCACCGATTTTGACCTGGGCACGCGCTTCGCCCTGGCCTGCTGCGGGTTCAACGGCTTTCTCCACTTGATTGACGAAACCGACCAACTGCGGGCGCTGCGCTGCTGGCGACGGCACTTGCAGCCCGGCGGTTTGCTCCTTCTGGACGTGGAGAACCCTAGCCTCGGCCGTCTGGCTGCGGCGGATGGCAGCCTGGAGCTGGCAAGGCAATGGACGGACGCCGACACCGGCCATGCCATCGCCATGCTCTTCGCCAGCCAGGTCTCCTTTGCGGACCAGGTGCACGAAGTGACCATGTTCTACGACGAGGTGACCGGCGACGGCGTCCTGCGCCGCACCACGGCGCACATCCCGACCCGCATCCTGTTTCGCCGCGAGCTGGCGCTTCTGCTGGGACTGGCCGGTTACGCTGAGGTTGTGTTCTATGGAGACTACGACCTGAGCCCCTGGGAACCGGAGAGCCCGCGGCTTCTGGCCGCAGCTTCTGTCAGGGACTAAGGCCTGGAACTAGAGGCGCGGTCGTTGCGTCTACACAGGTAGAGGACCACAACCCGACACCTGTTTGTTTCTCTCTGCCCACAACACCAAGGAGTTGACACCATGAGAAGCCTCTTCGCACACAAGATCGTGCGCTACGGCCTCGTCTTCACCCTCGTCCTGGTCGCCGGACTGGCTATCGCCGCCGGGAGCGGACGCCTCCACAGCGCTCTCGCCCAGGCCAAAGGGCCCAAGGTGACCGTCTACAACAGCAACATTGCCATGGTCTCGGAAAGCCGCCAGATTGACCTCAAAGAAGGCGTCAACGCCGTCAGTATCACGGACGTGCCGTCTGGCATCCTTCCCGAAACGGTGCGTTTCCGCTCGCTGACCGACCCCGCTGCCACCGTGCTGGAACAGAACTACGAGTACGATCTCGTCGGCTCGGAAAAGCTCCTGCAGAAGTACATCGACCAGACCATCAAGGTCGTGACGCAGGACGGTGCAACCCACGAGGGCAAGCTTCTGAGCAGCGCCGGTGATGTCGTCCTGCAGGACGCCGACGGCGCCATCGCAGTCCTCAAGCTCGACCAGATTCGCTCTTACAGCTTTCCGGCTCTCCCCGAAGGCCTGATCACACGGCCCACCCTGGTGTGGACCGTGGATGCCACCAAGACGGGCAAGCAGGACACCGAGATCGCCTACCTGACCAACGGCCTCAACTGGCACGCCGACTATGTGCTGCTGTTGGTCCAGGACAACAAGAGTCTGGATCTCGACGGGTGGGTCACGCTGGACAACCAAAGCGGCGCCACCTATACGAATGCCCAGCTCAAGCTGGTTGCCGGCGACATCAACCGTCTCCCCCAGGAAATGGTCAAGAGGGAGATGTTGTTCGAAGCCGCGCCCGCAGCGATGGCCGCGCCCGCCTTCGAGCAGCGCACCTTCTCCGAGTACCACCTGTACGAGCTGGCGCAGCCCGTCACCATCAAGGACTTGCAGACTAAGCAGGTCCAATTCCTGACCACGTCCGGCGTTCCCTCGGTCCCCTCCTACGTCTACGACGCCTCGCTGCTTGCGCCGTTTGGCGCCGGGCCGATCTTTGACCCCAGCTACGGCAACACCGGCAACACCAATGTCAAGCTCACCGTCACGTTCAACACGGGCAAGGAGGGCGTGGACGCCCAGTTGCCCGCCGGCAACATACGCATGTACCAGAACGACGTCGACGGGTCGCCGCTGCTGATCGGTGAAGATGCCATCAACCATACCCCCAAGGGCGAAGACGTCACCCTCACGATCGGCAATGTTTTCGACCTGGTCGGCAAGCGCACTCAAACCGACTACAAGCAGATTTCGGACAAGGTCGTCGAAGAGACCTACCTGGTCGAGCTGCGCAACCAGAAGGAGAAGGACGACGTGACGGTCCGCGTGGTCGAGCACCTCTCACGCGGCGGCAACTGGGAGATCGTCAAGGCGTCGCCTGAGTCCTGGAAGAAGACCGACAGCAGTACCATCGAATGGAGTCTGCCCGTCCCCGCCCAGGGCAAGGCCACGATCACCTACACCGTGCGGTACACGTGGTAAACCTGTAGACCAGGAAACACTGTAGACCGGAGAGACCCGTAGACCGGGAAACCAGGTGGCCAACCCAGGGTTGCGGTTGCCTGGTTTCCCGGTCTTCTCTTGTCCCGGTTTCCCGGTTTCCCGGTTTTCTGGACTCCTGGTTTCCCGGTCTCCCTCTAATCCATCTCGCTCACCAGCTCTTTGGCAGCGGCGACGACCGCTTCTGCCGTGATGCCAAGCTTCTGGTAGACGGTCTCGTAGGGAGCAGAAGCGCCGTAGCGATTGATTCCGACCACGCGATGGGCGTAGCGCTCCCAACCAAAGGGGCTCGCGGCTTCGACGGCCACCACCGGCAGCTCCGGCGGAAAAACTGCCTGGCGATAGGCCTCCGGCTGGGCCTCAAACTGCTCCCAACTGGGCAGACTGACCACACGGGCGGCAATGCCTTCTGCCGCCAACTGCGCCTGCGCCTTGACCGCCAGTTGCAGCTCGGTGCCTGAAGAGACCAGGACCACCTGCAGTGTACCAGGGGGATCGGAGAGCACGTAGCCGCCCATCTGCACCCCCTGCGCCTGCTCAGGCGTGGTCAGCGTGGGCACGTTTTGGCGGCTGAGGAGGAGGGCCGTGGGGCCGTGGCGGCGGCTCAGGGCCAGCTTCCAGGCCTGGGCCGTCTCGTTGCCATCGGCAGGACGCACGACGTCCAGATTGGGCATGGCCCGCAGGGCGGGAAGCTGCTCGATGGGCTGATGCGTAGGGCCGTCTTCGCCCAGGCCGATGCTGTCGTGCGTGAAGACGTAGATGACACGCAGACCCATCAGGCTGGCCAGACGGATGCTGGGGCGCATGTAGTCGCTGAACACGAAGAAGGTGCCGCCGTAAGGAATGATGCCGCCGTGTAGGGCCATGCCGTTGAGGATGGCGGCCATGCCGTGTTCGCGCACGCCGAAACGCAGGTAACGTCCGTCGAACTGCCCCGCCTGCACGTCTTTGGCGCCCTTGATATCGGTCTTGTTTGACGGAGTCAGATCCGCCGAGCCACCGATGAGCTCGGGCAGCACAGGCGCCAGGGCGTTGATGACCATGCCCGACGTATTGCGGGTGGCGTTCTTGACGTCGGCGGCAAATACAGGCAGGGCTGCATCCAGATCAACCGGCAGATCACCGCGGAGCATACGTTCGAGATGAGCGGCTTCTTCGGGATAGGCGGCGCGGTAGGCAGCGAATCGATCGTTCCAGCCCGCCTGTCTTGCCGCTCCCTTGGGGCAGGCCTGGCGGTAGAGGGCCAGGACATCGTCGGGGATGTAGAAGCGCCTGTCCGCGGGCCAGCCCAGGTTCTCCTTGGTGGCCGTCAGCTCGGCCTCGCCCAGGGGCTCGCCGTGCACTTTGGAGGTGTCTTGCAGCTTGGGCGAGCCGAACCCAATGTGGGTGCGGCAGAGAATGATGGTCGGCCGATCCTGCTGGCTGCGGGCTCTGACAATAGCCGCAGCCACGGCCACCCGGTCGTGTCCGTCGACGGCGATGGTCTCCCAGCCGTAGGCGCGGAATCGCGCCGCCCGATCCTCGGTGAAGGCGATGTCGGTCGAGCCGTCGATGCTGATATGGTTGTCATCGTACAGCCAGATCAGCTTGCCCAGGCGCCAATGCCCCGCCAAGGAGGCCGTTTCCGAGGACACGCCCTCCATGAGATCGCCGTCGGAGACGAGGGCATAGGTGAAATGGTCGAAGAGGTCGTAGCCAGGGCGGTTGTAGCGCGCTGCCAGCAGAGCCTCGGCCAGGGCCATGCCCACCGAGCCGCCGGCGCCCTGGCCCAGCGGACCGGTGGTAATCTCGACGCCGGGCGTATGGCCATATTCGGGATGGCCGGGAGTCTTGCTGCCCCACTGCCGGAAGTTCTTCAACTCTTCCAGCGGCAGGTCATACCCCGTCAGGTGCAGAAGTGAATAGAGGAGCATGGAGCCGTGCCCGGCGCTGAGGACAAAGCGGTCACGGTTCATCCAGCCGGGATCGGCGGGGTTGTGGCGCAGAAACTGCGTCCACAGAACAAAGGCGACGTCGGCCATGCCCATCGGCAGGCCGGGATGGCCGCTGTTGGCCTGCTGCACCGCATCGGCTGCAAGAAAGCGAATGGTGTTGACGGCGCGTTCAGGAAGGTCACCCACCAGGGCGGATTGCGAAGGTATGATATCGTCGGTCATGGAATGCCTCTATGGGACAGGCGATTTGCTCTGGGCAAATGGTTTGCCTTTGGCAAACGGTATGGAAGATTGCAGAACATGGTACAGGAACGCTGGCGAATGGTCAACCAAGGGAGGCCGCGCCTACACGGGCGGCGGCCCGAACCGCGCGCAGCCCTCGATTTCGTGATATCCTTGCCCTACCCACTGCACAGGCAGGTGCTCACGCATGACGTCATCCCGCCCGCTTCAACCCTGGCGCTGCATCAACAGCCGCACTGCCTTTGCCAACCGTTGGGTCCAGGTCAACGTCGACGACGTCGCCCTGCCTGACGGTCGCACCTACGAGTACACGTTGCTCCGCCGGCAGCAGCACGGCGCCGCCGTACTCGCGTTCAACGCCCAGGGTCAGGTGCTTATGCAGCAGGAGTACCGCTACCCGGTCGATGCCATCATCTGGCAGGTGCCGGGCGGCCTTATCGACCGCGGCGAGTCACCGCTGGCGGCTGCCCAGCGCGAGCTCGCCGAAGAGACCGGCCACGTCGCCGACCGCTGGTATCACCTGGGCAGCTTCTGGGACAACCCGGCCTTCGAGGACATGGTGGTCAATATCTTTGCAGCCGAGGGCGCTCGCCCCGATGGCAGCACGCACCGCGACGAGGCCGAATGGGTGCGTCACGAGTGGAAAGACCTGCAATGGGTCCGGGAGCAGGTGCCCAGCGGGCGTGGTTTCGATCCCCGCCGCGTCGTGGCCGGCCAGGTCGAGGCGTCTCCAGAAAGCGGTTTCGATCATCGTCGTGCTCCCTTGCGGATGAATCTTGTGTGCCCCACCCGCGTCACGCTCGCGCCTTGATGCCGGTCCATCACCCGCCCCGGGTTGGACAGGCATTTACCGAACGGAGACTAACATGAACAAGTTCCTCGCACTCGCGCTGGCGGCGTCGCTGGCCATGTCTGCCACCCTCGCCTCGGCCGCCGACCGGCGGACCAGTGAAGAGAGCGACGCCTATGGCGGCGTCAAGATCGGCACGCTCTCCTGCGATGTCGGCGGCGGTATCGGCTATGTCCTGGGCTCGGCCAAGACGCTCGACTGCACCTTCCGCCCGACCGGCGGGCGGCGCGGCGAGGACTATTCGGGTGCGATCCGAAAGCTTGGCGTCGATGTCGGCTTCACCACGCGCGGCAAGCTGGTCTGGGGGGTGTTCGCGCCGACGGCCGGCTATCACCGCGGCTCGCTCGGCGGCGTCTATGACGGCGCGACCGTGGAGGCGACGGTCGGCGCCGGTGTCGGCGCCAATGTGCTGGTCGGCGGCACGTCCGGCTCGATCAGCCT
>CAZHTZ010000132.1:0-12162 GCA_964535455.1 uncultured Caldilineales bacterium
GCCCTGACGGGCTTCGGCCTGAGGCCTCAGCCGAACGGCTCAAGCCCGAAGGGTCGCCTCGCCCTAGTGAGTCTGGATGCAGAGGAGGCGGTCGAGACCGGCAAGGTCTGGGAGGATGGCGACGTCAGCGGTGGGGAAGTGCCGGCGGGCAAGGTTTGCGGCAGCGGCGCCCTGGTTCCAACCGATCTCGAGGTAAAGGGCGCCGCCAGGGCGCACGCAATCCGGCGCCTGGGCCAGCAGACGCCCGATCTGAGCCAGGCCGTCGGGCCCGGCGAAGAGCGCGGTGTCAGGCTCGTAGTCGCGGACTTCGGGCATCAGGCCGCCGCGGTCAAACTCGGCCACATAGGGCAGATTGGCCAGAACCACGTCGACCGGCTGTGGCAACGTGGCTAGCAGGTCGCTCTGTAGGAAAGCGACGCGACCGGCTACGCCGTGCCGCTCGGCGTTGCGCCGGGCAAGGGTCAAGGCTTCGGCGGCGATATCGGTGGCGAGAATCGTGGTAGCGCTCGAATTGGTGTGCACGGCGACGGCGATGGCGATCGCCCCGCACCCCGTTCCGACGTCCACGAGCCTGCAAACCCTGTCACCGTGTGTGCGCACCCAGTTCAAGGCCGCTTCGACCAGAAGCTCGGTCTCGGGGCGGGGTATGAGCACGGCCGGCGTCACCGCCAGAGCCAGTCCGTAGAACCAGCGCTCCCCGATGATGTAGGCCAGTGGTTCGCGGGCAGCCCGCCGCGCCACGAGCGTGGCGAACGGGTTCTGCCGGGCGGCTGGCAGCGGCTGTTCGAGATGCGCCAGCAGGTAGCTGCGCTGCACACCCAGGCAGTGGGCCAACAAGAGCTCGGCGTCAAGCCGGGGCGAATCGACGCCGCCGGCCTGCAAGGTCGCGCCGGCCCTGTTCAGGCTGTCAGCCAGAGAAGGCGCACTCACGCCGCTTCCGTGGCGGCGGCCTGGAGCTTTGCCGCTTGCTCGGCCGCCGACAATTCGTCGATGAAGGCGTCTAGCTCACCGTCGAGCACGGCAGGGAGGTTGTAGACGCTCAGGCCAATGCGGTGGTCGGTGACGCGGTTCTGCGGGTAGTTGTAGGTGCGGATCTTCTCGCTGCGCTCGCCGGTGCCAACCTGCGAGCGCCGCTCGGCGCTCAACTCGTCGTGGTGGCGCTGCATCTCGGCATTCAAGAGCCGGGCGCGCAAGATGGCCATGGCCCGCTGCTTGTTTTGCAGTTGGCTCTTCTCGTCCTGACACTGCACTACCAGACCCGTGGGCAGATGCGTGATCCGCACGGCGCTGTCGGTCGTGTTGACGCTCTGGCCGCCGGGGCCGCCCGAGCGAAAGATATCGATGCGCAGATCCTCGGCGCGTACGTCGATTTCCACTTCGCCGGCCTCTGGCAGGACGGCGATGGTGGCGGTGGAGGTGTGGATGCGCCCCTGTGACTCCGTCTCGGGCACGCGCTGGACGCGATGTACACCGGACTCGTACTTCAGGCGGCTGTAGGCGCCGTTGCCACGCACCTCGAAGATCACTTCCTTGAACCCACCGATGCCGCTCTCGTTGCTGGAGAGAATGGCGGTCTTCCAGCTGCGCTTCTCGGCGTAGCGAGTGATCATGCGGAAGAGATTGGCGGCGAAAAGGCCGGCTTCGTCGCCACCGGCGCCGGCGCGAATCTCGACGATGACATCCTTACGGTCACGCGAGTCGGTGGGCAGCAAGAGCCGCCGCAGTTCCGCCTCGAGCTGTCCGGCCTCGGCCGTAAGCTCATCAACTTCCGCCGCAGCCAGGACGCGCAGGTCGGGGTCGGTTTCTTCGTCAATGATCTGTTGGGCGTCCGCCAGCTGGCGCTGCACGCGCTTGAGGGCGCGATAGGCGTCGACGACCTCTCGCAACTCGTTCTGCTCGCGCGCCAGCCGTCCTGCAGCCTGGTAGTCGGAAGCGACGACCGGGTCGGCCATTTGGATTTCGAGGTCAGCGTAGCGAGCCTCGATCTGGTCGAGTTTGTCAAACATAGGAACGTGGCTTATTCCTCTGGCTGCGGCTGATGCCACACCGGTAGGTTGCCGAGGGAGATCACCTGGCTCCAGGCGGCAGGGTCGCCTTCAGTCATGATGGCGCAGCTCGCCGTGACAGTAGCGCCCGCCCGCTCCAGCAGCTTGGAAGCACCTCGCAGTGTGCCTCCGGAAGAGATCACGTCGTCGACGAGGACGACGCGCTTACCCTGCATACGAAGTACATCCTTGCCATCCAGCCACAAGGTCTGGGGTACGCCGGTGGTGATGCTGTGTACATCCTCGCTCAAAGAACCGGCCATGTAAGCCTTGAAGCTTTTACGCAGCACACAATAGGGCAGCCGGCTTTTGACCGACATGGCGTAGCAGAGCGGGATGGCTTTGGCTTCAGGCACGGCCAGGAACTCGGCGCCGGCCGGAAGACGGTTCACCAGCGCCTGGGCAACCGCCTCGGTCAGTTCGGTGTCCCCCAGAATGTTAAGGATGGCGATAACGACGCCCGGAGCGATCTCGACGCGGGGAAGCTGGCGCGTGACGCCGGCAAGCGTAACGGGGTACGGTGTCAGGAGTTCAGGACTGACCATGGGGAGCAGGGAGAAGAGAGAGGCGAGAAGCGAGAAGCGAGAAGCGAGAGGCGGGTGAGAGGTAGCGGGTTGCGTGAAGAATTACGCAATTCGCAATTCGCAATTCGCAATTCGCAATTCGCAATTCGCAATTCGCAATTCGTGATGCGGCGGTCTGTGGTCGGCCGTCGGCGGTCGTCTCGTCAAGCCGCTCGGGCGGATTCGACGACGGGATGCGCCCGGCGGTGCTCGTCGTAGACGCGGCCGATGCCGGAACGGATCTGGGACTCGATCTTGGGTGAGCGTTCAGGGGGGATGGGGAACCAGGGCTTGAGCTCGGGGATGAGCAGGCTGGCTGTCTCTTGTTTCGTGCGGCCTGCCAGGTACAGGTCGAGCGATCGCTGGCGGAGAAAGGCCAGGTACTCGATGAGCCGGTCGAGCGCCGAGATGTCGCAGATAGGACCGTGACCGGGGACGATATAGGCCGGTTGAAGCTGGCGCACGAACTCCAGGGCGCGCAGCCACTCCAATGAGTTGGCCTGGGTCATGAAGGGGTGCTGGTCGATCCAGACGATATCCCCGGCAAAGAGGACGCGATCGGTGGGCAGCCAGACCATACTGGTGGCGGGTGTGTGGCCGCCAACGTGAATGATGCGTATGACCTTGTCGCCCCGCACCAGGGTCACGCGGTCTTGAAAGGTGATGGTGGGAACAACGATTTGGAGGTCATCGAATTGGGAGCGGATCTCAGGTTTGCGCTTGAAGCTGTCGCGGACGCGCTGCTTGAAGTTGTCGCCGTAGTTCCGCATGTGCCGCCACGCCTGTTCATGCGCAATGACATTGTGGCTTAGCCATTGGCTGCCCAGGCAGTGGCCGCGATGATGGTCGGTAACGATCACATAGAGGATGGGTAGGCCGCCACTGGTGTCGTCCATGACTTTACGCCAGGCGCGCGCCTCCGCCGGGATGAGGGGGCTGTCGATGCAGACGACGCCATCCGGCGTGACGATGAACCCGGGGTTGCTGTGGTGGAAGGACGTCTCAGAGTAGACGTCAGGAGCCAGTTCGTGCATCGATGGACTCGGTAATTGCGGTTCGGAACGTATTGAGGAGGGGAAGAAGGGCGCCGTCGGCGATGCTGCCCTGAATGAGGTCAGCGCTGCCGCCGCCCTGCACGCCGGCAAGGCTGCGCGCGGCGGGCAACAGGTGACGCAAATCGAAGTCAACGTCGGCAGAGCGTCCCGCCGACCAGCGGCCTGGCTGCCCTGTTCCGGCCAAAATGGCAATGCAGTTGCCCAGCGGCAGCAGTGAAGATAGCAGCTTGCGCAGGATGCTGGGGTCGCCGGATGGGAGCTGATGACAGACAAGACGGACGTCGCCCACAGTGGGCGCCGTGGCCCACAGCCGCTCTGCCTCTGCTGCAGCCAGTTGCGTTTCAAGTTGGCGCAGGGATTTCTGCGTGCGATCCTGATCAGCGCGCAGACGCTCGAATGCGGAGGGGAGGTCGTCCAGCCCTGAGGTGAGCTGCTCGGTCAGGGTCTGCGTCACCCGCAAGCGGCGGCGATGGTCGGCTGTGGCACGGCCGCCGCAGGCGAAATAGACACGGGTGCTGTCACCCCGCTTCTCCAGACGGGTGACGATGATGCTGCCGATCGCTGTGGTTGCAGGGACGTGGGTGCCGCCACAGGCTGACCAATCGAGGTCAGCGATTTCCACCACTCGCACCGGGCCTTGTACGGTGGGCGCCTTGCGCAGCGGGACGGAAGCGATGGCATCCACCGGGACGATGTAGCTGAGAATAGGCCGATTTTCGGCGATGATGTTCGAGGCAAAGGTGAGCACGCGTTCGACCCCAGTGGGCTCGGGTGGGTGGCCAGCCAGGTCAATGGTCACGGTGTCGGTGCTGAGGTGGAAACCGATGGTGGGGCGGTCAAGCAAAGACAGGAAAGCCGCTGACAGCAGATGCTGGCCACTGTGCTGCTGCATGTGATCCCAGCGTCGCGGCCAGTCGATCTCGCCTTCGACCTCGTGCGGCAGCGATGTCATGTGATCGACAAGGTGGACGATCTGGTCGTTGCGCTGCTGAACGTCCACCACTGTGGCATCGCCCAGCCGGCCGGTGTCGTGCGGCTGCCCACCGCTCAGGGGGTAGAACAGTGTGCGGTTGAGCACGATGCCTGGGCGGTCGCCCTCTTCGCAGGCCACAACCTGGGCGGTGAAGCGCGTCCGGCAAGGATCGGCCCAGTAGAGCTTGCGGGTAGGTGAGGGGGAGGACATAACGTTGCACGTTTGCACGTTGCACGTTCGATTGTGGAAGGTCTTGAAGTTGGCCATCCGTCCGAACCGGAAACGCGCAAGGTGGGCCGCATGTAGATGCGAACGTCACATGATAGCACAGGAGGGCTTGCCGAGGCCAAGCATGATGCTGCGATCGCGACCCCTGCCCCAACCGCCGCGCCCCGTTTGATGAAGCGATGTGGGCAGCGCTGCAATAGCAGGCGTGAGAAGATCGACGGGCCCTTACCCTGAGCGGCGCTCCCCGTTCACGCCGGTGCGCCGGTCAGCTTGAGGGAGCGGGCGCGGCGATACATGTCCTGGTAGGCGTGCGCTGGCTGCGTCCATGAGAAATCCTGCGACATGCCCTGGCGCTGGATCGCCGTCCAAATGTCGGGGTGGTGAAAGGTTTCCACGGCGCGCACAACGGCCGCGTACAGGGCCATGCCGTCATAGGCCTTGAAGGTGAAGCCGGTGCCCACGAGAGGGGGGTGGCGGTCGATGACGGTGTCGGCCAGACCGCCGGTGGCGTGCACCACCGGCACGGCGCCGTAGTGCATGGCGATCATCTGGTCGAGGCCGCAGGGTTCGTGACGCGAAGGCATGAGAAAGAGGTCGGCGCCGGCGAAGATGCGACGCGAAAGCCGCTCGTCCCAGGTCAAGAAGACGGCCAGACGATCGGGGTAACGGCGCTGCAGGTCGCTGAGAAGGTCGTGGTAGCGCTGTTCACCCGTGCCCATGATCACCCATCGGGCCTTGACATGTTGAAGCAGCGGCTCCAAGACAGCGGCCAGAATGTCGTACCCCTTTTGGTCGGTGAGGCGCGAGCTGACACTGATCAGGGGGACTCGTGGTCGTGCGGCGAGGTGAGCTTCACGCTGGAGAGCGGCCTTGCAGGCGGCGCGGCCGGCTGGGTCGCCGGGCTGGATGCAGGCGGACAGGTTGGGATCGGCGGCGGGGTTGTAGCGCTCGAAATCGATGCCGTTGAGGATGCCGAACAGCCGGTTCTGGCGATCCCGCAGGACGGGCTCCAGGCCCTCACCGAACTCAGGTGTGAGAATCTCACGGGCATAGGTCGGACTGACGGTGACGATGATGTCGGCGAAGATAATGCCGCGCGCCATCAAGCTGACGACATCGTTGAGCCCCGGCGACACTTCAGGGTGGGCAATGAAACCATGGCTGGTGATACCGGCGATCTCCAACACCCTATGACCAAAAATGCCCTGATAGGCGAGATTGTGAATGTTGTAGATCACCGCTGTCTCGGCGAAGAAGGGGTCTTCGGCGTAGACGGTGCGGATCCAATTCGGCACCAGGGCGGTCTGCCATTCGTTGCAGTGGATGACCTGCGGCTGCCAACCCAGACGACGGCAGGCTTCCAGGCTGGCGCGCGAGTAGAAGATAAAGCGTTCGGCGTCATCCGGGAAAGAGTAGATGCCCTGACGTTTGCCAAAGAAACGGCTGTGCTCGATGAAGTACGTGGGCACTTCGGCATCCTGCGCCTGCCACAAGCCTGCCGTCTCCATCTCGTTCTCGAATGGCACAGGGAAGTTTTCGAGGATGCAGACCAGGTGATGTTGGTCGGGGTCGATGAGGCCGTAGCGTGGCAGCATGACGCGCACGTCGTCGCCGAGGCGGCGGAGGGCGCGCGGCAGGTCGGCCGCAACCAGGGCAAGCCCGCCGGTGCGGGCGTAGGGCACCAGCTCGGCGCTGAGATAGAGAACGTTGAAAGGCGAGGTGGAATTCATAGGGAGGCGATGGTACGGCGGACGAGAAACACAGCCGGCCAGGTGGGTGCCTACGGCAGTGCGCTGCCGATGCCCGGCGACCAGCCGATGCTCTGGGCGCCCAATAGGCCGCGGGCGCGGTGCAGGATGTGGTAGGCCACGTCCTCTTTGTCCATGAGCGGGAGCGATTCGACCCCGCCGTCGCTGGTGAGGATAGTGACGCGATTGGTGTCGACGCCGAAGCCAGCGTCAGTGGCGGTGACGTCGTTGAGCACGATCATCTCCAGCCGTTTTTGCTCCATCTTGCTGCGGGCGTTTGCAAGCAGATCGCTTGTCTCGGCCGCAAAGCCGACCACCAACTTGGGCATGCCGATTTCGGCGCGCAGCTCGCCCACCGCTTTCAGTACATCCGGGGTGCGTTCCAGCCGGATCTCGACGCCGCCGTCTTTCTTGAGCTTGGTGTCATAGGTGACGACGGGCCGGAAATCGGCGATGGCCGCGGCGCTGATGAGGACATCGGTTTCGGGAAGGAGCGCCAGGGTTGATTCCAACATGTCCTGGGCGCGCATGGCCTTGACCTGGTTCACACCCAGGGGTGGCTCCACGCTCATGGAGCCGTACACCAGGTTGACGTGAGCACCCAGGTCGCGCGCCACGCGAGCCAGGGCCACGCCCATCTTGCCACTGGAGCGATTGCCCATGTAGCGTACGGGGTCCAGCCACTCGCGCGTGCCGCCAGAGGTGATGGTGATGCGGAAGCCCGACAGGGGACCTTTCCGTGCCAGCACCATGCGAGCCTGCTCGATGATGGTCTCGGGTTCGGACATGCGACCGACCCCCACTCCCCCCGAAGCCAGACGTCCCTCTTCGGGCCCCACCACGTAAGCTCCTCTCTCGACGAGTGTGCGCAGGTTCGCCTGGGTGGCCGGGTGCTCCCACATTTGGGTCTCCATGGCCGGAGCTACGAGCAGCGGCGCCCGGGTGCTCAATGCCGTGGCCGTGATGGGATTGTCGGCCATCCCCTGCGCCAGCAAGGCCAGGGTGTGAGCGCTGAGTGGGGCGATCAGAAACAGGTGGGCATCATGCGCCAGTGTCACATGCCCGATCTTGTCGCCCTGATACAATTGGAACAGATCGGTGATCGGCTGGCGGCCACTGATCGCCCCAAAAGTCAGGCTGGTGACGAACTTCTGGGCGGTGTGGCTCATCAGCACCTGGACGCGGGCGCCGGATTGCACCAGCTTCGAGCACAAGTCGACGGCCTTGTAGGCGGCGATGCCGCCCGTGATACCCAGCAGAATGTTCTTTTCCGCGAGGATGTTCATCATGGCCTGGTGTCCAAGGGTCTGTGTAGTCAATGGCTGTGGCGCTCGTAGACGAGTCGTAAGCCCCGAAGGGTGAGCGTGGGATCGTGATGGTGGATGGCGCTGGTCAGCGGCGCGATCAACCCGGCCAACCCGCCTGTTGCGACCACCGGAGCCGGGCCGCCAGGCAGTTCGTCCTGAATACGGGCAAGCAGCCCTTCAACCAGGCTCAGGTAGCCGAGGACGATGCCTGCCTGCATGGCGCTGACGGTGTCGTCGCCGATAGCGCGGGGTGGGGCCACGAACTCGATGCGGGGCAACTGGGCGGTGTTGTGCACGAGGGCATCGGTGGCGGTGAGCAAACCGGGGGCGATGGCTCCACCAACAAAGGCGCCATCGGCCGCAACCACATCGAACTTGGTGGCAGTGCCGAAGTCAAGACTGATGCACGGCGCACCGTATGTCTCGCGGGCGGCCAGGGCATTGACGAGGCGGTCCACGCCGACGCGACGAGGCTCCTTGACGCGTACGGCGATGCCCAGATCGAGACCCACATGCACCACCAGCGCTTCCTGGCCCAACCACGTTTCGCACAGGCGACATAGCGTCGCCGTGATGGCAGGTACGACGGAGCCAATGACGACGCCATCCACGGCGGAGGGCAGGTCCAGATGCGCAGCGGACGCCAAAGTGTGCAAGATTGCCCGATACTCGTCGGGGCTACGCCGGCCGTCTGTACTCAGCCGCCAGTCGTGCAGCAACGTGGCGCCCTCAGACAACCCGCAGACGATGTTGGTGTTGCCGATATCGATCGCAAAAAGCATGGTGTTGACTGAGGTGGGGGCAGTCGTTGTCGACTCACTGGGCGTGAAGCCGGTTGCATTGTAGCGGAGGGGCGAGGGGATGGCAATGCGGAATGAGCTGCTCGGACGCAGATTGACCGCGGACGACGCCACCGCTATACTGGCTCGAACGACACTGCACCTGTGAGAGAAGAGACCCATTGTCCGAGATCCCTGCACCCTTTGCCAGCCCTAATGGCCCCGTGCGCCAGCATGCCGCCTTCTACCGGCACCCAGACGCCGGGCTGCTTCTCGTCGCCGGCGACGACCGCATCGATTTCCTCAATCGCCAGACTTCCAACGATGTTCGCGGGCTGGCGCTGCATCGCGCTGTGGTAACGGTGTTGACGTCGCCGACAGCCCGCATCGAGGACGTGCTTTGGCTTGTGGATCTGCCCGAAGGCATTGGGGCAATGACCTTGCCTGGACGCGGTTCCCGAACCGGGCGCACCCTGCGTGGCAAGATCTTCTTCATGGATCGGGTGACCATTAGCGATGCCAGCGCGGACTATGATCAAATCGACCTGGAGGGGCCACCGGCAGACAGTGTCCTGGAATCGCTGGGGCTTACGATGCCGCCTGCAACGGGCGAGGTGGTCATGTTTGCCTGGGGTGACGCTACCGTGCGCGTGGTGGGCGGTGCGGGAACCAGCACCAGCCGCTATCGCCTGTTAACGCCTGCCCCGGCCGCCGGGACGCTGGCGGAGGCTTTGGTGCGTGCAGGTGCGACTGAGCTGACCCCGGCATCCTCCGAAGTGCTGCGTGTGGAGGCAGGACGTCCGGGACCCCAGGGGGAGTTGACCGACGAGTACAACCCACTGGAAGCCCACCTGGACGCAGCCATTTCACACGGCAAAGGGTGTTACACAGGACAAGAAATCATCGCCCGCCAGGTAACCTATGACAAAGTAACGCGGCAATTGGTGGGGCTCCGGCTGGTGCATCCGGTGGCAGCGGGCGCTCGGGTGATGCAAGGCGCCAAGGTCGTAGGGGACCTTACCTCGGCCGTAGTCTCGCCGCAGTTCGGTCCCATCGCCCTGGCCTACGTCAAGCGCCCTTCTTCCGAACCCGGCACCGTCCTGACGGTGGAGGCGGACGGGGGCGCGATTGCAGCCACCGTAGTGGCGCTGCCCTTCGCCTGATCTCGCGGGGATCCTCCATGCCAACCTGGCGTTTGCTCGTAACCCCACCCGCCCCCGGCGCCTGGAATATGGCCGTTGACGAGGCGATCGCTCTACTCGCAGCCAAAGGCGCCAGCCGCACGACCTTGCGGTTCTATCAGTGGCAGCCCGGGGCGGTGTCGTTGGGCCGGCACCAGTCCAGCGCCGATATCGACCGCAAGGCCGTACAAGAGCGGGGCTATGGGCTGGTGCGACGGCCCACGGGCGGGCGAGCGATCCTGCACGTCGATGAATTGACCTACAGCATCGCCGGCAGCGCCAGCGATGAGTTGTTGTCGGGCGCGGTGCTCGATACCTACAACCGCCTGAGCGAAGGCCTGGTATTGGGTCTGCGGCGGCTGGGTCTTGACGCCGAGAAGGCGCCCGGCACCACGCGCACGGGCCCTGACGTCAGCGCTGCCTGTTTTGAAGTTCCCAGCGCCTACGAGCTGTGCGTGGGGCCGGCCAAGATCATGGGATCAGCCCAGAGCCGCCGGGCGGGATACGTGCTCCAGCACGGCTCTTTGCCGTTGCGCGGGGACATCACCCGGCTGGTCGACGTGCTGGCCGTAGCTGACGAATCCGAGCGCGCAAGCCTTTCCGCCATCCTGGCCAGCCGGGCGACGACCGTGGGGAAGGCGCTTGGTCGTCAGGTGACCTTCTGGGAGGCGGCCACGCTGCTTATCGATGGACTGAGCTCGGCCCTCGGTGTGGATTTCTACGAGGGCGAGCTGAGTGCTGGGGAAAAGGAATTGGCGCAGAAGCTCGAGGCAGAAACCTACGGAAACCCTGTCTGGCTGGATCGACTCTAGGCGCTTCGTGTGCAGCAGCGTGACCCATGATCATTGGCTCCGCCGTCATCGAGTTGGAAATTGCCGATAACGCTTCGCTGAAGGACAAGCGCCGGGTGGTTAAGTCGGTGCTGGCCCGGCTACGTCATGACTACAACGTGGCGGCGGCAGAGGTCGATGCCCAGGATCAGTGGCGGCGCGCCGTGATTGCCATCGTGACGGTGTCAACCGACGCCGGGCATGCACATGGTCTGCTCGAGAAAGCAGTAGCCGCTCTCGAGTCGTGGCGGCTGGACTGCACTCTGGCAGGCTACCAGGTCGAGATCTGGTAGGACAGAAACGCCGAAAGCGCGCCCGGCCTGAAAAGGCAGCGCCCCGTGTACACGGGGCGCTGGTTCACGAGGGGTTCAGGCGCTGGTTGCGTTTGGACTAGGTAGGGCTTTCTCTGGCGCCAGTTCCCAAACTTCGGGCGAGCGCCAAAGGCCGGAGACAATAAGCTCGCGCAGGAAGATCAGTTCCTTTGGCAGGCGGTCGTAGAGCCGGATGAACAGATCGTCGTGCGAGAGGAGTTCTTGAATCCACTGCTGGCGATCGACCGACATCAGGTCGTTGAACTGCTCGCGGGTGAAATCCTCCATCCCGGTCCAGTCCAGGTCTTCATAGCGTGGCATGCGCCCCAACGGGCCTTCTACGGCGGTAGCCCTGCCAGTGGCGCGGCCGACGATCCACTTCAGCACCCGCATGTTCTCGCCAAAGCCCGGCCACAGGAAGTTGCCGTCCTTGTCGGTGCGGAACCAGTTGACGCCGAAGATACGGGGCGGATCGGTGATGTTGCGCCCGATCTGCAGCCAGTGGTTGAAGTAATCGGCCACGTGGTAGCCGCAGAAAGGAAGCATGGCGAACGGGTCGCGGCGCACCTGGCCTACCTGCCCCACAGCCGCCGCCGTCGTTTCGGACCCCATCGTGGCCGCCATATAGACGCCGTAGTTCCAGTTGAAAGCTTGCACGACCAACGGCACCACATTGCTGCGTCGTCCGCCGAAGATGAGGGCTTCGATGGGGACGCCCGCAGGATTCTCCCACTCTGCGTCGATCACCGGGTTCTGGTAAGCGGGGGTGGTGAAGCGGGAATTGGGATGAGCGGCCTTGCGCCCACTGTCGGGCGTCCAGGGCTTGCCCTGCCAATCGATCAGCTCGGACGGGGGCGTCTTGGTCATCCCTTCCCACCAGACATCGCCCTCGGGCGTGCGGGCGACGTTGGTGAAGATGGTGTTGCCGCGGACGGTGGTCATGGCGTTGGGATTGGTCTTGTCCGACGTCCCAGGCGCCACGCCAAAGTAACCGGCTTCAGGATTGATGGCACGGAGCTTGCCGTCTTCGTCCGGCTTGATCCAGGCGATGTCATCGCCAACGGTCGTCACCTTCCAGCCTTCGAAGGCGGTGGGTGGAATGAGCATGGCGAAGTTGGTCTTGCCGCAGGCGCTGGGGAAGG
>CAZHTZ010000133.1:0-12103 GCA_964535455.1 uncultured Caldilineales bacterium
ACCTTGACCCAGTCGGCCCCCAGCTCAGCCGCCACGCGGGCGGAGATGCTCACGGTCTCCACGGTGCGGTGCTCAGGACCGCTGTCGAAGCCACCCGGAACCATTTCGGCCATGACCGGAATGCCCCAGGAGTGCGCCTGTCGGATGACGTGCGCCAACACCTTCAGCGTGGCTTCCTCTACCGGAGAGCCGGGAAAAGCGGTGACACAGAGAGCGTCAGCGCCGAGCCGCAAAGCGTCCTCGACGCTGTAGAACTGTGCCCCAGCGCCGCCCTTCGGCCCAAGAATACTGGCAGCGCCGTCGATCCGCAGCACCAACCCCACACAGGCGAGCTTGCCGGCGAAGCGCACCGCCGTGCCATAGCTGGCCATGATCGCGTCCACACCCCCGGCGATCACGCGGTCAAGGGTAGTGGCCATGCGCTCGATGCCCTGATCGGGGCCAGAGATCATGCCGTGGTCACAGGCGACGATAAGCGTGCGATGGTCAGGCTGGAAGATGTGGTGGTAGCGGCGAATGGTCATTGGAGGGTGGCGGGTGGCGAGAGGCGGGTGGCGAGTGAAGAGGAAACGTGCAACCTGCAACCTGCAACCTTCAACTCTCCGCCAGGGCGTGCACAGCGCCCTGGTAGGAGCGGAGGCCATCGGCGTATAGACCGGCGAGGGAGGCGTCTGGCTGCAGAGGGCGGACGGGCGGCTGCAGGCGGGCGATGCCATCGGCCAGCGTCGGAAACGCGCCCACACCCCACCCGGCCAGGGCTGCCGCCCCCAACGCCGCCCAGTTGGCGTAGTCGGCCAGGACGATGGGCACACCACCCACGTCGGCCAGGATTTGCGGCCAAACAGGACTGCGCGTCGCACCGCCGGCAATCCACAGCTCCTCCACCGGCATTCCGGCCGTGCGCAGGTTGTCAAGCGCCCAGCGCACCTCGAAAGCCGTGCCTTCCAAGATGGCCCGGCTCATGTCCCCACGCGTATGGGCCAAAGTGAGGCCGACAAACGCGCCCTGCGGACGGCCGGCTGCCTGAGAGGGCCCGCTCAACGGCAAGAAGTGCAGGCCACGGCTGCCGGGCATGCTGGCGAGCAGGGCATTGTCAAGAAAGCCGTACAGCTCACGTCGTGCGAAGGGGCGCCTGCTATCGGGGGACTGCCAGGCCTGCTCCAGCCACCAATCCACTGTGGCGCCAAAGCCACCCAGGTATTGCGACCCGGTCCAACGCTGCGGCGCGGCGTGATAGTTCAAGTCCATGCGGTCGGGGATGGCGTCCAGCGAAGGAGTGGTTACGATACCGGTGATCACCCAGGCCGTGCCGGTGGACAGCATGACCCTACCGGGATCGATCATGCCCATGCCCAGGCAGGCACAACATTGGTCGTGCCCACCGGCAACCACAGGCGTGCCCGACGTTAGACCAGTCAGGCGAGCGACCTCAGCCGTGATCGTGCCGGTGATGCGCCCGCCCCAGCCCAGCGCCGACTGCATCTCAGGCCGTGCGCCCGCCAGTGCACACAGCACTTCATTCCACTGCTCGCTGGCCCTATCGACCAGCAGCATCTCGGCCCCAGCCGACAGATCGGTGGCGAACTCGCCGGTCAGCCGGTGGATGCAGAAGTCGGCCGGTCCGAGGTAGCGGACGGCGGCAGCGTGAACATCCGGGAGGTGCTGGCGCAACCAGGCGATGCTGGGCAGAGGCAGGCCGGGGTAGGGCCGCCAGCCGCTGTGCCGCCGTATCAGCTCCGCCGTGCCGTCGGCATTCCACTGCCGGGTCACCTCGACGCTGCGGCTGTCGAGCCAGGTGATCATCGGGTAGACCGGGTCGCCTTTGAAATCTGCCGGGATGATGGACCCGGCCTGCGCCGCCAGCGCCAGCCCCAGAATCTGGGACTCTGGCGCTTGGGTGACGATGGTGCGCAGCACCTGCACAAGCGCCTCCCAGACCGCTTCGGGGTCTTGCTCCACCCAGCCAGGCTGTGGCGTCAGAAAAGGATAAGCCTGGCTGGCAGTCGTCACTTCGCGGCCCTCGAGGTCGAAAAGCACCGCTTTTGTGGAGGCAGTGCCGATGTCAAGTCCCAGAATACATGCTTGCATAGTCGCAACGGAGGTTAGAGAGGTCTTGATGAAGGATTCTTCGCCTGCCAGGCCATCACCAGTTCGCGGTGGTAGGGCACGACCTCCAAGAACTGGCGCCGCGCCGAATCGTCGGCCAGTCGTGCCGCGCTCTCCTGAAGCAGATGGTAGGTGCGATTGAGAAATGGGGTTGCGCGTGGATCCTGCGTGGCCGCCATCACCTGGTAGCAGATGAGATGAACCTGGAATGGCTCGTCGACCTCGTCGAATTCTTGGGTCTCCATCAGGGCAAGCGCCTCGTCCACATAGGCGCTGGCCTGCGCCAGGTTCCCCTGGCCGAAGGCGACGCGAGCCAGACCGGCGAGAGGCTCGGCGTCTCGCCCTGACTTTCCGTTCGCGCTGTGCAGACCCACGGCTTTCTGAAAGGCCTCCGCCGACGCGCCAAGGACGCCACGCGCCGACAGAACATGACCGAGATTGGTCAGAGCATCCACCTCGACCTCCGGGTAGCCGATGTCTTCGGCAAGCCGGAGTGCCTCTCGAGTCCTGGTTTCGGCCAACACCCTGTCGTCCTGGACAAGCGCTAGACGACCCTGAGTCGCCAGGATAATGGCTTCGCCTTCACGGTCGCCAATTTCCTTGGCGAGAGCAAGGGCTTGTGCGAGGTACGTGCGCGCCCTCACATAGTCCCCCAGACGCAGGGCCAGGGAGCCCAGGCTGGACAGCGCCGCGCTCTCTCCCTCCCGGTCCTGGATGTGCTCGCACAGCCGGAGGCAGCCGGTGAGGTCAGCCTGAGCGCGAACGTAGTCGCGCTGGCGGATGGCGACCAGCCCCAGGTTGTTGAGGGTGACGCCTTCGGCATAGCGGTCTCCAAATTCGCGCTTGAGACGCAGGGACTGGTCCAGGTACTGGCGGGCGGCAACGTGGTCACGCTGGTTGTAAGCAACGACGCCCAGGCTGTTCAGTACAAGGCTTTCTCCCCGGCGGTCGTTGTGTTCGTGATACCGCTGCAGGGTCTGCTCCATGTAACCCCGAGCCTCGGCGTACCTGGCTTGCTTGTCGGCAATGATGCCCAGCGTGAACAGGCTGGCGGCTTCTTGCTCCCACGCACCCGCCTTGCGAGCCAGACCAAGGGCCTGCTCAAGGCGCTGGTGGGCCTCGGCGTAAGCCGCCTGTCGCCAGAGCGTCTTGGCCCAGAGATTGTTGCCCTGTGCTTCCTGAGCGAGGGCGCCGGTCTTCTGCGCCAGGGCAATGGCCCGGTGCGCCTGTGCGACGGCCGTGGCGTAGTCGCCGATCATGTCGGCAAGGGCGCCACGAGCCAGGGCAACCTCAGTGCGTTTTCTGTCGTCGTCGAGCTGCTCGGCAAGCGCCGATAGACCCTCCAGATCCTGCGCCTGGAGCTGCCGTGCGCCCAGCAAGTCGTAAAGCTTGTCACGCTCCAACAGCAGGGCGTAGCGATCGGCGACATCCGTGACAGGCGTCGCCGCCAGGGCCTCGGCGTAATAGTCAATGGCGGCATCGTTGGCATAGGCTGCCCGCGCGGCGTCGCCTGCCCTGCGTAGATACTCCCGCTTCTTGGCCAGGTTGTCACTGCAGCCATAGTGATGCGCCAGCAGGTCAAGCGGCGGTCGCTCGGGAAACGCCCCTTCGAGATAGCGCCCAAACTGTTCGTGCAGGGCAACGCGGGTCTCATGGGACAGGCTAGTGTAGGCTACTTCGCGCGTCACGATGTGCTTGAACAAATAGGCAAGCTCGGGCTCGGGCGTATCCAGGGGTGTTAGATCCAGACGCTTGAGCTCGTCCAAGTCGGCCTTAAGCCGGTCTGGCTGGCCAAAGGAAGGGTAATAGCCAAGCAGATGAAGGAACTGAAACACCCGTCCGATGATGCTTGCAACCTTGATAACCAACTGCTGCCGCGCCGTAAGCTGGTCGATGCGACTGAGGATCAGCCGGTGCAAGCTGTCGGGCAGATCGATGCGGGCCAGGTCTGCCGGGTCGCGCGGATCAAGGCCGCGGTCATGGAGATAGTTGAGCAGTTCTTCCACATAGAAGGGGTTGCCCTGCGCTCGCGCCGTCACGCCCTCGATCAGGACGGCAGGTACTGCCCCACCCCTCTCCGGAAACAACTGCGACAGCTTGGCCCGTATGGCCTGTTCTGCCTCGGCAGCGTTCAGCTCCGGCAGCGCGATCTCGGTGAAGTGCGGCAAAGCCTGAACCCGGGGCGCCTGCAGGCGCGGCAAGTCGGGCGGGCGGTAGGCCAACAGGATGAGAACTGGCAGGCTGGCAGTCGCCCGCGCCACCTGTTCCAGCAGATCGTGTGAGACAGCATCGATCCACTGCAGGTCCTCCAGGACCAACAGCAGGCCGCCACCCTCCTGGGCTGCCTGCTGTGCAGCCGTGCGGAGGCAGTCGACCAGCAGCGCTTCCAGCGCCGACTTGCGGTCCTTGGGCTCGAGCGCCCGGCTGAAATCGGTATCAGGGATAGGTAATCCGATGACATCGCCCAGCAAGGGCAAGGCTTCCACCCGTTCCGGGGCAAGCTCTTCGATCTCGCCTTCCAGCCAGCGCAGCTGCTTCCGCAGGGACATGTCGGGTTCGAGCTCGAAGAAGGCGCGCCAGATGTCACTCCATACCAGATACGAGCTGGAGGTGCCGTCGGACCGACAGGCGCCGCCATACCCCGTGAAGTTGCGCCGCCGGGCAAGACGGATGGCTTCCGCCACCAGGCGCGATTTTCCCATCCCGGCGTCGGCTGTGATGCCCACGATCTGTCCCTTGCTCTGCAAGGTCAGGTCCATCTTTTCGCCAATTAGCCCCAGCTCGGCGGTGCGCCCGACCATGGGCAGGACATAGGTCGGCTCTTGCAGACGAATGGGCCAGCGTTGATGCTCGCCGGTGACGGCGAACACGGGTAGCGGCTCGGCTTTGCCCTTGATCGTGAGTGGTGGTCGCGGCTCAGTGCTGAAGTCGGCGTGAATGGACCCCTGGACACGGCCGCTAATCAGAATCTCGCCGGGAGCGGCCAGCCCCATGAGCCGCGCCGCCAGATTGACATCGTCGCCCATGACGCCGTAGGTGCGCCGCGTGGCGCCGCCATAGGCGCCAGCCCGCACCGGCCCGCGACTGATCCCGATCTGGACGGGGGTCAGGCAACCCTGCTCCTTCGCCACCTCGCGCAGCGCCAGTGCCACGTCGACGGCGCGGCGGTCATCGTCCTCATGGGCGACGGGTGCGCCGAAAGCAGCCGAGAAGTAGCTGCCCTTGTCGCCTATCGTCAAGCCCAGGAAGGTGGCCTCATGGCGCCCCAACACACCCTGGACGCGGCGAATGAACTTGTCCAGTTGTGGTCCCGCCTGGTCGTCTTCGAAATCGATGCCTCGAAAGCGCAGAAAGAGCGCCACTGCCGGGCGCAACTCCGTCAGGAAAGCGCCCTGCCCGGACTGCTCGCGTTCGTACACCGCACGCGGCAGCCAGGGGCGAAGCTGCTCGGCGGTGAGCGATGGTGCAGCCACCGGGTGCGGGTAGGGCTCCGGTGGCGCTGACACGCTTTCAAGGAGGACAAACCGCTCCCTCGTGTCGTCGTCGAGTACCCTCGGCCCCTCACGCCACTCGCCCAACTGCGCCGTCCCTTCGAGTGCGGCTGCGGTCCTGGCGTCGACGAGCACTTCGCCGCCATGGATCAAGTGCTCGCAAACCGACATACGGTCGACGATAGCCCCCGCAAGCACATCCAGAAGCTGCACCTCAGGATCGCCAATCACAAAGCGCCGGGAGGCCCCACTGGTCACCGCAACCTTCAGGCTCAAGGTGATAGGGGCGCCGTTGGGCAAGGGGATGGCAGCAAACTGCTTCGCTGCCATCTGCATCGCCAACGCACAGCTAGCGGCGCGATGGGACGCGGACCCCAAGTACACTTGGGCCTCCTGTCGTCCCTCGAACCAACAGGTAATTGCGTCGCCGGCAAATCCCAGCACGCTGCCATTGAAACGATCGACTTCGGTGATCAACGCTTCATAGACCGCGTCGAGATGACGGGTCAGCGCCTCAGCACCGTGGCGCGGGTCGAGCGCTTGCGTCAGTGCCTCGGTCAACGGGGTGAAGCCAGCGATGTCAGCAAACAGCGCCGCCCCTTCCACGCGGTCGGGCAGCGTCGTGCCGGCAGCAAGGGCGCGACGGCGGTCTTGCGGGAGGTAACTGGCAAGGGTATCCATGGCTTAAGTCGCCCAGTAATCTGGGTCCGCCTGCATTACACACCTTATGCGAACATGTTTGAGGAATGTCGCACTCAATCGAGTGGAAAAACCTCCCTGGTTCGCGCCAGCGCCTCGGTCTCGGTGGACGAAGGCGAGAACTCCAATCCGATCTCCCCATCGAAGCCAAGTTGGCGCAGCTTCGCCCGGAGGGTGGCGAAATTGATCTCACCGGTGCCAGGCTCTTGCCGCGTGGGCACGTCACCGATGTGAACGGCAGAGGTCAGGTCGAAGTAGGTCTCCAAACTCCATAGCAGCTCGCCGGAGCCGCGCTGTTGGTGGTAGGTATCGAAAGTCAAACGGAACTGCGGGTGGCCAATGCGGCGCACCCAGTCGGCGGCGACACGGGGGTTGTCCACCAGCACCTTGCCGACGAAATGAAAGCGATTCAGGCACTCCACCCGCACCTGAACCTTCGTTTGCTCCACCAACCTCATGATGCGTTCGGTCTGGTCGAGCAGGTTCGCATATTGCTCGCCTTCGGTGTAGTTGCCTGATAGGCGTCGTACGTACTCCACGCCCCCCATCGGCTCGATCTGGTTGGAGAAAATGTAGAGCACCGGGATGCCGAAGGTGTCGGCCATCTCCAGGCTCTCAGCCCAGGAGCGATAAGTCTTGTCGTTGTCGCCGGGGTCGGCGAGCGAGCCCATGTCACCGTCGAACGTCGAGTAGAGTTCAGCGCCACAGCGCCCGCATTCGGCTGCCAGATCGGCAACCGGCGCCTGCCGCCAAAAGAAGAAGTTCAAGTGGCGGATGCCCAGTGTCGTGAACGGCTCCACGCGTCCCACCAACGGCCGGTCGCGGAACCAGAAATCGAGATAGCCTGTGTAATGCATGGTTAGCAGGTTGAAGGTTAAGGGTTGAAAGTCGAAGGTAGCAGGAGGCAGGTGACGCATCAACGTGCAACCTGCAACCTGCAACCTTCAACCGCTAAGACATCACCATGCCGCCATCCACTTCGATGGCCTGGCCGGTGATATAGCGAGAATCCTGCGAGGCAAGAAAGGCGACAACGCCGGCGATTTCCCAGGGCTCGGCCATGCGCTTCATCGGACAGTCGTTCGCCCGCTGGCGCAGCCATTCGTCGGTGGCGACGCCGTCGCGGCCGCCAATGATTCCGGCCACGTTCTGCACCATGTCGGTGGTTGTGTTGCCGGGACAGACGGCGTTGGCGGTGGCGCCATAAGGCGCCAATTCCATCGCCACCGAACGCGTCAGGCCAATGACGCCGCTCTTTGCGGCCGAGTACTCGGCAGACGCAGGCCAACTCGTCTTCCCCGCCATCGAAGAGATGTTGATGATGCTGCCCGACCGCTGCTGCATCAGGACCGGCGCCACTGCCTGGTTGGTTAGAAACACGCCGGTGAGATTGATGTCGATCAGGCGCTGCCACTGCTTGAGCGGCACCTCCACCAACGGTGCACCGGTATAAATGCCTGCGGAGGCCACCAACACGTCGATATGGCCCCAGACGTGGTTGATCGCTTCCACTGCCGCTTTGATGCTGTCAGGATCGGTAACATTGCAGTTCAAGGCCAGGGCCTCCACACCCAGTGCCCGGCACTTGGCTGTTGTCTCTTCATTTCTGGCAGTGGCCAGGTCCAGGCAGGCCACGTTGGCTCCCTCCTGTGCAAAGCGGACGGCGCACGCCTGTCCGATGCCGCTCGCAGCGCCGGTGATGACGGCTACGTGTCCTACAAATCGCTTCATTTCCATGGGGTTTCTCTCCAAAACGCACAAGCGTTTGAACGTTCAAACGCTACATGGGTCACGATACGCCCTGCCGGACAAGGCTGTAAGCCAGCGGGAACAGGGCATAGAACATGGCGCCCTTGAGAAGCTTCGCCAGATCGACCTGGTCTTGGGGCGTGTGTACAAACGGCTCTTCCATGGGACCAAAGCCCAAGGTGGGAATGCCGGCAACGCCGCCCGAGTAGGTGCCGTTCGTGCTGAACTTCCACACATCCACCCGCGGCGCCTGCCCCCACAGGGCAGAGCAGGTGAGCCTGCCGGCAAGAAGCAGCGGATCATCCTCGTCGAGAAGCCAACCGGGAAAGAAGGCTGGTCCGCTCAGGTCGAGCCCGGTCCAAGAAGTAACCGGCTGGATGGGCACCTGCACGACGGCTTCTTGACCGGCCAACGCGGCTTCGATCTCCGCGACGACGCTCTCAGGGGTCTCGCCGGGGGTAAGGCGGCGGTCAATCGTGATTTCGCACCAGGCCGGTACGCTGTTGGGTGTGTGAGGCGAGGCAATCATGCTAACGACTTGGGTGCCCTGCCCCAGGACCGGATCGACGGGCAGCCGATCGGGCATGGCAGCAAGCGTGTCCAGCACGGAGCGTGCCTTGAGAATGGCGTTGTCGCCCAGGTGGGGAGTGCTGGCGTGGGCGGCCTTGCCCGGCACGCGCACCTTGACCTCGCAGCGACCACGATGGCCACGGCGCAGGGTCAAATCGGTGGCCTCAGCCAGAAGGACGGCGTCCGGAAGGGGAAAGCCATCGCTGGTGAAAAGGCGCCGCATGGCGAACCCTTCGGCATCCTCTTCGAGTGTTGACCCTTGCACGGTCAGCGTGCAGTCAGCCGTCAGACCGAGTTGGGCTGCCAGGCGAGCGCCATAGACAATGGTCGCCACGCCACCCTTGCAGTCGGAAGCGCCCAGGCCGTAGAGCTTGCCATCGACGATCGTAGGCTCCAGGGGTGGATGCGGCCAGTCGGCGGCGTCGGCGACTTCGTTTTCGTCCAGGTGGGCATCGTACAGAACATGGTGCCTTCCTTCGCCCACGCTGCCCAGGGCGTCACCGGCGCTGTCGGTGCGCACGTTGGCGAAACCACAGCGCCGCATCTCGACCAGGGTGCGTTCAACGGCGGGTCCTTCCTGCCCCGTATAGCTCTGCAGGCGGATGAGATCGGCCAGGAATGCCACCTGGGCCTGCTGCACGCTGGCCGCGTGCAGGTGCACGCGGCCAGCAGCCTCCGCCAGCGCCGGCGGGATGATGGCGCTGTTTGCGCCTTCTGATTCCATACCTTTTACCAGCGCCCGCCCATTGTCAGGGCCATCAGCGCTTTCTGGACGTGCAAGCGATTCTCGGCCTGCTTGTAGATCACCGACTGGGGACCGTCGATGACTTCGCTGTCAGCCTCGTGGCCGCGATCGATAGGCATGCAGTGCATGTACACAGCGTGCTTCTTGGCCAGGTCCATCCGCTTCTGCGTGACCCTCCAGCCGGTGTTCTTGGCTGCCATCGCTTCCACCGTCGGTTCGTCCTCGCTGACCATGATCGGTCCCCAGGACTTGGGGTAGAGGAAGTCGGCGTCGGCGAAGGCGGCGTCCATGTCGTGTGTCTCCTCCAGCTTGACCCCGGCGATCTCGGCATTTTTGCGGGCGGTCTCCATGATGCCGGGCATCAGGTGATAGCCCTTGGGGTAGGCCAGGGTGACGTCCATGCCAAAACGGGGCATGAGCATGACGAGCGACTGGGGCACGCTAAGGGGACGCACGTATTTGGGTGCGTAGGTCCAGGAAATCACGAACTTGCGCCCGCGCAGTTTCCAGCCAAACAGCTCGACCAGTGTCATCAGGTCGGCCATGGCCTGGCAGGGATGATCGACGTCGTCCTGCATGCTGTAGATGGGGACCTGGGCGTGCTGGGCCATTTCATACAGATACTGTTGGCCGATGTTGGTGCGGCAGTCGCGTACGGCAATGGCATTGCCATAGCTGCTAAGCACGGCGCCCGTATCGCGAGCGTTCTCGCCGTGCCCGATCTGCGTGGCCTTGGGCGTCAGGAAGACGCCGTGACCGCCGAGCTGGGTGATGCCCGTCTCAAACGAATTCCGGGTGCGGGTGCTCTCTTCGAAAAACAGCATGTAGAGCGTCTTGGCCCGCAGAATCAGATCCTGCGGCACGCCCACGGCGAAATCTGACTTGAGCCGCAGCGCGACCTCAAGCATGGTGGTCAGTTCATCCACCGACCAGTCTTGTGTGGTGATGAAGTCCTTCTGGAAAAGCTGGGTGTTCATTGGGTCTCCTGGAAAATTGGTTTCGTAGTATGGTACAGGAAAAGGCAGGTGCGCGTGAAGGGGTCTGAGCGTACTCAGAGTCAGGAAGACGTGGAATGAGTGACGAAAATGCCCGTTCCGGGTCAGTCGCCGCCCACTTCAGAGAGTGTACTTGACCAGGCCTGAGACGGCCGCCACTACGTCCTCAACCTTGGGTAGCATATACTGCTCCAGCTCGGGGCTGTAGGGGAAGGGGACATTTTTGGCGGCGACGCGCAGGATGGGCGCATCAAGATAGCCGATCGCTTGTTCGGCCAGGATGGCGGCGATCTCTGCTCCAGGCCCGGCGCGCCGGTGCGCCTCATGCACGATCACGGCCCGGCCTGTCTTCTTCACCGAAGCCACGATCGTCTCCGTGTCGAGCGGGACCAGCGTGCGCGGGTCGACGACTTCCACGGACATGCCTTGTTCGGCCAGTCGCTCGGCGGCTGCCATCGCCAACGTCACCCCGCCGCCGATGGCAATGAGGGTGGCAGCGCTCCCCTGCCGGCGCACGACTGCCTGGCCGAAGGGCACCGTATAGTCCTCCTCGGGCACCTCGCCCTTGGCAGCGTAGAGCATCTTGTGCTCGAAAAAGAGCACCGGGTCCTCGCCGCGAATTGCCGACTTCAGAAGGCCCTTGGCGTCGTAAGGTGTGGCCGGGATAGCGATCTTGAGTCCCGGCACGTTCATGAACCAGGACTCGGGGCTTTGCGAGTGCTGAGCCGCAGCCGACCCTGGAGCGCCATTGGCGATGCGGATGGTCAGCGGTGCATGCGCCTTGCCTCCGCTCATGTAGCGGGCCTTGGCCGCCTGATTCACCACCTGATCCATGGCGCAGGTGATAAAGTCGGCGAACATGATCTCGACGATGGGACGCATGCCCATCAACGCCGCGCCCAACCCGCTGCCCACAATGACCGCCTCCGAAATGGGCGTATCGCGCACGCGCTCAGGACCGAATTCGTCCAAGAGTCCGCTTGAAACGCCAAATACGCCGCCAAATACGCCTACGTCCTCACCCATGAGGAATACCGCAGGGTCTCTGCGCATTTCCTCGGCCATCGCTTCGTTAAGTGCTTCACTGAATGAAATCTGACGCATTCCGATAGTCTCCGTCGTCTCTTACGCATTACGCATTACGTATTACGCATTACGTAATGCGTAATACGTAATCAACAAGAAGTGGCTGAGTCTCAAAAGACGCGTCCACCGTGTGTTTCGCCGTATACACCCTCCAGCACGGTGTCCGGCGCAGGCTTGGGGCTGCCGGCCGCAAACGTAACGGCTTCGTCCAGGACGGCCTGAACGTCGGCGTCGATGGCCGCAAAGTCTTCTTTGGTCGCCACGCCCTCATCCAACAGGCGATGATGGAAGCTGACGATGGGGTCGCGCTGCTTCCAGGCCTCGATCTCCTCCTTCGTGCGGTAGACCATGGGGTCTCCTTCGTAGTGCCCGAAGTGCCGGTAGGTCTTGCCCTCGACGAAAGTAGGACCGCCGCCAGAACGCGCCCGTGCGGCAGCCGCCAGGGTGGCCTCATAAACAGCCACCACATCGTTGCCGTCGACGATAACGCCGGGGAAGCCGTAGCCGGCCGCGCGCAAAGAAAGGTCGGCCACCGGCGACTGTTTGTGCTGGGGTGTGCCCTCGCCGTACAGGTTGTTCTCGCAGAAGAAGATCACGGGCAGCTTCCACAGGCCGGCCAGATTGGCGGCCTCGTGGAAGGCACCCTCGTTCACGGCGCCGTC
>CAZHTZ010000134.1:0-107 GCA_964535455.1 uncultured Caldilineales bacterium
AAGTCGAGTTCAGCGGTCCCTTTGACAGCCGCAGCTAGGCGAATCCTGGCGCCCATTGACCCTGAGAATCTTGCCTGCGCGCCTGCCTGGCACTAGAATGGCAGATA
>CAZHTZ010000134.1:207-12067 GCA_964535455.1 uncultured Caldilineales bacterium
GCAGGTAGCAGGTAGCAGGTAGCAGGTAGCAGGTAGCAGGTAGCAGGTAGCAGGTAGCAGGTGGCTTCCGTAACCCCTCACCCTCCACCCGCAACCCATCGGCCAACCATGTCTGACAAGAACAAGTTAACACCCATCCCCATTTCCTTCCGTGACCGCCATGTTGTCGAGCCGGGCTCGCAGGTGGATCTGAGCAAGATCGATGCGGCCGATGACGCGGGCCTGGAGAAAGGTGATCAGGTTGAGCGCGAGCTGCAGCGCCTGCGGGCTGAGTTGGATGATCTCCAGGAACGCTTCTACGCCTGGGACAAGCGCAGCCTCCTGCTCGTGCTGCAGGCGATGGACACAGGCGGCAAGGATGGCGCCATCGAGCAGGTGATGCAAGGGGTGAACCCCCAGGGTGTGGCGGTGACGTCCTTCAAAGCGCCCACACCCGAGGAGTTGTCACACGACTTCCTTTGGCGCATACACAAAGCCGTCCCAGCGCGGCGAATGATCGGCGTCTTCAACCGCTCACATTACGAGGACGTGTTGGTCGTGCGCGTGCGCAACCTGGTGCCCGAAGAAGTCTGGCGCCGGCGCTACGACGAGATCAACCAGTTTGAGCGTTTGTTGGCCGACAGCGGCACCGTCATCCTCAAGTTCTACCTCCACATCACCAAGGAGGAACAAGCCGAGCGGCTGCAGGAGCGCCTGGACGACCCCGACAAGAGCTGGAAGTTCGCGTTGGGCGACCTCAAGGAGCGCGAGCTGTGGAACCACTACATGGAGGCTTACCAGGATGCGTTGACGCAGTGCAGCACCGAGCACGCACCCTGGTACGTCATTCCCGCCAACCGCAACTGGTACCGTAATCTCGCGATCACCAGCATCCTTGTCGACACGTTGAAGGAACTGAATCCCATCTATCCCAAGCCGGACCCATCCCTCGAGAAAGTCGTCGTTACTTGACACCGCTAGCGTCCAAACGCCACAACGTTCGCATATGCACAAGCGTAATTGATTTATGAATGAAGATCCCAACAAGCGAGTGAACCGTCGTCGTCGCCGCTCTGATCGCGGCGGTAGGCGTCCAAACGAGATGCAGTCGACAACCCCGGCGCCTGCCGGTGGCGCCGCGGGGCCAGAGGCTCAGTCAGGTTCTGGCGGCAGCCGGGCCAATGCAGGTGGCGCCAATGCAGGTGGTGCCAATTCTGGCGCGACCCCTTCTGGCGGGCCTAGATCGGGTGGCGGTAGAAGAGAGGAGTCGGGAAGTGCAGTGCTGCACCGCCGCAGTGAGCGCCGTCGCGGCGATCGGCCCGGCCAGGACACATCGCCTTCCGGCGTCGAAGTGCACCCCGGCCTGATGGCGGTGGCCAAGAACCGGGGCGCCAACGAGGAGCCCATCACGCCCATCAACAAGAACATCTTTATCTATACCTACATCCTGCGGCCTCGCACCCTGCTGGATAGTTATCAGCCGACCTCCGGCGTCACTCACCGCATGCAATTCGAGAACACGGATACACCTTCCTGATCCTGCCGTGTCGCCGCCTGACCGACTGCCACCTACCGACTATCGTCGTTATCGCCGCCAAAGCGACCGCCGCCTGCTTCTGCTGGTGGTGGGCGGTCTGCTCATCATCGGTGGCGGTCTCATCTATCTCATTTACGGGCAGTGGGCGCTGGCGACCGGGCTGCTGTGCCTGATCCCTGGCGTGGGGATCATCCTGTTCTTGTGGGGCCTGCTCTCGTTGATCGAGCGCTGGGTGAAGGAGGAATGACGGCTATCCCCCCAAAGGCAGGGGGTTGACGGCGAAAATGAGGACGATGATCACACAGGCGCCCGCAGCCAGCAGCCAGCGGACGGTGTCAAGCGAGAGGTCGTCGTCGGCTGTGGGCGGGTGGCGGAGCCCGAACAGCGCGATCAGTCCGGCCCACAGCACCAGGTTGAAGCGCCGGGTGATCAAGCCGGTGGTTGCCAGCACGAAGACGATGACGACGGCAAAGAAGAAGCTGCGCCGGCCCAGGGCCGCGTAGGCCACGTGGCCGCCGTCGAGTTGGCCCGCCGGGAGCAGGTTGAAGGCGGTGATGAAGAGGCTGATATAGGCGGCGAAGCTGAGAGGGTGCAAGACCAGGTGATGGTCAGGGGGCAACCCGCGCAGGCGCTCGACAAGCAGGATCAGCCCGCGCATCAACAGCCCATCGCCGTAGAGCGAGGGGTGCTGCTGCACAGGCGCCAACAGCAGCCCGGCCACGAAGAGAGGCACCGCCACCGCCAACCCGGCCAGCGGTCCGGCCAGGCCGACGTCGAAGAGCGTGCGGCGATTGGGCACATCGGAGCGCATGCGGATGAAGGCGCCGAGGGTGCCGATCCCCAGAGGCACCGGAATGAAGAAGGGGGGACTTGCCTCCACGCCGTTGAGGCGAGCGACGAAATAGTGGCCCAGCTCGTGGGCCCCCAGAATGAGGAGCAGCGTGGAGGCGAACAAGAGACCGGAGACCCAGGGCGGCAAAAGGCCACCGAACAGCCCCCGCGCGCCATAGAAGTAACCGGCCGCAAATGTGCTGGCGATCGTCAGCACAAGCAAGAGCAGGTTCAGCCAAGGCAGGCGAACAACCTTCGACCTGTCACCTTCAACCATCTGTCCCCCAATCATAAAACCAATAGGCCAGCTGCTGGAAAGGCTGCCAGCCGGCATAGAGAGCCACGATCTCGGCGTCGCTGACGTCGGAGCGGCCGGGGAAGTAGCGGGGGAGGACCAGCTTGCGGGTCCAGGAGTCCACAGCCAAGTGGTCGAAGTGGCCGAGCAGGGTCAGGAGGGAAGCGGCGGCGTAGGGGCCAATGCCCTTGCTGCGCAGCAACTGCTTGCGCAACAAGGGCGTGGGGATGCCAGGTTGGCGGAAAGCATCCAGGTCGAGGTCGCCGGTCGTGACGCGCTGCGCCAGTTCCAGGATGTAGGGCGCCCGGTAGCCCAACCGTCCACGGGTGCGCAGCTCCGGCTCAGAGGCCGTCGCCAGGGCGGTAGGTGTGGGGAAGCACATGTCGCCATCCCAGACCGCCGGCTCGCCCCAACCGGTGATCACGGCCTTGACCATGCCCTTGGTCTGGCTCCAGGTCGTGTTCGTGGTGCAGATGACCTTGACGAAGTCCTCGAACAGGGTAGGCGAGCGCAAGAAACGGCCCTGCGCCTGGGAGATGGCTTTGGCGTAGCCGGGGTCGTGGGCAGCGTGGGCGTAGAAGGATCCCAGGTCGCGCTCGGCGTTGACCACCCAGGCGATAGTGCTCGCCAGCTCATCGCGCTGAACCTCCTCCAATGGTTGCGCCGTCTCCACCTCCGCCCGGACCCAGGGTTCGGGCTCAAAGACCGTGCTGCCGCTGACCTCGATATGCGCGATCTCGCTGCCGGGCAGGCGCTGCGGCCACGTCAAGACGCCGGCGTCGGCATCGTAGCTGAATGGCAGGAGCTGATACCAGCCATGCCCGGTGACGGTCTGATGGAAGTCGAAAGGCGGCTGGGGGGTGAGGTGAAGCGTCGTCAGGGGCATGGGAGAGGTCAGAAACGAGAAACGAGAGGCGGGTGTCGGGTAGGGGCGACCCCCCGTGGTCGCCCTGGCTTATGGGTGAGGGGTTGCGAGTGGGCTGGTAACGGCCAACTGCTGGTGTCCAAGAAACGGGATGTTGAGAGTTGAATGGGTGCGCTTGATCGTGCATCCCGAAGGGCGTGCAGGCGCGAGCATCAGGTTACTCGAGACCGCGTCCATCGACAAAGTGCAGGAAACCCACGGCAGCGCATTTTGATCTGTCCTTCCTTGCATTGACATGGGTCCGCTCAAACGCTTTGGCTGCCGATTCGCCAATGGATTCTTCCTCCTGCTATACTTTATGTTTGCCCAGAGACTGCTCTCGTTTCTCTCCTTCCTTTTCCTGCAATTCAACTGCCGCTGGCGACCAATGGAAGTCGCCGGCTGTCCACCCGCTTCCCCTTACCCGCTCACGGTATGCCACGCTCCCCCTTCTCGAATCTGCTTATTCAGGAAACCGGCGCCGTCTACAAAGACTGGGGCGGACGGCTGCCTGTGGCCCTGGCCTTCCCCAACACCTACTATGTCGGCATGAGCTCGCTGGCGCTGCAGATCCTCTATCGGCGCTTCAACGAGCATGCGGACGTGGTCTGTGAGCGCGTCTTTTGGGAGAAGGGCGGAGGCGATGGCAAGGGGAGAGGACCGCTGTTGAGCCTGGAATCAGGCCGCCACGTGGATGAGTTTGCCGTCTGGGCTTTCACCATCTCCTACGAGATGGACTACTTCAACGTCATCGACATGCTGCGCCAGGCAGGCGTGCCGCCCCTCGCCAGCGACCGCGACGAAACCTGGCCCCTGCTCATCGCCGGTGGTCCTGGCATCACCATGAATCCGGAGCCGATGGCGCCTTTCTTCGACGCCATCGTCGTGGGGGAGGGCGAGGAGGTCATCGACGACCTGGTGGCGATCTTCCGTGAGATCGTGGATGCGCCCCGAACTGAGCTGCTGGCCAGCCTCAACCGCCTGCCCGGCGTCTATGTTCCGGCCCTGGTGCCGCCCTTGTCCGAGCAGGGTCCCCAACCCCGGCGCATCGAGCGTCTGTGGGTGCGCGACCTGGAGAAGCACCCGCCGGTCAGCGGCCTGTATACGCCTGAGACTGAGTTCGGCGGCATGCACCTGATGGAGATCGCTCGCGGCTGCGGGCGCGGGTGTCGCTTCTGCCTGGCCGGATATGTCTACCGGCCGCCGCGCGAACAGCCTCTGGACCTCCTATTGAAGTTGGCCGAGGCGGGCCTGCAGCACGGCAAGCGCCTGGGCCTTGTCTCCGCCGCCGTTTCTGATCACACGCAGATCGACGAGTTGGCGACGGCGCTGTTCGACATGGGCGCTGTGATCAGCGTCTCCTCGATGCGCGTCGATCCGATCTCCGTCCCTCTGGTCAAGACGATGCGCGCCGGCGGCGCCCAGACGCTCACGATCGCTCCCGAAGCCGGGTCCAAGCGGCTGCGCGACGTCATCAGCAAGACGCAGACCGAGGCGCAGCTCCTGCAGGCCGTCGAGCTGGCGCAGGCCTTGGACTTCCCCCAGATCAAGTTCTATTTCATGGTCGGGCATCCCACCGAGACGCAGGATGACATCGACGAGCTGGTGCAGTTCGTGGCCAAGGCGCGGAGCCTTTTCAAGCGGCGTATTGCTATGAACGCCACGCCCTTTGTGCCCAAGGCGCACACGCCTTTCCAGCGCATGCCCATGACCGATGTCAAGACGCTCAAGCAGCGCCAGGCCGCTATCCAGAAGCAGGTAGGACGCTGGCAAGTAGCGGTGCGGGCCGATTCGCCCGCCTGGGCGGAAGTTCAAGGCGTCCTCTCTCGTGGCGATCGCCGCCTGGCGCAGGTGCTGCTGGAGGTGCCGGAGGTCAGCGTCGCCGCCTTCTGGGAGACGATGGCGCGGCTCGGCCTGGAACGAGATGAGTTCCTGGGCGTGCAGGATCGGGACCGCGTGCTGCCCTGGTACATCGTCGAGAGCGGTGTGACCGATGCCTTCTTCGACTACGAGTGGCGGCTGGCCGCGCGCGGCCAGACCGGCCCGCATTGCCCGACCGACAGCGCCGGCTGCTTGACCTGCGGCGCCTGCGACGAGGACTGGGCGTTCCGCTTCACGGGCGGTGTGCCCCAACGCCGCCCCCACCTCGCCACGCCTGTACTCACACCCATTTCTCTGCTCGCATAGAGCTTTCAACCGCAAAGGACGCAAAGAGCGCAAAGACATTCGAATCGCTCTTGGAGATACAACGATTTCAATTTCAATGTCGTCATGTTGCGGGAAGGCATCCGGCGACTCGCCCACAATCTATAACCCTTCTCTGCGCTCTTTGCGCTCTCTGCGGTAAATATACGAGGGTCATTTTGGCTCGAAAAGTCCTTGTCACCGGCGGCTGCGGGTACATCGGCAGCCACACGGTGGCTGAACTGCAGCGCCAGGGGTACGACGTCGTCGTTTTCGATAACCTGGTCAAAGGCCACCGGCCCGCGGTGCAAGGTGCGTCCGTGGTCATCGGCGACCTCCTCGTGCCCGCCGACGTCCGGGGTGTGTTCCATGTCCATCCCGATATCCGTGGCGTCATCCACTTCGCCGCTTATATCGAGGTGGGTGAGTCGATGCAGCGGCCGGGGAAGTATTTCCACAACAATGTCCAGGGTTGCGTCAACCTGATGGATGCCATGGACGCCGCCGGGGTGCGCCACCTGGTCTTCTCCTCGACCTGTGCGGTTTATGGTACGCCGGAGCATGTGCCCGTGACCGAGCAGGAGAGCCTGAAGCCGGAGAGCGTTTACGGCGCCTCCAAGCTCATGGCCGAGCAGGTCCTGGACTGGTATGACCGGGTCAAGGGCATCCGCAGCACGCCCCTGCGCTACTTCAACGCTTCCGGTTCCAGCTTCGATGGTCGCATCGGCGACGCTTACAAGCCTGCCAGCCGATTGGTCCCCCGGCTCATGGAGTATGTGCTCGGCCAGCGCACCGACTTCGTCATCTACGGCGACGACTACCCCACGCCCGACGGCACCGGCATTCGCGATTACATCCACGTCGACGACCTGGCCACGTCCCACATCGCCGCCCTGAACTACCTGTGGGAAGGAGGTGAAAGCCAGGCGTTCAACCTGGGCTCCGGCGCCGGCTCCAGCAACAGGGAGATCGTGGGGATGGTGCGCGAGATCACCGGCCGCGAGTTAGAGGTCAGGATCGGGCCCCGGCGTCCCGGCGACGCCACCCGTATCTGGGCGGACAACACCCGCGCCCGGCAAGTGCTGGGATGGGCGCCCCGCTATGGCCTGCGTGAGATTCTCGAAACCGACTGGCAGTGGCATAGTACCCACCCGGACGGCTTCGGCGACTGAGCGGCCTGGCAGACAGAACACGCATCACGCAGCACGTGTTACACATCACGTGAACTACCACAACCATCGCGACCTCCCCTATTACACCTTTTCTGGCTTCGACGCCTACCCCGGCGTGCGGCACGCCGTGCTCACGCGGCAAGGAGGAATCAGCCCGGCGCCATGGGACAGCCTGAACCTGGGCTGGACCGTGGGGGATGACCGCGCCAACGTCGAGGCCAATTACCAGCGCTGGACGGGCGCCCTGGGGTTGGTTCGTGAGGAGCTGACCACGACCTGGCAGGTGCACGGCAACCGCGTTCTGGTCGCCGACGGCAGCCAGTGCGGCATCCTCGGCCAGGCGGATGCGTTGATCACGCGTGTGCCCGGCCTGCCGCTGGTGCAACGCTACGCCGATTGCACGCCCATCCTGCTCTATGACCCTGTGCGACAAGCGTGCGGCATCGCCCACGCCGGGTGGCAAGGCACGGTCACCCGTTGCGCCGAGGCTGCGGTGCGGGCCATGCAACAGGAGTTCGGCTGCAGTCCCGCTGATCTGGTGGCGGGTGTGGGCCCGGCCATCGGCCCCTGCTGCTACGAGGTGGGCCCGGAGGTGGTGAAAGTCATTCGGGCCAGCCATCGCCACCCCGACCGGCTTATTGCCCCCGGTCCTCAGGCCCACACCGCTTTGCTCGATCTGTGGGAGGCCAATGCCCAGCAGTTGCATGATGCCGGTGTCACCCAGGTGGAGGTCGCCGGGTTGTGTACATCCTGCCATCGCGAGACCTTCTTCTCACATCGCGGCGACCGCGGCCGCACCGGTCGCTTTGCCGCTTTCATTGCGATATCTGTTAGCCTAGGGGATCACCGGTAGTGTCCCTGTTCTTGGCTTTGAAGCAACGCTTGGAACTCTTCAGTAGTCCCCTGTTGGCTTGATTCCTCGACAATACGGCCATGTTGAAACGGTATTCACAGCTCGAGCTTTTCGAATCGCCCAAAACACCCTCGGTGTCCGAGAATTCCCAGGCCAACAGCGTACGGGTAGAGGACATGCCGATCCATAATTGGTATCGCTTTGTGCTTTCTTTCCCTCCTCACCTGGTGAGAGACTATCTTTCAAAGTTCGGTGCGTCGGCGAATGCGGTGGTTGTCGATCCTTTCTGTGGGACTGGAACAACTGTTGTCGAGTCGAAGCTTTCGGGACTGCGCGCTATCGGCATTGAAGCAAACCCTTTTCCTCATTTCGCCGCCGCCGTAAAGACAGACTGGAGTCTTGATCCAGACTACCTCGAAGGTATTGCAGAGGACGTAGCTGCGAGAACCTATATGCAGTTTTCGCATGAAGGAATTGATGATTTGTCTCTGACCGCGGATCGGAATACGAGGCTAAGATGTCTGCCTCCGTCGGCTAACAAAGCCCTTATTCAGAACTCAATTAGTGCACTTCCTCTTCACAAGTCGCTGGTCTTGCTTGATCACATTCGGGAGCACGAGGAGGAGCCAGCCTACAAGTACTGTCTCCTGGCTCTTGGCAATGCGCTTGTTAGCTCAATTGGGAACCTTCGTTTCGGTCCAGAAGTTGGCGTTGGACGGATCAAGCCAGACGCTCATGTTGTGGCTCCGTGGCTTGCCAACGTGCGACGTATGGCCCGGGATATTCGTCCCGTCAATCATACATCTTACCCGATTGCCCAAGTCCTGCTTGCAGATGCACGTTCGGTTGCCTCAGTCTTGCCCAAGGAATCGGTTGATATTGTGATCACTTCGCCGCCGTACCCTAACGAGAAAGACTACACAAGGACAACTCGTCTTGAGTCGGTCGTGTTAGGTTTCTATTCAGACATGCGGCACCTGCGTGAGTTGAAGAAGGGCCTCTTGCGCTCGAATACTCGAGGAGTATATAGGAACGATGAGGACGAACAGTGGATAGCTGATCATGTAGAGATTCAGCGCATTGCGGACGAAATTGATAAGAGGAGACTGGAACTTGGTAAGACATCGGGCTTCGAGCGGCTGTATTCACGAGTCACTCGGCTCTATTTTGGCGGTATGGCGCGCCATCTCTCAGAAATGCGCACGGTTCTGCGCCCAGGAGCGAAACTAGCCTATGTGGTTGGTGATCAGGCATCATATCTTCGGGTAATGATACGCACTGGTCAACTCTTGGCTGATATAGCCGACAGACTCGGTTACACTGTAGATGGAATCGATCTATTTCGCACAAGGTTTTCAACGGCCACTCAGACAGAACTGCGCGAAGAAGTAATTATTCTTACATGGCCAGGATGGTGAGCACGAAAATGAATCGCTATACGCAGATCATGGAACACATTTTTCTAAGCCACTATCAGGAAGGCATCACTGAGATTCTGTTCAAACGCACCGATATTGAAGGCGCAGCGCGTGAGCTTGGTCTTCAGTACCGCAATCGACCTCGTCCTTGATTGAGAGGTCGTCATGAATGACCCTGTGTTGTCGGCGGTTGCTGAGAACCTGGCCCGCGTGCGGGAGCGCATGAGCCGTGCCGCCGAAGGCGCCGGACGCAACCCTGAGGGCGTCATACTCGTAGCAGTAAGCAAGACGCATCCCTGGTCTTACGTGGCCGCCGCCCTGGCGGCCGGACAGGTCGATTTCGGCGAGAACCGGCCGGAAGAGGCCTACGAGAAGTTCTTGGGAGCCCCGCATCCGGAGCCATCAGTTGCGCGGCTTCACCTTATCGGCCCCATCCAAAGCCGCAAGGCTCGCCTCGCCTTTGACTGCCGGCCGGTGCTCATCCACAGCGTGGATCGACTCAAGATCGCGCATAGGCTGAACGAGCTGGCTCAGGAAACAGGCCGGTCCCTTGATGTTCTTTTTGAAGTCAACATCTCCGGCGAGATGTCTAAGTCGGGCTTTAGTCCGGCGGAACTGACGTCGGCGGCGCCGGACCTGCTGTCGCTTCCCGGCCTTCGCTCGCATGGGCTGATGGCCATTCCGCCTTTCGATCCTGATCCCGAGACAGCCCGCCCTCATTTCATTGCCCTACGTCGCCTGCGTGACGTGCTCGCCGGGGCGTACCCCCAGGCTGACTGGTCTCAGCTCAGCATGGGCATGAGCGACGACTTTGAGGTCGCCATCGCCGAAGGCGCCACGATTGTGCGCGTCGGTTCGGCCATCTTCGGTCCTCGCGAGTAGACTCAAGCCAATTCCCCATTTGAACCCAGTGAAACTTCATGTTTGAAAACGAAACCATCGGCGTCATCGGCGCCGGCAACATGGCTGAGGCCATGATCAAGGGCATCCTCATCGAGAAGCTGGTGCAACCCGAGCAGATTCTGGCGTCGCACCCAGGCGCCGAGCGCAGGGATCTTCTACACGAGCGCTACGGCATCCGCACGACTGCCGACAACCGTGCTGCTGCCCGTGAAGCCGACATCCTGGTACTCAGCGTCAAGCCGCAGGTGCTGCCAAAGGTGATGCAGGACATTCGCCTGGACCTGCGTCCCGGCGCCCTGGTGCTTTCCATCGTCGCCGGCGCCCGCATCAAGATGATGATGACCGGGCTGCATCACGGCGCTATCGTGCGCTCCATGCCCAACACGCCCGGCCAATTTGGTCTGGGGATGACGGTGTGGACCTGCACGCCGCACGTCTCCGACCGGCAGCGGCAGCAGGCGCAGCGCATCCTGCAGGCGCTGGGTGAGGAGATCTGGGTCGAGGAAGAGGGGTATATGGACATGGCAACCGCCCTCAGCGGTACGGGCCCGGCTTACGTCTTCCTCTTTATCGAAGCCATGATCGATGCGGGTGTGCACATGGGTTTTTCGCGCCATCTGGCCGAAGAGATGGTCTTGCAGACGATTGAGGGGTCGGTCAAGGTGGTGCGGGAGATGAAGCGCCATCCGGCCACCCTACGCAACATGGTGACGTCGCCCGGCGGCACCACGGCGGCGGCCCTCTACGAGCTGGAGAAGGGCGGTTTCCGCACGATCCTGTCAAAGGCCATTTTCGCGGCGTACCGCCGCTCGGTGGAATTGGGGGAGGCTTCGGAAGCGAAGCTCGCCTGAGCCATCCCCTCTGGAGATACGATGGAATTCCTGCTCACCTTTATTCGCCTGCTTTTCATGGCGCTCAACATCGCCATTCTGGCCCGCATCCTGCTCACCTGGATCCCGATCGATCCGTTCCATCCGATCGTGCGCATCCTTAATCAGATCACGGAGCCGATCCTGGGACCGGCGCGGCGGATCATCCCACCCATCGGCGGCATGGACTTCTCGCCCATTATCGTGCTCTTCCTGCTCAACATCGTCGAGCGGCTGGTGTTGAACTTCCTGCGTTAGCTGCGGTGTGGAACCTCATGGAGATGCCGGTCGTCCATCTCAAGACAGGTCCATCGTGACGGTAACCTGTCGAGGATGACTCCACGATGAAACGATTCTCGCATCTCACCTGGTTTGGCCTTACCGCCGCCCTGTTGGTCGCCTGCGCACCGCCTGTCCCACCGGCGGCAGCGCCTGCCTCCACGACACTGCCTCCAACCCCGACCGTTTGGTCTACGCCAACGCCGGAACTCATGCCGTCGCCTACATCCGTTCCCGCCAGCGCCAGCCTGACGACCCAGGCAACACAAACAGCCCGGCAGATCGCGGCTGATGCCCTGGGTGTTGCGCCCGATCAAGTCAAGGTGCTCGCCATCAAGCCGGTGGACTGGAGCGATGCCTCGCTAGGCTGCCCTGAACCCGACATGATGTATGGCCAGGTGGTGACCCCAGGCTACCAGGCGCAGGTCGAGGTGGACGGCCAGGTTCACGACGTGCACATGGACGACAACGGTCATGGCGTCGTCTGCACCACGCCCCAATAGATGGAATGACGTTGAACGTTACACGTTGCACGTTGCACGTTGGAGATCCCCAACCTTCAACCTTCAACCTTCAACCTTCAACTTACGGTTCGTTGATTTTGAAGGGAACCTGACAAAGTACAGTAAGCTTAGG
>CAZHTZ010000135.1:0-11110 GCA_964535455.1 uncultured Caldilineales bacterium
CGTCCTCCGTCTTCTGTCCTCCGTCCTCCGTCTTCTGTCCTCCGTCCTCCGTCTTGTGCACAGCGCCTGCCGGTGCGAGAATGGCGGACGATGGACGCTATCCACCTCCCCGATCTCGGTACGTTCGCCCCCGGCAGCGGGCTGCTCCCCCGCAACCAGTGCAGCGACGGGCGCTTCCGCGCCGGCGCCGACGGCGTCCAGGCCATCGCCGCCACCGGCGACGGCAAGGTGGAGTTCATTGCCTTCACCCACCACACCCTCGCTTACGTCAAGTCGGCCCTCGGCTATCCCGCCTACTACCCTGTCCATCCCGTGCGGTTACAGCAGCCGGTGCAGGCCGTGCTCATGGACCTGGACGGCACCAGCGTCCACAGCGAGAGCTTCTGGATCTGGATCATCGCCAAGACCACGGGCAGCCTGCTGGGCCAACCGTCCTTCCAGCTCGAGGACGCCGACCTGCCCTACGTCTCTGGCCACAGCGTTTCCGAGCACCTGCAGTACTGCATCGGCAAGTACTGCCCGGACAAGACCCTGGCAGCGGCGCGGCGCTGGTACTTCACCCACACCCACCGCGAGCTCGACGCCATCCTCCACGGCCAGGGCCGCGTCGACGCCTTCACCCCGGCGCCCGGGCTCAAGGAGTTCCTGCTGGAACTCAAGGGCCGCCGCATTCTCATCGCCCTGGTCACCTCCGGCTTGTACGAAAAAGCCTACCCGGAGATCGTGGCGGCTTTTCGCACCCTGGGCATGGGCGACCCGGCCCAGTTCTACGACGCCATTATCACCGCCGGATTTCCATTGCGCCAGGGCGAGGTCGGCACCCTGGGCGAGCTTTCACCCAAGCCCCACCCCTGGCTCTATGCCGAGGCCGCCGGCGTGGGCCTCAGCCTTCCCTTCGAGGAGCGCCACGGTGTGGTGGGGATCGAGGACAGCGGCGCCGGGGTCTGCTCCGTGCGTCTGGCGGGGTTCGCAGCCATCGGCCTGGCCGGGGGCAACATCGACGACAGCGGCGCCAGGGCGCTCTGCAACCATTACTGCGGGTCCCTGGCCGAGGTGCTGCCGCTTCTGGGTTAGATGCCCCTCTCCACCCACAGCGCCCGCTGCTGCGCTGAGGGCAGCTCGACCAGCGTCATGACGACGCCCGTGGCGCCCTGCCGGCTGGCGGCGGCCTGTACGGCGTCGAGGCTGGACCGCAGGCCCTCGCAGGCGCGGCGCAAGGCCGACTCGGCGTCGACTCCTGCCGCCTGGGCCTGTTCGACCAGGTGCAGCAGCGCCTTCCCCAGGCTGGCCTCCGAGGTCGCCGTGGCGCCGGGAAGCGGATACCCCACGCGGGCGAGGCGCTCCACATAGCCCTGGGCCAGGGCCAGAGAGGGCAATGTCCTGGGAATGCCATCCAGCAGCGTCTTCTTGGGCGCGGGATCACCGCCCGCCCCGCCTCGTTCCGCCTGTTTGATGCTTTCCCAGTTGCGGACAACCTGGGCGACGCCGTCCACCTCGACAGTCCCAAAGACGTGGGGATGGCGGCGGACCAGCTTGCTGACCACGCGATGGATGACGTCGTCCAATTTGAACTCGCCTTCTTCTGTGGCGATCTGGATGTGCATGGCCACCTGGATCAGCAGGTCTCCCAGCTCCTCCACCAGCCTGGCCGGGTCCTCGTCGTCGAGGGCTTGCAGCACCTCGTAGGTCTCCTCCAGCAGGTAGGGGCGCAGGCTCTCGTGCGTCTGCTCGCGGTCCCAGGGACAGCCCACGGCACCCCGAAGGTGGGCGATGACTTCCTGCAGGTCGGTGTAGCCGGCGGCGTGAGGCATGGGCGGCGCCCACAGCGAGGTCAGGTCGTCGAAGTCATCGTGGCGATCGATCGCAAAGAGCGGCATCGTCGCCAGACGCAGGTTGGCTGTACCGGCCCCCGTGATCAGGGTCATCGGGTGGTCGTCGGGATAGGCGTTCATCAGCGTCAGCTTGACATCGCTGGCGAGCAGGCGGCTGTAAAGCTGTGCCACCAGCATGCCCTGACGCAGCGAGCCCAGCGGGTGGTAGCTGTTGGCCAGATCGCCGGCATCGACGATCTGCACGCCGTGGATGGGGTCCGCCTCCAGGGCGGCAAAGCTGGCCTCGAGGAAGCTCACGCCGGGCTCCACCGTCACCGCTACGCCCCGGCCGGCAGCCAGGCTGCGGATGAGCTGAGTGGTGGCTTCGGCGACGCTGGGGTCGCCGGGCACGGCGTAGACGATGCCGGATGCCTCCCCGCGGGCCACGACGTCGGCGGCAATGGCCTGGTAGACGGCGGCGAAGTCGTCGTGCCTGTCGTAGAGGTCGTCGTAGCTGTGCACCTGGGTGTGCTCGGCGACGGCGGCGACGCTGGGGTGGCGCCGGGTGCGGCACCAGACTTCCGGGGTCGTGGTCAGACAGGTCCAGGCGCGGCGGGTGATGAGGTCAGGGTCTCCGGGGCCGAGGCCCACGATCGTGATCTGTGGCATGGCATACCAGGGGCAAAACGACGGGCAGAGCGCCGGGGGGCGCCCTGCCCGTCAGAGTGGGAAGGGTGAGTGGCAGCGGGCGGCGCCCGCTGCGGTTGCCTGATCCTAGCGCAGCGGCGGCGTCACCGTCGGCACAGGCGTCGGCAGGTTCGTGTTCTGGGCTGGCGGCGTCGGGGTGGGGTCATCGACCGATGTCTCGATCAGGATGAGACCACACTCCGTGCGCACGAACAGCTTGAAGTCCTGGCCGGCGTAGCCGCCCGGATAGGTGAACTCATACCCGTCGATCTGCTTGAGGTAGAAGGGCAGGTATTGAGTCCAGATAACCGGCCCCTCGAAGTTCACGAGCTTGAAGACGGTGGGATGCTGCCAGGGCAGTGGCTGGACGAAGTGGACGATGTTGTTGAAGTTCAGCGGGAAGGTGTAGAAGCTGCCCCAGACGATGGTCTGCAGCTGTCCGACCTCGCAAACGCCACCGGGCCGCAGGATCAACGGGAAGTACAGCGGGTTGGGGGGCGGCGGCGGCGGCTCTGTCGGCGTCGGGGTCGGCGTCGGGGTGTCTGTCGGCGTCGGGGTCGGCGTCTGCTGGCGGAACTTGAAGCGCGTGGGCGTGCATTCGCTGCCGCGACGCACGGTGACGGTGAACTCCTCGTCGGTCACGGCCACCCAGCCCACCTTGCCTACAACCCATACCTTCCAGTCACCTATGGCCAGGTTCTCGAACTTGTAATAGCCCTCGCCATCGGTGATGTCCATCAGGTTGGGATTGTCGGCGTCGACCGGCTTGACGTGGACTTCCCAGCCCGGCAGACCGACGTGCACGTCATCGACCACGTAGCCATCGATACAGCCGAACGGCGGGAGCGTGGGCGTGGGCGTTACCGTCGGGGTCGGTGTATCGGTCGGGGTCGGCGTATCGGTCGGGGTCGGCGTGGGGGTGTCGGTGCCGCATTTCAGGTTGGGGTCCTTGAGCACGAACTTGTTCTGTTCGTAGACCTGATACGTGGGCGCCGCAAAGACGATATGGTCCGGCGTCACCACCAGGCCCTCAAGCGACGAGGCGCTGTCCGGCACCAAACCGGCTGGCGGAGTGACGACCAGGTGGTAATAGGGTGGCGGAGCCGGCTGGATGAGGAAGTTGAAAAAGCCACCTGGATCCGTGAACCTGGTCTGCACGAGCGTGCCCAGGAAATCCGCCGAGGCGCTCTTGTAGACGTTCAGCTCGACATTGTTCAGCGGGTAGATGCCGTCGCACTTCAGCTCGTAGACGTTGCCGCGAATGCGCGTGGCCGGCGGTCCCGCCGTGGGGGTGGGGGTGGGAACCTGGATCAGCTTGAACCAGGCGGTGGCGGCGGAGCAGTCGCCGGCCGCTACCGTCACGGTGGTTGGCACGCCAGGATAGGGGCCCCAGCCCGGCTTCACTTCCACGGCGATGGTCCAATTGCCCGCGGCCAGTCCGTCGAACTTGAAGAGGCCGGCGCCGTCTGTCATCTTGGTGAGGACGGTGGCGCCTTTCGTGGCCGTGACCTTCCAGTCCACCAGGGGCAACAGGCCTTTGTCGCCCTCATCCGCCCACACATAGCCTTTGATACATCCGGTGGCGCCAGGAGCAGCCAGGCTGACCTGAGTATTCGGGGCCGCCTGGGCTGCACCACCTGCAGCGGTCATTACCAACATCAGAACAAGCGCAAGCAGCCCTATCGATGCCAGGGCCAGTAGGGGTAGACGGTTCAATAGTTTTCTATTGTGCATGAGACATCCCTCCTCAAAGGAGCGAGGCGCATTGCAGCGCCCGGATTCCAACATCACGGTAATAGCTGGGCAGCTGAGTGACCCAACCAGGACTCCGTACCACTGTCAGGGCTGGCACCTCCATACAAGAGCAACGCATCAAGTGTCAGGCGCTAATAACCTGCCTGATCAAACAACAGAGTGTAACCTAAAACACTGTGCGGTCTATCCGACCGTCTCCTCAGCCGAGAGGATGTAAGGCCCTGATGCGACGTGTACGATTTCGAGCACAGCGTCAACAAACATTGTACAGGAAGTGCAGGATTACGTCAAAACCGCTTGAGAGGCTGCTGTTTGCCGGTATTTAGCCGAAGCGAGAGCGCAGGAACGCCACATTTTCCGCCACCGGCGCCTTGCCGCTGAACACTGCCGAGCCGATCACCAGGACGGAAGCTCCGGCGGCAATCACCCCGGCAGCGTTGTCGGCCTTGATGCCACCGTCCACTTCGATGTCAACGTGGGCAAGTCCGGCCTCGTCCAGCCAGTGTCGCAGCCGTGCGATCTTGCGGGTGCTGCCCGGCAGATAGACCTGCCCGCCAAACCCCGGATTGACCGACATGATCAAGACCATGTCAAGCTCGGGCAGAATCTCGTCCAGGGTAGACAGCGACGTCGCCGGATTCAGGGCCACGCCCGGCCTGACCCCCAGATCCCTGATCTGCTGCACCGTGCGCTGGAGATGGGTGCAGGCTTCCACCTGCACGGTAATGCTGGCTGCGCCGGCATCGACAAAGGCCGCGATCAGGTTCTCAGGCTGATAGACCATCAGGTGCACGTCAAGCGGCAGCGACGTGGCCCGGCGCAGCGCTTGCGCCACCAAAGGTCCGAAAGACAGGTTGGGGACGAAATGACCGTCCATCACGTCTACGTGGATCCAGTCAACGCCGGCCCGTTCAGCCGCCGCCACCTCTTCGCCCAGGCGGGTGAAATCAGCCGTTAGAATCGAAGCTGCCAGCTTGGCGCTCATTGTCGCCGCTCCAGAAACTGAATGCTGGCCGCCCTGGCGACGATCACGGTCGTGGCCATGCCCAAGAACAAGCCGTGTTCCACTACGCCAGGACGATCCGCCAGCCGGCGCGCCAATGCATGCGGATCGGCGATGCCCTCGGAGAACCAGCAGCGTGCCAGGTAATTGCCGTTGTCCGTGACAAACGGCGTTCCGGTCTCATCGAGCCACATCTCGGCCCGGCAACCCAGGGTCTCCAGCCAGCGGCGCGTGGCCTCCACCTCGTAGGGCACCAACTCGACGGGCAGGGGGCTGCGCGTCCCCAGGCGTGGGGAGAGCTTGGACTCGTCCACGATGACCAGAAAGCGACCGGCGTGGATTTCCACGATCTTCTCGCGCAGCAGGGCCTTGCCCAAACCCTTGATCAGGTTCAGGTCCGGGTCCACCTCATCGGCGCCGTCCACCGCCAGGTCGAGGTGGTGGGACTGGGCCAGCGTGGTGAGGGGGATGCCGAGCTCACGCGCCCGCTGGGCAGTCTTCTCGGAGGTTGGTACGCCACAAACCCGGCTGAGCTGCCCAGTCTGCACGCGCTCGCCCAACAACTCTACGAAATGGGCCGAAGTGCTGCCGGAACCGAGCCCCAACAACATGCCATCGCGGACTTCGTCCAGGGCGCACCGCGCCGCTTCCCGTTTCAGTTGTTCGAGATGAGTCGCTTCCATGGCGTCATTGTACTTGCCGGCGCCAGGACCGCCAACCGTCGACGACCGGCCGCAGACTGACGACGAACGACCGCATTGGGTCCTGGACAGCGGTCACAGGCTGTGCACTTGGGACTGACCGCGGTCAACCAGTATAATGCATTTGTCCCGGCTGCAGCGGCGTCGAAATCCGCTAGTTCCGGTGGGCCGAAGTATCCCCATGGCTTGTAGTAACGACTTTAGTCGTTGCCCAGCGCCGACAACGACTGAAGTCGTTACTACCAGCCCTTGTTCTATTTACGCCCGCTTGTACTAGAAATAGCTGCCGGGCTCAGCCGGGACCACACGCTCCCGAAAGTTCTCGATGAACTTGAGCAAGTCCCGCTTCAACTCCACCCATCGCCGCGAGCGCAGCGCCTTCCGCAAGGTTTCCTCGTCAGGCACATCCAGGACCGCCATGATCTGCGGGACCGTGCCGTAGGCCGTATAGAACACGTCGCTCGGCGGTAGTCCGATTTCCATCAACCCCGGGGCCAGGCGCTCATTGATGAATTCCGAGTACTCTTGTTCGCGTCCCGGGCGGATATCCCAGGTCATGATAAGCTTCAGACGAGTCATCAGGCTCTTGTTGTCCTTTCGCAGCGAGTCAGAACGCGATTCTCAGAATACCAGATGGGCAAGCCGGATGCAAAGATGGATTGGGGATGACGGACTCACGAGGCCTGGCAGAATGACCCCGCATCGCTGGAAGTTCGTCCTCGTGGGCACAGTCTTGGCAATGTGGTGGAGTCTGGCAGGTGTCGCCAACGGGCAGGAAGGCTACCCCGGCGGCTACGTGCTGGTTCCGGTCGGCCGCACACCGATCGTGTTGCTCTCCACCACCGCCGATGTCACCATTTATGAACAAACGCCCCAGGTGTTCATTGACGTGCAGGCGGTCTATCGCCTGCACAACCGTGACAAGCGCCAGGCGCAAAAGCTCACCGTGGCCTTTCCCGGCTATGCCGTCGACGGGCCGGCGCCGCAAGGCGTCACGCTGACCGCCAGCGGGCGCGAGGTCGCATTCCGTGAGGCCGACACCCAATGGTGGCTGGCCGATGTCACCTTGCAGCCCGATGAGCGCGCCAGCCTGGTGCTCAAATACACAGATCCCCTGGGCGAAGGGCCGTTGGTGAGTTTCCGCTACCCGCTTGACGTGGTCTCCAAGGCATGGCCCGGCAACCTGGAAAGCGCTCGCTTCACCCTGGCTTTCAACGAACCCCCCAACCCGCAGTCCTGGATCAAACTCACCCCTGACAATTACAGCCTCACCGCCGAATCGATCAACTGGTCGTTCGACGCCGTCGATCCCCAGGCGCCTATCGACTACATGTTCTTGCGTCCCTCGTTATGGGAGCGTCTGCGCAAGGCCCGCCAGGCCGCCGTGGCTCCTGACGCACCCGCCGCAGCCGGCGTCGCTCTCGGCGATGTCTATGTCGAACTGGCATCTGCCGGCGACGATGCCATCTTCGACCGCTATTTCCCACTGGCCGTGGCCGCCTACAACCAGGCGCAGGCAAAGACCCCTACTGACCCCGCTGCCTACCTTGCTCTGGCCAGGCTCTTTCGCCAGCGCGCCGGCCGCGCCACCCCTCCCGACCCATCCTATCTGGCTCTTGCCACCAACCAACTGGCAACTGCCCTGGAGAACGGAGTACAAGACCCCGGGATCACCGAAACCGTGGTCAAGGACTACTCCGATCTGATCGAGGCGGCCCGCCAGGAGGGCGACTTCGATGCCGCCAACACCTACCTCCGGCGCCTCGATGCGCTCGCCAGTCGCGTTCCCGCCGTGCTGGACAACGCCGTGCTGATCGATGAGCGGCGCCGCCTGGCCATCGATTGGGCCAGGGAAGTGTTGGCTGACCAGGGACCGGCGCCGGCGCGCGCCGTCCTGGAAGAGGGTCTGGGCCCTGGCATTGCCCAACCACCTAATGCCCAGTTCGCCCACTTGAACGGTCTGCAGGTAAAAACCGACACCCAACTCGGACACCGCCGCATCGAAATCACCGCCGCGCCCCGCGAGGGTGGAGAATCGTTGGTACAGGACCTGCAGAACGCCCTGACCGCTGCTGGCGCCGGCACAGTCACGTTGGCCAGCACCCAACCGCCGGTCATCCAGGTCGACCTGTCCTTCGGCGATGCCGGCGAGCTACGCCAGCGCCAGCAGCGCCTGGCCGATTCCCTCACCGATGAACCCGAATGGGCGGCTCTCAAGGCGATGTTGGAGCCCGAGCGTCTGGAGTGGCGTCGCAATGACGTGCGCTGGCGGTCGCAGGATAGCTGGAATGAGCAGGTTAGCCTGGTCGACACGGCCGCCGTGCTCGGCCTGCAGGCGCAGGCGTTGGACCAGGCCGCCAGCAACCTGGACACTGCGGATGACCTCAACGCCCTTCTAGCCGATCTCTGGCGGGCGGAGGCGGAGACGTGGCGCCGCCTGGGCGAAAACAACCGCACCCGGTTCACCCTCACCTTGCAGCCTCAACCCGGCGCGCCCATCGTCCGTACGTGGTCGATCGCTGTCGGCGAATCAACTACCATGACAGGCACAGCCACCCAATACCGGCTGTTTCCCTATGTGTGGGGTGTTGTGGCCGTCTATGCGCTCTTTATCATGGTGACGGGTCTCTTGTGGTGGCGACGCCGCCGCGCGGTCCTGAAGCGACCACCGGCGCGCACCCGGCCGGCGACGAACCGCTAGAAGGCAGGTATGGCAGCGCCACGATGACCACTTTTCCTGCTCCTTCTCCTGCCCAGGCGTCCTCCGACGACCGCGGCTTGATGACAAGCCTGCGTGCGGGAGCGCCGCGGCGGTGGATCGATTTCGTCCTGCTGCTCATCATGGTCGTTAATCTGGCCTGGAGCATGCAGGCAGCCAGGTGGAGCCCTGGGCTGGACCGGCTGTTCCCGGTGGCGTTGTTTGCGGTCATCGCCGGGACAATCATAGCCCTGAGCGACTTTGGCCGCCCCTTCGCCTTTCTCTATAGCCTGGTTGTCGGCGCTGCCACGGTCCTGTTCGCAATGGCGGGCCTGGCTCCGGCTGAGCTGCAGGGGCAGGAGCGCATCTACCACGCCCTCAATCGATCCTTCGTGTGGGCGCAGAAGGCCGTTGGCGGCCAACCCGCCGCCGACAGCCTGGTCTTTGTTGTGCTGCTGGCCATCCTGGTATGGGTGTTGGCCTACGGCGCGGTTTGGGCCTACTTCCGTGACCACCGCAAGTGGCAGGCAGTGCTGCCCCTAGGTGTGGCGATGCTGGTCAATCTCTATTACGCGCCGGCCAATCTCAGTCTCTACTTCGTCGTCTACCTGATGTGCGCCATTCTCCTGCTGGTGCGGGCGACTCTGGTCGAACGCGAGGCGGAGTGGCACTACGGTCGCGTCTACTTCCCAAGTGATATCAGCTTCGACTTCATGCGCGACGGCATTCTCTTCGCCGTCTTTGTTATTTTCGTGGCCTGGGTGCTGCCCACCAGCGCCGGCAGCGACAAGATCGGCTCCCTGCTCGACCCCTTGCGGGACCCCTGGCGGCAGGTGCAGCAGGAATGGACCCGCCTATTCAGCACCCTGAACTATTCACGGGTTGGGGGCACACCCACGTTTGGCACCAGCCTGTCCCTGGGCGGACCGCGCACCCTGAACGACGATCCGGTGGCAGACGTGGCGACGCCGAAAGACGGCTACTACCGGGCAGTGGTCCTGGACACGTATCTCTCCAACGGTTGGGTGCTGCGTGACGCACCCGCGATCCGCCTGAGCGCAGCAACGACGCTGGCACAGTGGACGGGCCGTACGGTGTACACGCAGACGGTCACAAGCTACGAAACAGGCAACGTCCTGCTGTCAGGCCCGCAGCCCTTGCAGGTCGACAGAGAGGCCGATGCCCGCGTATTGCCCTATGGCGCAGGGGCAGACGACGCCCTGGGCAAGAGCATTCCGGTCGAGCTGGCGATGTTGGTGGCGCGAGAGGCTGTCAAGCAGGGTGATAGCTACACGGTCGTGAGCGCCGTGCCGGAGGTGACCATTGCGGAGCTGATGGCCGACACTGTCGATTATCCCGACACCATTACTGAGCGGTACCTGCAGCTTCCGGGCACCGTCCCCCAACGCGTTTTTGACCTCGCCGAAGAAGTCACCGCCGGCCTCACGAACCCCTACGAAAAGGCGAAGGCTGTCGAAAGCTACCTGCGCCAGATTCCCTATAACGACCAGATCGCCGGACCCCAACCGGGGCAGGATGGGGTCGACTACTTCCTCTTCGACGTCCAGCAAGGCTACTGCAACTACTACGCCAGCGCCATGGCCGTCATGCTGCGGCACGTAGGCGTGCCGACTCGCGTCGCTTCAGGCTATGCCACCGGGGAGTATCAGGCTGAGACTGGCGTCTACCGCCTGCGCAACCGCGACGCCCACACCTGGGTTGAAGTCTATTTTCCCACCTATGGCTGGGTGCAATTCGAACCGACCTCCTCCGAGCCGGTCATAGAGCGCCCTGCCGGTGCGGCCGGGGTGGCGCCGACTCCCAACCCCACGACCCCTCTCCTCAACGATATCGAGCGTGGAAACGTGGATAATCCTGGCGTCACGCCGCCCACGTTCAATGGCCAGGCATTGGCAGCAACCTTCACCAACCCCGGCGCCTGGGCCGGGGTGGCGCTGGCGCTGGTGGCTGGATTGGGCATCCTGGCAGTCGTGCTCTGGATACTTCGGCGTGTAATCAACCAGCCCCGGCAGTCCACGCGGCCCACCTTCCGCACCGTGCCCCAGGGATTCTCCGAGCATCTGTGGGAGCGCGTCGTGCGTTGGGCGCGACGGTTCGGCCTCGTCGAGCGCCCCAGCCAGACGCCCTTGGAGCACGCCGCTACCTTTGGTCGCCTCGTGCCGGACGCCAACACCGACCTGGCGACCATTGCCAACCTCTACACCCGCGACCTCTACAGCCCGCATGGCATCACACCCGACGAGGCCGGCGATGCCCAGCTCGCCTGGCTGAATGCCCGGCCTTTGCTCCTACGCACCTGGCTCGACCGCACGGTGCGGCTGCCGGCCGGGCTCAAGCGGGCGCTGTTCCGGGGTGAGGACAACAAGGCGCGGGGCTAAAGCGGGGCTAAAGCGGGGCTAAAGCGGGGCTAAAGCGGGGCTAAAGCGGGGCTAAA
>CAZHTZ010000135.1:11210-11996 GCA_964535455.1 uncultured Caldilineales bacterium
GCGGGGCTAGAACGGGCCGCGCGGACCAGGGACTACGCAGCGCGGAGACAGATGGGGCGACGGGGGAGGGAAATGGCCAGCGGCAGAGTGCGTTGGGGCAGGGTTTGCTCGCGCTTAACAATCACTTAACACGCGCTTGGCCCCGGCTTAACCACAAGAGAGATCGTTTGTGGTTTGATGTGCGCACGTCACCCGCTCGACATCTCACGGAGTTAAGCATGAAACAACGCACCGCAGTTCTCCTGACCACCGCCCTGACCGCCTTTGTCATTGTCGTGACGCTCGGCGTCGCCAGTGCGACGTCACTTCGCTCCCTGGAATCAACATCTGCTCAACCGGCGACGGACTCGGCCACCTCGGAGATCTCGGCGATTGCCGAAATACCGGCGACCGCAACACCCGTGGCAGCCACGGCCACGCCGCAGACACCAGAAGTCGCCGCTCAGCCAGTCGTCACCCAGCCAGCCGATGAACAGCAGTCTACGGCCAGGCCGGAGCTGGTCAGCTATGAGGGCACACCAGCCTATGAGATCAAGTACGACGGCGGTGTGATGTATGTGGACGCACGCACCGGAGCCATCCTCTACGACACGCAGCTTGCCGCCCTGGCCGCCCAGCTCGAACTGCAGGCCAGGGCAGAGCAATCCAGAGGCGACACATCGTCGAGGCTGTTCTTCGAATCCGACGAGGACCACGACGAATCTGACGAGATCGTCGTCGCCGACACGGGTGTTGGCATCCCACCCGAGGCGCTGTCGCGAATCTTCGACCGCTTCTACCGCGTCG
>CAZHTZ010000136.1:0-11793 GCA_964535455.1 uncultured Caldilineales bacterium
GTGTCCGGTCGGAGTCATCCAAATCTGCTGGATGGCGCCCGATCCCTGCATGTCGGCGAGAGTCAGCGTACTGTGCGGCGGCATGCGCAGCGAGGGTGAGATCTTCCAGCCCTGGCCCAGGTCGCGGGCGCAGTCTGCGCCGGTGCCTTCAGTAGCCATGCCGCCTTTGCCCTTCTCTCCGCTGCGGTTCTCCGGGCTGATCGAGCGCGTGGCGGCGTTGGAGAGGAGCGACAGGTTACCCATGTCCATGTGTAAACCGTTGAAGCCTTTCATGCTTTTCTCCTGTTCCTGGCGGTTAGTTGACGATAATGAAGGGACGCGGGATGAACACAAGAATGAAGACGATCACCATCACGGCGGCCAGGATGCGTTGCCTGGGGGTCAGCGCCGTGATTGTGTCCAGGAGGGGGGTCTCGCCGCGGGCAAGGAAATAGACGAGGACCACCCACAACAGCCAGTTCGTGTCAACGACCAGGGCCAACACCAGCATGACGCCCAGCACAGCATAGCTGACGTAGCGTGCTTTTGCGCCGATCAGCGCATACATGATGTGCCCACCGTCAAGCTGACCGGCGGGAATCAGGTTCATGCCGGTGACAAACAACCCGGCCCATCCAGCCATCGCAACCGGGTTGATGAAAACGTCCAGTCCGTTCGCTGGCAGCCATTTGCCAAAGACGATGAACTTCATCAGGAGGTAGAGGAGCGAATTGCCTTCCTGCAAGTATGATTGTCCCGGCGGCTGAGTGCTCACGGAAGACGTCATCAGGCCGATGAAGAGAAGCGGGATGCAGAAGACCAGTCCAGCCAAAGGTCCGGCTGCAGCGACAGCCAGCAACGTGCGGCGATTGCGCGGCGGCGCCTTCATCTGGATGAAGGCGCCCATGGTGCCGAAAAGAAAGATCGGCAGCGGGATAAAATAGGGCAGGGTGGCCGGCGTGCCCACGCGGCGAGACATAATGTAGTGGCCTAGCTCGTGCGCGCCAAGGATGAGCATCAGGGTACCGCTGAAAGTCAGGCCAGCGAACAAGCGGGATTGTAGCGTTGGCTCACTTGCCCACTGCGAGCCGGCATAGATGGTCGAGAGCACCGTTGCGATGAAGAGGATGAATGCAACCCGCACATTCGGTTTCACCATCGGAAAGGTGACAGGCAGCGCCTCAATCGTGTGCAGGTCGCCCTCGCTGCGCAAGAGGAGAGTCTGCCCCATCGTCTGAAAGCGGGGATTGATGCGATCATAGGCCAGGCTGGCGTCAACCAGCAGCCGGCCGCGCAAGCGGACGCTGTGGTATGGCCCGAAGCCTACGGTGACATCCTGAACACGAAAAACATCGCGCACAGCCTCAGTTAAACGAATGCTGAGGCTCTCGACCGCTGCTGAATCATTGGTCGCCACGGACACGCTCCTTTGGCCAGAGATAGGTTGCCCCCTTCTATTATAGCACAGGGAAAGGCTTTGGGGTAGAGAGGTCGATTACTCCCTTGCCGCTCACTGTGCAAATGTGCTATACTGCCCGCGCGGAGAGACGGATGGCAGTGCCAATCGATGGACGGAAGCTCTACGAAGCCTGCCGGTCCGGCGGGCAGGCGCAGGTGGAGGCGTTTCAGACCCTGGGCCGCTACCTGTACCAGGTTGCCTACAACCTGGTGCGTGACCGCGCCCAGCTCCATGACCTGGCGGAAGACTGCTCACAAGAAGCGCTGATCACCGTCTGGCAGAGCCTGGATGGGGTGGAAGACCCCGATCGTTTCCTGAGCTGGTCGGCGCGCGTCGTCATCAACAAGGTGTACGACTCGTGCCGGCGGCTCGGAGTCGGGCTCGGCGGGGAGCAGGCCGGCGCCGCTGCCGCAGCCCAGATTGCGCGCCGCCGTCGCATTCCCCTGGGCAGGCAGAACAGCCTCGATGAGATACGCGAGTCGGGCGGCCAGTTGCAGGACACCATCGCTGATATTCCGGAAAACTTGCCCGACGCGCATTTTTCGCGTCGCGAGCTTGTTGAGCTTCTCACCGATGGCATCGCCGGCCATTCCGTGCTGAGTGACAAATCGAAAATCGTGTTGATTCGCGGGTTTCTGAATGACTGGGACGATGGCATGCTGGCGACCGCTCTGCACACCACACGCAGCAACATCCACACCATTCGCTCACGCGATCTCGACCATCTGCGCGCCGATGCCACGTTTCTGCGCCTACTCGATGAGTATATGAAAGAATAGCCCCTGCCTTTTACGTCATATAGTTCGGAAGTAGGATTCAGGATTCGCTGCGGAACGCCGCAATAGTCCCGTCTACCCATACCGTACGAGTTCCATGTCTAAGGAGCATGGCGTTGATTGAATGCCAATCTGCACGAGAAATTCTTGCCCGAGGCGCGTTTGACCAGGGGCTTGCCCAGAGTGACCTGGCAGAAGCCCGCGCACATGTGACAGGCTGCGCTGCCTGCCACAGTTCTATGGCGCGTTTCGTGTGCGCCATAGAATCGTCTGATGCAGACGAGATAACCTGCGCAGAGGCGCGCTCGCGACTGGACGCCTACCGCTCTGGCGGGGGTGAGGGTATCGCAACCGTGGGCGCACATCTGGCTCACTGCGCGGCGTGTGCAGCGCAAGCGGCCTCCTGGGAGCGCGTTATGGCGCTGGTCGGGCAGGGCGCTCTGGCCGAGCCGCCGCGCTATCCTACGTTCGATCTTTCATTCCTGCCCCAGCAACGCGTCGTCGAGTTGTGGACGCAAGCGCAAGCAGGCGTGCGCCGTCTTGCCTTCGATATTCCCGCCGCTCTGGCATTGCTCGGCGAGGCGCTCTTCTCGCCGCCGCCCGGGCTGGCTGTTTCCTACGCCGCCGCGCCGGCTGCCCGGCGTGGCCCGCGCAGCAAGGCCAGGGACAACCTGGTGTCGCTCTCCGTGGACGATCAGGCGCAAGATATCTGCATTTCTATGAATGTGACTGAGGCGCTGCAGGCGCGCTGGCTGGCGGTTGCCATGAAGATGCTGTCATCGGGGCAGACGTTGACCGGCGTTCGCATTGCTCTGTGCAATGAAAGGGGACAGGCGCAGGAGATCAAGACCGTGCGTCCGGGAGAGAGCGAAGCGCGTTTTCCTGACATTACTCCCGGCCACTATCTGGTACGCATCGAAAGATCGGGCAAAATATGGGAACTTCCGTTGACCCTGTGACGTTTATCATACTGACAATATGCAGCAAGAACCGCCCTGCGAGGGGGCGATCTAGCGTAAGCAATAAAGAGAGCTATGGACTCTGCAGTTCTCTCCATCCTACAAGCCGACGACCGCTATACGGTCACGTTGGAGACGCCACGCAAAGGGCCGCTGGCGTTGGCTGGTACGGTATGGGTTGGGAATGAGCACCGCCAGGATATCGTACGCATTGTAGACGCCGTCACTGCGCTGATCAATCGCCAGGCGGGAAGCGAGTCGCCGTACCGTGGCGACGTGTCGGCAATGGCGCAGGTCTGTGAGGTGGGGAGCCTGGAGGAATTTGGCCAGCTCATGTATGGTCTCTTCCTGCCCCCGCTCATCCAAAATGCTCTGCGCGATCTAGATGTCTCGCTCATTATCTCAACCAATGATAGCCAGATTCCCTGGGAACTCCTGCACGATGGGCAGTCGTTCCTGGGTCTGCGCGCGCCCATCACGCGCCGCTTGATGGTCACGCGCTGGGTGGCCGGGCCGGAAGGCTCAGTGACAGCCGAACCGACGTTCCTCATCATCAGCAACCCCCTGGGCGATCTCCCCGAAGCCGACACGGAAGCCGACGAGTTGATGGCGCTTCTGGATGCACGCGGCATTGCCTATGATCTCTTGCGCGGCTCGCGCGCCACCTATATCGGCGTACAGCAGGCACTGGTGTCGGGTCGCTATGAGGTCATCCACTATACCGGACATGCCTTCTTCGAGGGTGAACACCCCGATCGCAGCGGTCTGCACCTGGCCGGCGGCCGCAATCTTCCAGCCAGCCAGATCGAGGGCATTCTACGCGGCCGGCCAATCGTTTTCCTCAATGCCTGCTCATCGGCGCGCCAGGGTGAGGCGCAAGAAGTGGGTTGGGAAGTAGGCTATACGGGCCCGCAGGCCGAAGGATTGGCGTCTGCCTTCGTTTCCGGCGGCGCTGCCGGTTTCCTCGGTGCACAGTGGCCGATTTTCGACGCTGGTTCGCGCGACTTTGCCATCAATTTCTACGGCGCGTTGCTCAACGGCGCCAGCACGGGCGACGCCATACAGGCGGCGCGCTCGATTGTGCGTGAGCACCGGCCCACCGACGCCACCTGGGCATCGTTCATCTTCTATGGCGATCCTGCCCTGCGCATTGCTGAAACCTCGAGCGAGATGATTGCTCGCGCTGAGAAGGATTTCAGCGCCGGAGAGTGGGACGCTGCGCTGGCCATTGTTGACCTGGTCAAACAGCGCAGCCCGTCCGCAGAAGCCGATGCCCTGGCGCTCAGGATCGGTGCGGCGCAGGCGGAAAAAGCGCGTCTCGACGGTTTGTACAGCGACGGCATGGCTTTCTACAAGCAGGGCGAGTGGCAGAAGGCAGTCGATGCGTTGGCTCCTGTTGTTGCTGCCGAGTCCGGCCACGCCGATGCTCAGCCATCTCTGCTTGAGGCGCGTCGCCAGATCGAGTTGGCCAGGCTGATGGCCGAAGCAAAGCGCCAGGCCGGGAAGCGCCATTGGCGTATGGCGCTGGACAATCTTGAACGCATCCAGGTCCAGGCGCCGGATTATCCCGACCTGGCTGAGCTATTGCCCCAGATAGAAGCGAAGGTGACGGCTGAGTTGCAACGCCCAACCTTGCCGCCGGCGGTTCTGGCCGGACTGCTGGGGGTGATCTTCCTGCTCGCGGTGGTAGCGCTGTATAGCGGCTGGCGCGCTTTTGGCGTTGCCACGCCCACGGCAACGCCGCTGCCGCCAACGCCTGCTCCTGCGAAAACCGAGTTGGTCTCGCCAACGACGATCATCATTGTGTATGTGACGCCAGAGCCATCTCCTGTGGTGACCCCGACGGCGACGCCCACGCGGCCGGCGGGATGGGTGCGGGCAGATAATCTGGGCGGGGCGATCGTGCGCAGCATTGCCGTCGATGGCCTGGGCCAGAGCATCTATCTGGGTACGTGGGGCGGCGGCGTGCAGCGGTCAACGGATGGCGGCCAGACCTGGCAGGGCATCAACAATGGTCTGGCCAACCAGCATATCTGGAGCGTCGTGCTGGATCCTATCTCGCCGACGATCCTCTACGCCGGAACGAATGGCGCCGGGCTATTCCGCAGCGACAACAGCGGAGAGAGTTGGGTCACGGCAACGACCGGTATCGACTCCAGGTACATTTATGCGCTGTCGGCTGTCGTGGAAGCGGACCACACCCGTTTGTGGGCGGGCACGGGAACAGGACGTGTGTATATGAGCGACGACGGGGCGCGCACCTGGAAAGCCGCAGCGAGCCAGCCGTCGGCCGAGTATATCAACGTCTTCTATCCTGTCCCGACCAAGCCAGGCCGTCCGGGACGGCTCTATGTCGGCGCCAAGAACGGCGTCTACCTGACGCTCGACAACGGCGCAACATGGAAAGAATTGCCTCTGCGCAAGGTGGAGCCGAAGCCGGACATTCGCGACCTGGTTGGCAACCCGTATGACGAGAAGATCGTCTACGCCGGGGTGGCGGGCGAAGGCGTCTATCGCACGCGCGACGGCGGGGATACGTGGACGCTTATCAACCAGGGCATGGACAATGTGCGCGTGCGGGCGATGGCCGTTGATCCGCTTGATCCCCAGGTGCTCTATGTGGGCACCGATGGGGGACGCGTCTTCCGCAGCGCCAACAGCGGCGATCGCTGGGACGCGGCCAGCGCCGGGCTGGCCGGGCGCTCGGTGCAGGTGCTCGTTGCCGCGCCGTTCCGCCTGCTGGCCGGGACCTGGGGCGACGGTCTGTTCCGCAGCACGGATGGCGGGCGCAACTGGTCGGCGGTGCAGGGTAATCTCAATGTGCTGAATGTATCGGGTGTCGTTGGCGACCCCGCGGTGCGCGACGGCATGTTAGTCGCCGCCTATCTCAAGGGCATCTTCTATAGCGCGGACGGCGGGCGCACCTGGACGCCGCGCCAGACGGGCTTGAGCACAGAGGATATCTCATCCCTGGTCGCAGACCCCACCTCACCGTCAACGATTTACGTGCTCACGACCGATGGCGTGTTCAAGAGCACAGACCTGGGGATGAAATGGCAGTCGATCAATACGGGCCTGTCCCAGGATGCGCCGGTCGTGTTGGCTGTTGCCCCCTCCAATAGTGCGATGCTCTATGTCAGCGCCGGCAATGGTTGGGTCTATCGCAGCGACACGCAGGGAGAACGCTGGATCAAAGCCGACACGCTTGTCAGCCAGGCGCAGGTGATGGCGCTGGCGGTTGACCCGCGCGATTCGTCGCTCGTCTATGCCGGATCGGGCAGCGGTATCGGCAGCGGTATCTATCGCAGCAAGGACGCTGGAAGAACGTGGACGCAGGTGCACGATGCCCCGGTGTATACGCTGGCGATCGATCCCAGTAGCGGCTACATCTTTGCCGGTGACAGTCGGGGCGGCGTGTGGCGAGGGAGTAACGGCGGGTCGACCTGGACGCGTGTCGGACTGGACAAGATCGCGGTGGTGACGCTGGCGGTAACGCCACGTGCGTTAACCGACGCGTCGCCAGCCACAGTTTTTGCCGGGACCAGCAGCCAGGGCGTCTATGTCAGCCGCGACGGCGGCGATAGCTGGCAGCAGTGGAGCGGCGACATCGCGCCCTTCGTGCAAGCGATCGCCGTTCACCCGGCCGAGCCGCACGACCTGCTTGTGGCGACAAGCAATGGGCTGTACGTGAGGGCGCTGGATAGGTAGCCTCAATGTCTTTGTCTTTCTTCGTTTATCTCCTCGAATGCCGCGGCGGCATGCTTTATTGCGGCTGGACGACTGACCTGGCGGCGCGCCTGGCAGCGCATCAGGCCGGCCGCGGCGGACGCTACACCCGCGCGCGTCTCCCCTTGCGCCTCGTCTACTCCGAAGAACTGCCCAGCGCCGGCGACGCCCGCCGCCGCGAAGCCGCGATCAAAAAGAAGCACCGTCCAGCCAAGCTGGCGCTCATCGCCGGCAAAGTCGCACTGGACGAGTTGTAGCGTCATGCGAGCATTGACCTTCCATACCCGTTGTGACGTCCGATCTTCCCCGCAGCATAGTCGGCCAACGAGACAGAGCCCAGGTTCAGCTTCGTGCAGGAGCAGGTCATGCCTTCGGACGCCTGTTGTACAGCCCAATAGAGGCTCAATCGATGCTGGTCTCTGGCCGTGGCTTCTGCCGGCCGGCCCCGTACCTTTTCAGCTAGTTAGGCGTTTGTATATATGCAATAGTATCGAGTTCGGAGCATTCCCCACCGGCCGCCCCAAGCGTTGGTACAGTAAGGAGCATCATGACTAACCGACGAGGCCCATTCCGGCTGACCGCCGGCCTGTTTACCCTGGTGGCGCTCGTCTTGCTCGGCCTGCTGAACAATACCCCAGCCTCCCTGGCCCCCCTGCCCGCTGAGGTCGGGAGCCACCTCACCGCTGCCAGCCTGATGGCCACGGCTGTCGTGCCAGACTCCGCCCTCTCCGCGCCGATGTTGGAAGGTCAGGTCTTCCGCGGCCAGAAAGGGGACGAGAGGCAGCCTCTGGCCGAGGTGGAGGTCCAGCTCTACTGTTCTAACGACCCCCATGCCTTGGGAACACTCTGTGACCGCACGTCCACCAACGGCATCGGCTGGTATGGACTCGTGCCGCCGGGGATATGGGAGTACTACAACATCTTTGAGGTCGACCCGGCCGGCTATGTCTCCGAGTTTGCAAGCTCGGTGGACGGTGCAGTCGTGAATCTGAACTGGATCCAATATACCAATCCCCTGGCAGGCTAGGTGCTGACCGACAACAAGTTCTGGGATGACCTGGCCCCGAACACGCCGACAACTCTCCCCACCGCGACCAGCACCAACACCGCCACCAGCACCACTACGGGCACCAGTACCTCCACGCCGACCCGGACAGCCACCCGTACCTTCACCGCGACCTATACGCCGACACGCACGCGCACGCGCACCGCCACGGCTACCGATACGCCTCCCGTCGGCTGCAGCTTCGCCACTGTCCTGACGATCATACCCGTGGCCGATACCTATAAGGACAGTCTGAACCCGAATACCAACTACGGCAGCGCACCCGGGCTGCTTGTAGGGCTGCAGGGCTGGGCCTCCCAGTTCGGCGTCACGTCCAGCCTGCTGCGCTTTACCTTGCCGCCCATTCCGGCGGGGACGATTCTCCTGCGGGCACAGCTCTTGGCCCGCATCAGCGACGATGGCGGCAGCCCCGTCAACGCGCTCGTTACCGTGCTGCGCATTGGCCAGACATGGTCCGAAAGCGGCGTCACCTGGAACAACAGCCCGGCTGCCGAAGACGCCGTCGCCAGCGGAATTGCGCGCGGCCAGGGCACTGACACGGTGTGGGATGTCAGCCAGCTTATCCGCGACTGGTACGCGGGCAGCGTGCCCAACTACGGGCTGATGCTGACGGGCAACGGGCGCTATCGCGCCTTCGCCAGCCGCCACGGCGCAGCACCACCCCGCCTGCTCTTGACGTATGTCTCCGCGCTACCCTGCACGGCGACGCCGACCTCCGTCCCTACGGCCACATCCACTGCCACGGTGACGCCGGTGGTTACTGCCGACCTGGTGGCCGATGCCCTTGAAGTGACGCAGAGCGTCCAGGACCTGAACAACAGCATCGCCCTGGTGGCGGGCAAGCGCACCTTCGTGCGCTTCCACGTCCACTCAAACGCTGGCAATTACCTGACCTACGCAGATCTGTTCGTCACGAACAGCCTGGGAGCCTCGATGCGGCTTGCGCCCATCAATAGCGGAGGGCAGATTACGGTGCGCCCGTCGCCTGACCGGGCCGTGCTTGACCAGGCCTTCCTTTTCGAGCTTCCCGTCGACTTCATCTTTGGCACAACCACCATCAACGCCGAGGTCAACCCGGTGACGTCGGCGCGCGTCCATGACCCGGTCGAGGTGACCTACGCCAACAACACCAAGTCGACGACCGTGACGTTCCAGCCCGGGTCTCCCATCGCAGTCATGGTTTACCGGCTGGGCTACAACGTGGGCAGCACCCACTTCTGGCCGCCCGCCAGCGACGTCGATGCCATGATGGACTGGCTCTTGCGCGCCTATCCAATTTCCGGGTACACGTACTGGGAGCGAACCAGCGACTGGGGCACCGCCGTGGCCCTCGGGGGCGAATTGATCAATCCCAATTGCGCCACGGTCGATGCGTTCCTGGCGGGGCAGAAGCTCTGGGATATGGTTGTCAACCCCTCAATCCCTCTGGCGTCCCGCTATTATGCCATGGTAGCCGACAACGCCGGCTTCATGCGCGGCTGCGCCGTTGGCGTGGTCGCCTCCGGGCCCACCGGCACCCGCGACTGGGGCTGGGACTTTGACGGCACCTATGGCGATTGGTACGGCGGCCATGAGTTGGGCCACACCTACGGCCGCGGCCACGCTAACTTCTGCGGCGCCGAGTTCGGCCCGTCCTACCCCTATCCCGACGGGCGTATCAGCGCTGACCTCACGGGCAACGGCGCGGTTTATGGCTTTGACGCCGGCACCCGGGCCATCTACGGGCCGGCCTGGCACGACGTGATGACATACTGTGACAACGAGTGGACGGGACGGTTTACCTATGAAGGCCTGATGAACACCTTCCAGCCGGCCCCGGCCGTTACAGCCGACCGCCGCACCCTGGACCAGACCGACCGCCTTCTGGTGGTGGGCACCCTGGATGCCACCACGGGCCAGGTTAGCTTGCAGCCGCTCTTCATCATCCCCAACGCCGGGGACGTGAAAGAGCGCGTGCCGGGAAGCTATGCCATCACTCTGCGCGATGGCGCGGGGGCAGTGCTGGCCCGCTACCCCTTCACACCGCAACAAGTAGACGGCGGCCCAACCGCGCCGGCCGCGAGCTCGGGGCGCTCTGTGACAGGCCTGCTGATCAATGAGTTGGTGCCCTATGTGGCAGGCACGAACCGGGTCGAGATCGAGGGCGCAGGCGGCGCAGTTCTTGGCAGCGTCAGCGCCGGCGCCGGGGCGCCCGTCGTCACTCTCACCGCCCCCAACGGCGGCGAGGTCCTCTCAGGGAGCACCATCACCGTCACCTGGACCGCCAGCGATCCGGACGGCGATCCGCTGTCCTTCATCGTGCAGTATACCCCCGACAACGGCGCCAACTGGTTCACGGTGGCCCAGGATCAGACCGGGCGGAGCGCTGTAGTAGACGCGGCCAACGTCCCGGCCGGGAACCAGGCGCGCTTCCGGGTCTGGGCAAGTGACGGTATCCACACCGCCAGCGACGCCTCGGACGGGACCTTCACCGTGCCCAACCGCATCCCCACCGTGCACATCACCCGGCCCACAGGCATGACCGCCGTGGCCGCCGGGCAGACGCTCGACCTGGAGGCGGTGGCCTACGACGTGGACACGGGCAGCATGGCCGACAGCCAGGTACTGTGGTCATCGAACCTGGATGGCGCACTCGGGCAGGGGGCCGGCCTGAGAGTGGCCAGCCTGAGCCAGGGCTTTCATACGATTACCGTGCGGGCGGATGACGGGGTGGGCGGCGTGGCGACAGACACGGTGCAGGTGGTTGTCGTGAGTGATCCGAGTCAGTTGCCCCCACCGCTGCCTGGCCTGGTGGCCGGGCCGGAAACTATCCTGCTGGAGCCCGCCCTTGGTATGGCAACGGCCCGTCTCTCCATTGACAGCCAGGATCCTGGGCAAACCCTCACCTGGCAGGCCCTGGCCGGCGCACCCTGGCTGTACCTGAGCGCCACGGCGGGTACTACCCCGGACCAGGTTACCCTGTCCCTGGATGGCGCCGGCCTGACCCGGGGAACCTATACCACCACCATCACCCTCACCAGCCCGGACGTAGACGGCAGCACCGTGGTCCGCGTGAAGGGTGTGATCGGGGCGCGGTTGTATCTCCCGGTCATACTTCGGCCCTGAGCCGGGCTCATACATGTGAAAGGGTGCGGCGCTCCGCTCTGAACGTGGGCCGCCCGGCGCTATGCCGGATGCGCAGGCCACGCTGGCGCGGGTGTAGGGGAGCAGGATACACGATACAGGATGCAGGATGCAGGATGCCGGCGCAATGTGGCGCAATCCGTATCTTACATCTTGCATCTTGTATCCTGTATCCTGCATCCTGTTACATCCACTCCGCCTCCAGCCGGCCTAACGTTCCGTCGTCGCGCAGTGCTTTGATGATGCGGTTGACCTCGCTCATCAGCGTACGGTCCTCGATGTGCCCGGCAACGACAAGTGAGTCGGGCGCGAAGGGCGGCGCGAGCAAGCGTAGATCGGCCTGATCTTTGATCATCTCCAGGGCTGTCACATGATCAGTGACCAACGCATCCACCGCCCCGTTGCGCAGGGCCACAAGCTCATCCTCTGTTGTCGAACACTGTTGAAGCTGCATCCCCGCTGTTTTGGCCGCCAGTTTCTGCGCTTCCACCTCTCCCTCAGATGCCAGCTCCACGGCCACGCGCCGCCCGCCAAGGTCTGCCGTCTTGCCGATGGGGCTGGCAGCGCGTACGACGAGCGTCTGCCCGGCGTCGAAATAGGATATGGTATAGAAGACGTCGCGCGTCCGCTCCGCCTCGTAGCGCAAGCCAGAGATGACGACATCCGCCTTGCGGCCGGTCAGCGCATCGTAGAGACTATCGAAGG
>CAZHTZ010000137.1:0-11766 GCA_964535455.1 uncultured Caldilineales bacterium
ATGGGCCACGCCGGCGCCATCATCAGCGGCGGCAAAGGCACGGCGGCCGACAAGATCAAGGCCCTGGAGGCGGTGGGGGTGCCCGTGGCGCACCACCCCGGCGAGATCGCTGAGCTCGTCGCCCAGAAGCTGTAGGTTGACTGGGGGACGACCGACCGCCGAGGACAGAGGACAGAGGACAGAGGACAGAGGACAGAGGACAGAGAGCGGTCGGCTGCGTTCGGTCGTCGTTCTCGCGCCTGGCAGGGCGGTTAATGAACCGCCCGTACCCGCCATCTGCCACCCGCCACCTGCAACCCGCAACCTGCAACCTGCAACCTGCAACCCGCAACCTGCAACCTGCAACCTGCAACCCGTGCCCCCGCCCCCGCCCCGCTACCTCGCCCTCGATCTCGCTCCCTTTGCCGGGCGCTATGTGGCCCTGGTCGAAGGGGAGATCATTGCCGTGGGCGAGACGGCTGCGGACGCCCAGGCTCGCGCCCGGCTCAGCCGCCCGCAGCGTACTGCCACGCTCCTCTTCGTTGCTCTCCCGGCCGTGACTGATTCCACTCCTTCCGAGCAGGGACCGATCGTTTTCGGCGATCAGCCCGCCGCACAGCGCGCCCACGCCGCCGTGCGGCGCATGGCGCCAGACGCGGTCATGGTTGGCGGCGCCGTGCGGGACTGGCTGTTGGGTCTGGCACAGCACGATCTGGACTACGTGCTGCCGGGCGACGCCCTGTCGGTTGCTCGCCGGGTGGCCGATGCCAATGGCTGGGCCTTCTATCCCCTGGACACCGGGCGGGGGACGGGACGCATTGTCTGGAAGCAGGCGGGTGAGGATCCGTTCATCATCGATATGGCAACCGTGGTGGGTGGAAACCTGGACGCCGACCTGCGGGCGCGCGATTTCACGATCAATGCCATCGCTTTGCTCCCCGACGGTCATACTTATGACCCGCTGGAGGGTATCGCCGACCTCGCGGCCAGGCGCTTGCGCCCATGCAGCCCGACCAGCCTGCTCTCCGATCCGCTGCGGGTGCTGCGCGGAGTGCGCATGCTGTTCGCCTTTCACCTCCAACCGGCGCCAGGACTCGAAGATCTGGTCCGTGCCGCTCTTTCCGGCTTTGCTGCCGTCAGCGCCGAGCGGCAGCGCGACGAGCTCTGCCGGCTGCTGGCCCTGCCAGAGCCGCACCAGGTTCTGACCTATGTGGGGGCCTGGGACGCCTTGCCACTCCTGATGCCGGAACTGGTCGCTTTGCAGGGGGTCGAGCAGTCGCCGCCGCACATCTATGATGCCTATGAGCACACGCTGGTTGCCTTACGTTGGATGGCGCGCATCGACCGGCTGTTGCGACAGGAGTTAAGGCCGTCGGATGAGATTGAAGTCGCCCTCGCCGACGGGCTGGCGCCCCTGGCGGGTCGCCTGCAAGCCTACCTTGGGGACGATCTATCGGCCGGACGGCCGCGTTGGCTGGCCCTCCGCATCGCCGCCCTGGCCCATGATTGGGGCAAGGCCACTACCGGCAGTATGGCTGCCGCTACCGGCAGTATGTCTGCCGCCGCCACCGTGGACGCCGGGCGACGTATCCACTTCTACGGCCACGAAGCGGTCAGCGCCCGCCTGGCGGCGGCCTGGCTCGACCGTTTTCACTTCTCTTCGGGCGAGATCGACTTCGTGCGGCAGGTGTGTAGTGGACACATGCGGCCTATGACGTTGGCGCAAGGAACATGGACGCCGAGCCGCCGCAGTCTTTACCGCCTCTACCGTGACTTCGGACGCGATACACCAGCCCTGGCCTTGCTCTATGCCGCCGACACCCTTGCTACCTATGGGCCTGATATCGACCGGGATATCTGGCGACAGCACGTTGGTTTCGTCGCCGCCCTCCTCAAGCCTGCGTTTGGCGACGACGCCGGGCTGATGGCGCCCAAGTCCCTGCTCGACGGCCGCGAAGTCATGGCGCTGACAGGGATTTCGCCCGGCCCGCGCCTGGGCGAGGTGCTGGAGCGGCTGCGCGAGGCGCAGGCCGTCGGGGAGGTGATGACGCCATTCGAAGCTGAGGCCTTTGTCCAACGTCTTGCCCAGGCTTAGCGGAACACCCTCTCTATGCGCTTGCGCCGGCTGAAGGCGCACCGTACTCTTTGCACCGCCTTCGACGTCAGATAGGGTAATCCTATCCATTACCGGGGATGTCGTTGCTTGTCGCATGGTCTTGTTTGATAACTCAGCTCTTCAACCCTGTTTGGCGTCCTTGTTCCTCTCCCCTATAATCCGGCCATGAGCACCACCGTCTGCCCCTATCTCGGCCTGCTCGAAGACCCGGAAGCGCACCTCAACTATCCCAGCTTCGAGAATCGCTGCTATAGCACGGTGGCACGCGAGGCTATTCCATTGTCGGAACAGGCCGTTTTTTGTCTGGGAGGACAGTGCCAGAGTTGTCCGCGCTTCATGGCGTTGCACGGCGCACCGGGCGCCAATGCCGGTGCGCCGATGCCGGCGCCGCCTCTCACCATGGCGGCGCCAGTGGCCGTGGCGGCTTCCTGGGCGGAAGTGACTGGGGCAACGCCGCTCGCTGGCGGGGATTCCCCACTCCCTCCTGGCCGGCAGCCGCGTGACTACTCGCTGGTTGTGATTCTCGGCGGCATTCTGCTTGGCATCTTCCTGTGCACCGGCGCCACAGCCGGCTACTTCAGCCTGCGCGCTTTGGTGTCGACGGCGCTGCAGACGACGGCAACGCCGGCGACGCCTGCAGTCATCGTTCTGGTCTCTGTGACTCCCACGCCCACACCCTTGCCGGTTCCGGGTCAGGCCACACCCTCTCCTGCCGTGGTCGAGACCATTCCGCCAGCGGCTATTGGCACGCCCACGCTGGCCGTATTCCCGACCGATGCGCCCGTCGTCTTCGCGACGCCCACGCCCATCGGCATTCAGGAAATCACGCCTATCCCCGTCACTCCCGTGGAGGTGCCGACGCGCCGGCCGTCGCCCAGCCTGACGCCGGTGTTCATCACCCCCACACTGATTCCATCGCCCACGTTTACGCCGTCGACTGTGCTATCGATCGCGTTTACCACCTCCAAGTTAAGCATCTTGCTGGGCCAGTGCGCGACTAACTTCTGGGAGGTGCGCAACGCCAAGGAAGTGCGGTATCAGGCTGTCGTGGTTGCCGCCGCGGGCAGCCGCCAGGAGTGCCCAACCAAGACGACCACGTACGAGCTGACCGTCACCGATTTGAACAACGCCGTCTCCAAGCGCACGCTAACCGTGACCGTGTTGGTAGGGACGCCTTCGCCCACGGCGACCAGGACCGTCACAGTCACACCGTGGCCGACGGCAACACCCACGGTGACGCCTTCGGAGACGCCCACCAAGACACCTACACCCACACCCACGCTCACGCCGACGTTGACGCCGACGTTTACCCCGATTCCCACGGCGACGGCGACTCCCTTCTATATCGACTGGGTGTACTTGCCTGATCAGTACTCGGGGCCGGGGCCTGACGTCACCATCTCCTTCGTCAATCACAGCACGACAGCCGATAGCCTGGCCTACGAACTGTCCGAAGTGAGTCTTCCCGAGGGTTGGCAGGCGGAAGCTTGCACTGCCGATGGCTGTGGTAACAGCGGCCAAACTTCGTCTGTGGCGCCGGGAGGCAGCGCCACTATCACGGTCAAATTCACGATTCCTGCTGAGGCAACCGGGGTGCAGGCATCGGTTGCCCTGCGCGCCCGATCGGCTGCCGACGCCACCTTCAGCGTCCGGATTCCCATTACGATCGCGCCCTGATATGGAAGTGCAGGTCGCCGTCGCCAAGATCGAGAAGTATGCGGTAGGCGAATCCGGCGACACGGTCGAGGTGGTAGAGCGCCCGCATGGCGGCGTGTCCATTGTGCTGGTGGATGGACAGCGCAGCGGGCAATCGGCCAAGACCATTAGTAACCTGGTGGCGCGCAAGGCGATTTCGCTGCTGGCAGAGGGTGTGCGCGACGGAGCGGCGGCGCGTGCTGCTCACGACTATCTCAGGACCCAGCGGGGAGGCAAGGTCAGCGCCGAGCTTGTCATCGTGTCTGCTGACTTTGAGACCGGATCGATCGTGCTCTCGCGCAACAGCCGAACTCCGATCTTGTTGCAGGCCGAGGGTGAATGGCGACTGCTCGATACGATGGCGGAAGCTGTCGGTGTGCACGCCCGCACCCGCCCGTGCATCGAGGAGGTGCCTCTACGACCCGGGGTTGTCGTCATTGCCATGAGCGATGGCGTCTGGACTGCGGGCGAGCGGCGTGGCGTTCCCATTGATTTGCTCTCCCTTGTCCAGAGCTTCCCGCTGACGCTCAGCGCCAAGGCCTTCGCCGATGACCTCCTGGCCCATGCGTTGCGACATGAGCAGGGCCGGCCAGGGGATGATCTCACCGTGGTGGCATTGCATGTGCTTGGTCTCGACGTGGACAACATCCGTCGCATGAATCTCACCTTCCCCATTCCATCGCGCATCTACGGAACCTGGGACTGAGACATCCGGCTGCACACTGGCTGCTGCGCAAATGGACGCCGGTCAGACCCTGCCAACACCTGAGGGACCGTCATGGCCCGCATCAAGATCGTTGGTGTCTGTGGAAGTGGCAAGAGCACGCTTGCCAAGGGACTGCAAGCGCTCGGTTACGACGCGCAACAAGTGTCACAGGAACATTCTGGCGTGCCCGACCTCTGGCGACGGCGACATCCCGCTGCTGCGCTGGTGTATCTCGATGCCAGCGGTCCGGTTCTACGGCAGCGCTATCCCCATTTGGATCTTCACGACGCCTACCTTGCCGTCGAGCGCCAACGACTGGATCACGCCCGCCAGCACGCCGACTGTTACCTCTTCACCGACGATCTCACGCCTGAGCAGGTCATAGGCGCCGTCTGTGACTGTCTCGCTCGCCTGGGTCTACCGTCGCCGAAGCGTGCGCCGATTTGACATGCCTTTTGCGTGGCTCCTATAATCCATTGGTTTGCGCGTACTCAAGCCTCCATAAGCGGCTGTCCCTGTACTCGAAACGAAGCCTTGCGTGAGCGGAGCTTCGTTTCGTTCATGTTTAGACCTTCCCCGAGCTTCTCCATGCAACGACGTAACCTCATCGCCCTCATTCTTGTTATTGTTCTTTGGGCTTTCGCCTTGTTCATTGTCCTACCGGTTCAGCAGCCGGACTGGTTCAAGCGGATCGTGACCCCCCACCAGGCGCTAGCTGTCGCCATGACCTCACGCCTGGGTCTTGACCTGGAAGGTGGCACACGAATCGTCCTTCAGGCCAAGACGCAGGAAGGCCAGCAACCCAAAGCGGAGGATATCGAGACGGCGAAGACCATCCTGGAGCGCCGTGTCAATGGGTTGGGTGTGTCGGAACCCATCATTCAGGTAAGCGGCGACCTGATCATCGTTTCTTTGCCCGGCATCTCGAATCCTGATGATGCCGTGAAGACGCTCGCCGGCACGGGTCAGTTGGAGTTCGTGGACATGGGCCAGAACCCTGCCCCTGCTGGCAGCAAGATCGTGACCTCCGTCGACACGACAGGCGTCACGACCGGCACCGTGGTCTATAAGACCGTGTTGAAGGGCGACCAACTCAGGACCGTCGACGTCGTTCGTGACCCCACCAGCCAGGTCATCAATATCGCTTTCGAGTTCAAGCCTGAAGGCGCCAAGATCTTTGGCGATTTCACCAGCAAGAACATCGGCACCTACCTGGGCATCGTCCTCGACAAGACCGTTCTTTCGGCGCCGGTCATCCGCGCCGCTATCAGCGACCAAGGGGTCATCGAGGGGCAGTTTACGGTCGAGGAAGCTCAGAATTTGGCTATCCAGATGCGGTATGGCGCCTTGCCCATCCCCCTGGAAGTCGCCGCAGTCAACACTGTTGGACCGACGTTGGGTCAGGACTCTGTACGATCGAGCATTCTGGCAGGCATCATCGGTGTGGTGGTCGTTCTGTTGTTCATGATCATCTACTACCGGCTGCCGGGCATCCTGGCCGCCCTGGCGCTGCTGATGTACGCCACGCTCAACCTTGCCCTGTACAAGATCGTGCCGGTGGTCCTCACTCTGCCTGGCATCGCCGGTTTCTTGCTTTCCACGGGCATGGCGGTCGACGCCAATGTCCTCATATTCGAGCGCATGAAAGAGGAGCTGCGCGCCGGGCGCACTCTTCCCAACGCCATCGAAGCAGGGTTTGCACGTGCCTGGACGTCGATTCTCGACTCGAATCTCTCCACGCTCATCACCTGCGCCATCCTCTACTACTTCGGGTCGAGCTTCGGCGCCTCTATCGTGCAAGGGTTTGCCGTCACTCTTGGCATCGGCGTCATGATTTCGATGTTCACGGCCGTGGTGGTTACACGTACCTTCATGCGCTCTTTGATCGACCTGGTCGGCAGCCACATCCAGCACCGCCTCGCCTTGTTCGGCGCTTGATCGGCGGCGACTTCTCCTGATAGCGATCTACGGTAACTTGAATGTACAACATTATCCAACATCGGCGGTGGTTCTACATCTTCTCATCGTTGGTGATCATACCGGGACTCATCTCGATGATCATGACGATGGCCGTGTACGGCTCGCCGGTGCGACTCTCCATCGACTTCACGGGCGGCACACTGTGGACGGTTGCGCTTACGCAGCCGGTCCTACCGGGTGAAATCGTGCAGGTATTTCAGGATAACGGGTTTAGCGACGTCACCGTGCGCACCGTCGAAAACGACAACACCTACGAGATCCAGACTGATAGGCTGACCCCGGCCGACAAAGACGCGCTGGTTGCTGCCCTGACCACCGCCGTGGGTGAAACACCGCAGGAGCTGGCCTACCGCTCAATTGGCCCCGCCATTAGCTCACAGGTGACGCGCGCCGCATTCATTGCCGTGTTCGTGGCCTCGGTGGCGATCCTGTTGTTCATCATCTTCGCCTTTCGCAACCTTTCGCATTCCGTCCGCTACGGGGTTTGCGCCATCATTGCCATGGTGCACGATATCCTTATCACGCTGGGCATCGTGTCAATCCTGGGATGGCTGGGCGGCTGGAAGGCCGATGCCCTGACCCTGACGGCTCTGCTGACGATCATCGGTTTCTCAGTGCAGGATACCATCGTCGTGTTTGACCGGATTCGCGAGAACTCGCGTCGCCGGCGTGGGGAAGAATTCGAGACCATCGTCAATCGCTCGCTGTTGGAGACGCTCCACCGCTCACTTGCCACCCAGTTGAGCGCTCTCTTCATACTCACGGCGTTGATCCTGTTTGGCGGCGTAACCATCCGCCAGTTCGCTCTGACCCTCTTCATCGGCCTCCTCAGCGGTACTTACTCGTCCATCTTCAATGCCACCCCGTTGGTGGTTTCGTGGGACAAGGGCGCCTTCAACCTCCGGCGTTACTTCGGCGGCGCCAAGCGCACTGCAGCGCCGGCCTGATCACAGCCTGCACAACGTCTTATTCAACAGGACCGGGTCTCTGCGCCCGGTCCTGCGCGTCGGCCTGCCGGTGCGGCTTCGTGCTATAATCCAGCGGCGCCGGGCCCGCGGAACTCCAGGCTGTTCCCCTACGTCTAACCGGCACACATGGGCTTAGGTTGCTGACCGACCTGCAAGGCCAATTCCCTGTTCAAAGGAGAATGATATCCACTATGCGCCGTCTGCACAGAACCCTTTTACTGCTCCTCCTGGCGTCTCTTGCCCTCGCTGGTTTGGGCGTCGACGCCAGGACGACTGCCGCTGCTGCGGCACCGCAGGCTTTCCCGGATGACGAGATCGCCTACATCAACTTCAATACCTGCGCTCAAATCACCGATCCGGTGCCTCAACCCGGCCAGGCGCCCTTCACTTGGGTGTCTCCTACCTGTGGCTACACCGACATCGCCCCGGCGGACGTCAATGCCGATGGCATCAAGGAGCTGATCGCCATCGGCGGGAATACGGCGCGGCTGCTGGTTCCCTACGCGCCAGCGGGCACCCCCCCGGCTTTCCTGAGCCTGCTTCCTTCGGGCTTCGTCTACATCTCGGCTGGCGCCGGTGACATCGTGGCGGGCGACGGTGGTCGCAGCGAGTTGGTGCTGCAGAAGACCGACCCGCGCAGTGGCTATGCCGTGGAAATCTGGCAAGGCAATGCCACCGGCACCCTGTGGAATCGCATCTACGATGAGCCCTTCGGCGCCCCCTGGATACGCATCGGCATCGGCCAGTACAATGGCCTGGCCGCCGACGAAGTGATAATGGTGCGGAACGGTACGGCCTCGAACAACGATCGCCGCATCCGCATCTTGACCCATGACTTCGGCATCTTCCAGGTCCTGGCCGAGCGCACCTATGGTTATGATTGGCTGGAGCTGGCGGTGGGAAACGTCAACAACAACAACGGCGAGCTCGTCGAACTGGTGATGTCGCGATCGCAGGTTGGCGCCACCCTCAACTCCTACCTGGTCTTCCAGTACACGCCGAGCGATCCCATTGCTAATGCGCCCAACGGCCAGGGAAAGTACTTTCCCTACTGGCAGACCATCGCCCTGGGGAATGTGAACGGCGCCGGGGCCGACAAAGAAGTCTTCATGATCCGCGACCCCCAGACCGACAACGGCGTTTCCATGCTCGGCATCAACTACGGGAGTGATACGCCCTGGAACTCTGGCTGGACGAGTGGGCTGCAGTTGGGACGCTCGCTGAAATCCGTCGCCGCTGGCGACGTCGATGGTGACGGCAAAGATGAGATCATCGTCGCCCAACCCAGCAGCTATCGCATCTGGCTTGAACCCGATGTCAGCATGACCACGACGACCGGGGAGATTCCGGCGTCGTTCCGCGACCCGGTCATCATGCGGCCAGGCAACTATGATGGCAGTGGCCTGCAACCAGCGCAACTGAGTGTGGATCAGACTTTGCTGTCGTTCGAAATGCTGCGCGGCGGCGCCAATCCTCCCAACAAGACGTTTGCCGTCACGAACATCGGCGGCGGTGGCGGCATCGCCTACGATGTGAGTAAGCAAACTGGGCAGGCCTGGGTCAATGTGACCCCCTTCGAAGGGACCACACCCGGTACACAGACCGTGAGCATCAATGGTGCGGGCCTGGCTCCCGGCACCTATGAAGAGACGATCAACGTCACCGCGAAGACGTCGGGCGTAAATGGCAGCCCGCAGAAAGTCACCGTCCGCCTGAAGGTGATCGCCACCGGACCAGAGCTGAAGGTCGATCCGGCCAGCATGACCTTCAGCCAGAATTTCGGCGGCCTGACCCCGGCGCCGCAGCCGCTGAGCATCATCAACATCGGCGACGGTGGGGCTCAGCACTACCAGCTCACGGTCAGCACCACAGATGGTGGGGCCTGGTTGCAGACGAACAAGACCAATGGCAACACGAATGACACGGTTTCGGTGTCGATCAATTCCGCCAGTCTGCGTCCGGGAACGTACAACGGCAAGATCCGCGTCAACGCCGGCTCAATCACGGGCAGTCCGGTCGATGTGCCGGTGACGTTGACGATCGTTGCCACCGGCATGGTGGTGACACCCACCTCGATGCTCCTGCGCGCCGACGTCGGCATGCCGTCGCCGCTCAAGGTCGTGAACGTCGATCAATCGGTTGCAGGACAGGGCGCCATTCACTGGTATGCCTATGCTGTGCCATCGGGCGATTGGTGGGGTCTGCAACAGGCTGCTGCCGGGAAGGCGCTGCAAGTCGAGCGCCAGGGCGATAACCTGGTCGTCACGACCCCTGAGGGTGGCCAAACCACGCTGGATACGCTCCCGTGGGTCATCCTGACGCCCAACAATGGACTCACCCCCGGCGTGATGCAGGTCACTCTGGACGTAGATCAGGCGCCTATCGGCGAGAGTCGCGTGACTATCCTGGTCGACGGCGGTCCCGGCACCCCAAGTCGCTTCCAGGGCGTGGATGTGCTCGTCGAGGTCAACAACGGCGGCGCCTACCTTCCCCTGGTGTTCAGGTAAGCACCCTCTCTTAGCTCGTGCCTGTGTCTCGACCGGCGCCCTGTTCACAGCGGGGCGCCGGTTCTTTTTTGCTGCCGGTTACGCCGATGGTGGGGGCGGATTGCGCAGGCCAGACACCAACCGAGGCAGCACATTGGCAACGTCGCCGTGCAGCACCACGTCTGCCAGGTGGTCATGGGGTGTCATGCTCAGGTTGATCATAATCAGTTTCGCCCCACGTCGCGCCGCCAGGGCGGGAAGGTCAGCCGCGGGCATGACCTCCAGGGACGACCCCGCCACCAGCATGACGTCACAGCGAAGGGTTTCTTCCTGTGCACGCAGGATCTCCAATTCGGGGAGAGGCTCCCCAAACAAGACCACGTCGGGTTTCATGATCGCGCCGCACGCAGGACAGACAGGCAGCACCCCGGTGCGTAGAAATCCCCGCAGGTGCGGTTCGGCCTCGTCCTGATGGCGGCAACTCAAACAGCTAATGGTGCGCATGTGGCCGTGCAACTCGATGACGTTTCGCGAGCCAACCTTGTGGTGGAGCGCATCGATGTTCTGCGTGATGACTGCGCTCAGCTTGCCCATTCGCTCCAACTGCATCAATGCTTGATGTGCGGGATTGGGTCTAGCCTCGACGATGGTTTGCGCCAGAGGCCGCATCCAATCGTAGAACCGTTGCGGTTTCTCCCGGAACCCCCAGATCGAAGCGATCTCCATCGGGTTCACATAGCTCCAGAGGCCGGTCTCTGCAGAGCGAAAATCCGGTATTCCAGAAGGCGTAGACAATCCTGCGCCCGTCAATGCCACCACCCGCTCCGCCGCTTCCAGAAGCCTGACGGCGAGTCTCAGTTGATCTGGATCGACACGAGGGCGACGAAACACGGCTTGAAGACCTCCCTGGCGCCGGGGGTCAGGATGTTTGCGGGGCAACCAACGATCGCGTCGATGCATTGACACCCCGGTTAGTACTATTGTACACTAATCGTGCCATGTGAAAGTTGGCATCTCTATACTACTGAAAGCCGGTGGCAAGCCGCAAGTGCCGGGAAACCTAAGGGGGCAGCGCCAAGCTACCCTCAGGACCATCTCATAACCTAAGGCAGGCGATAGGACAATCATACATGATCACGGAATGGGGCCGTAAGAATCTCAGATGGTTGTTCGAGGCGCTCGCTCGCGTCTTACAAGCACTTCATCTCACGCCCAACGCGATTACCCTGATTGGCACGTTGCTCAGCGTTGTCGTGGCCTATTTCATCATGACCGACCGGCTTTTGGTTGCAGGTGCGGTCTATCTTGTCGCATCACTTACCGATGCGCTTGACGGTACGCTGGCCCGGATGGCAGGTGTGCGTAGCCGTTTTGGCGCATTCTGGGACAGTACACTCGATCGGTTGAGCGAAGCCATCGTTGTGAGCAGTATTGGCTATTGGGCGGCGCTGCAAGGGAACATGCTTGGGTTGGCTATTTCCCTGGCAACACTTGTTACTAGCTTCATGGTGAGTTACACACGTGCGCGTGGCGAAGGTCTTGGTATCGAGAGCAAAGTAGGCTTCGGAACGCGGGTTGAACGTTTTATCATTTTGCTCATTGCCCTTCTGGTCGGATACCCTATTGTGGGCCTTGCCGTCATTGCAGTGTTGGCAGGCATTACGACGGTCATGCGCATCTACGACGTCTGGCGTCAGACGCGCGAAACTTGATCGTTTTGGCCTATGTGTGATTTTTGACTTACAGAAGACTCTGGTATTCTTATACGTGGCATAAGTCGACTCGTTGATGATAGTCCCCCCTATCGTCAACCCATAGTTTTCCCCCCGCTTGCTT
>CAZHTZ010000138.1:0-11685 GCA_964535455.1 uncultured Caldilineales bacterium
GCACAATGTAAGAGCCGACCACGGCGCACACGATCCCCACCAGGACGGCGGCCATGAGGCCACGGGTCATAAAGGGATAGGCCAAAGGATCGGAAAGCAGGTGGAGCAGGGAGTCCATGTTGATGCCGATGCGTGAGGGCGAGAATAGTGGCTCCATTATGACGAGGGCGCAAGGGTTGTCAAAACTGGCTTGGGAAACGTTTGGCACAGGAGTATACTTTGCCCTGCTATTGTGCATTTCCAAACAACTCGCCTTCCGAATTGGCAGTCCAAGGAGTGTGGTTCATGTCAAGGCCGATCATCAGGGTCGGGCTGCTGTGCATTGTCAGCCTGATTGTCCCGCTGCTGGTCGCATGCAGTAGTGGTGTCCAGGGTCCCAGTCTCACCATCGAAGACGTCTGGGCGCGACAGTCGCCTGCAGCTGAGGGAACCAGCGCTGCCTACATGACCCTCAAGAACAGCGGCAACGAGGCGGACACCCTGGTCAAAGTAACGACGAAGGTGAGCGACGCCGCCGAGATCCACGAGATGAGCATGGAGAACCAGGTGATGAAGATGCGCCCCGTCTCCGGACAACGCCTGGAGATTCCCGCTCGCGGCGCCGTAGAGCTGAAACCGGGTGGACTGCACATCATGCTCATCGGTCTGAAGCAGCAACTGAAGCCCGGCGACAAGATCGACATCACGCTCACTTTCGAGAAGACGGGGGAGATGACCGTCCAGGCCGAAGTGCGCGCGATTGAAGGCATGGAGAGCATGGAAGGAATGTAGCGAGGGAGATGGAGGGCCTAACACCATGTTTCCGTTGCTTCTCTTCAAGCGCCGGTGGCTCCCTGCCACACTTCTGGTCCTGTTTGCGTCCGCCGTCATGATCCGGTTGGGGTTCTGGCAGCTCGACCGCCTGGCACAGAAGCGCGCCTACATCGCCAACGCCCAGGCCGCCCTCGCGGCCGCACCGCTCCCGATCAGCGGCTCCGAAATCGACCTCGACCCCCAGGTCTACCTGTTTCGTTCGGCAACGGCAGGCGGTGTCTACGACTTCGAGCACGAGGTGCTGCTCAAGAACCAGAATTACCACGGCGACCGGCCTGGCTTCCACCTGCTGACGCCTTTGCGCATCGAAGGCAGTGATCGGGCGCTGCTGGTCGATCGAGGCTGGGTTCCCTATGAGGATGTCGATCCGGACAACCTCCAGGCCTACCAGGAACCAGGACCACAATCGATCACCGGCCAAATCGAGCCGGCGGAGACGCGGCCATCCGGGGCCAAACTCCCGTCCACCTTCGAACGCCAGTGGTATCGCGTGGATATCGAGTGGCTGCAGAAGCAAACGCCCTACGAACTTCTCCCGTTTTATGTCGCCCTGACACCCACCCCGGATCGCATTAGCCCACCCTTCCGGAACCCTCCTGAGATCATCCTGGACGAAGGCCCTCACATGGGCTACGCCATCCAGTGGTTTCTGTTTGCTATCGTCGTCCCCATCGTCTACGCCGTCCAGGTCCGCAAAATCGACCGGCGCCAGACGGAGACGCAACCCGCATCGATTCCACTCTAAGGAGACTATTCCCTATGCAAACCAGTGCTCGTAACGTCCTCAAAGGAACCATCAGGAATCTGACACACGGCGCCGTCAACACCGAGGTAGTCATCGAGATCGCTCCCGGCGTCGAAGTCGTGTCAATTATCACCAAGGTATCGGCCGAACGGCTTGGTCTGGCAGTTGGCAGCACCGCCTCGTCAAGGCATCGGATGTGATGGTCGGAGTGGACTGAGTGGGAGACCCCCTGGTCGCTGACTCTGACGAGGTGGCTCGGCTCGGGCGCGAGCGTGCGCCCGAGCATTGGAGCTTGTATGAGCGCGTGCTGGCCCGATTGCAGGCCAACGATGCGGCGCTGGTCGCCAGCATGAACGAGACGCTGGCCGGGGTCATGGCCCAGATTGACTGCACCACTTGTGGCCGCTGCTGTGTCCACATGGGCCCGGTCGTCAGCGAAGGCGAGGCCGGACGGTTGGCTGCGGCACTGCAAATCGGCCTTGACGAGCTGCGCCAGCGCCACCTGCAGCCGATGTGGCCGGGCGCCGCAGCGTCAGAGCAGATCTGGCTCCTGCCGGATCCCTGCCCTTTGCACGACGGCCGCCTGTGCACCGTTTACGTGGACCGGCCCCAGGTATGCCGCGACTTTCCGCAAGCTGTTGGCGCCGATCCGGCGGAGCGGTTGGCCATCTGGGTGGAAATGGCGCGCATCTGCCCCATTACCTTCAACACGGTGGAGCGCCTGCTGTCCACAGGCGCCTGAGAGGCGAAGACCGGGGGTTAGTTATCGGGCTGCCGGTAGACTCCATCCTGGAATTCGTAGGGGACGGGGTCCAGGCGCTGGAACCTAAGGCCGGTAGGGTCTTGCGACGTCGCGGTCCATCCGCCCCAAAGGGCAATGGGTGCGCCAAGCGAGCTGGCAGGTGTATCAATGCCCAAGCCGCTGCCCCCACCCGGTCCATAAACGGTAAACACCCACAGATCGGAGTGAGCGCTGAGCCAGGCGCCGGCGTTGTCGTCCTTCAACCACAGCGGAACCACCACGCCCGCAGTGGTTCCAGGCGCCAGGACGGCGATAGGCTCCAGAGCGATTTCGCCTTCCAGATTGCTCTCGTTGACCGGACGCGCAATCACGGCCACCGTGGCGCCTTGTTCAGGCGGCGCTCCCATCCAATCGCCTGGCGCTTTCAGCACGTAGCGGTGGATGGTGGCATCGCGGCTGCGATGTGGGATCTCAAGCACCCAATCATTACCCTCCGCCATGCTGGTCTCCACCTGCCCTTCGAGGTAATAGACGTAGCGTTCAGGAAGGGGTCGCCCGCGACGAGCGTCACCGTCGGATGATGTACGTCCAAAGCGGTCAATGGGGTCGGGCGCCGGCGTTCCTGCGCCTGGAACAGGCAGCTCGATGTCGGCGACACGAATGCTGTCGGCGACCAGGGGTGGCGCCGGCAGCACAGCCGTAGGCGAAGGCGCCAGCGTTGGCGAAGGCGCCAGCGTTGGCGAAGGCGCCAGTGTTGGCGAGGAGATGGGCGATAGCGTTACGGTAGCCGTTGGCCGGGTCAGGCCGGAGAACCTTGACAACAAGGGTTGGCGAAAGGCGTACACGGCGACAGCCACAGCCAGCACCGCCGCCACCAGCCACACCCAGCGGGGACGGCGCTCAGGCGGGGCGTCGCCCACGAATTCAACCAGGGCGAGCGTGACGTTGTCGGGTGCACCGCGCTCCAGCGAGCGTTCCAAGAGGATGTCGGCCGATTCATCGGCCGGATAGGCAGCCAGAATCGAGGCGAGCTCGGCGCCGGTGATAAGATTGCTGAGCCCATCCGAGCACAGCAGCAGCCTGTCGGCAGGTTGGATGGGCAAGTGAAAGAAGTCAGGCGTAGGGTCGCGGTCGGGGCCGAGTGAGTGCGTGATGACATTGCGGTAGGGATGGCGAGCGGCCTCTTCGCTTGTGAGCACGCCAGCCGTCATCTGCTCGGCCACCCAGGAATGGTCACGGGTGATTTGGCTGAGCTGGTCATTGCGAAACAGGTAGGCGCGGCTGTCGCCCACGTTGGCAAGGATCAGGTCTGACCCATGCAGCAGTGCTGCCACCAGGGTCGTGCCCAGGCCCGCATGCTCCTGGTTGCTTTCGGCCTGCTGGCAAAGGACGGTGTTAGCCGCAGCGATGGCGCCGGTTAGAGCTTCGTCGGCCGTGCGCTCCTCATCACCGTAGTAGGACCGGAACAGGGTGGCGATGGCGAGCTGGCTGGCGATCTCGCCGGCCGCGTGCCCGCCCATGCCGTCGGCAACGGCAAACAGGTGTCCCCGGCTGCGCAAATCGTCGTCGTTCAGGTCCAGCGCCGCACGCCAATCCAACACCGTGCTGACGGTGTCTTCGTTAATGTCCCGGACACTTCCGGTATGTGTGCGAACCTGAACCCGGTAGAGGACTGGCATTGGCAGGTGAAATGCGGACAAATGAGGCGGCAGGAAGTATAACACAGGGACACGCGCCTCTGTCGTGTTGTGTCCCCCTTTCATCTTCTCTATAATCCTTCTGCGGAGACACTCTGATGACGCCTGTCTGACCATGACCCAACTCACTGACAACCTGCCGGTGCATCTCACCGATGTCCTGGCGGCTCGGAAGAGCATCGCCCCCTTCCTGCAACCGACGCCGCTGTTCAACTACCCCAGCCTGAGCAATATGTTGGGGATGGATCTGTGGGTGAAGCACGAGAATCACCAGCCGATCGGTGCTTTCAAGGTGCGCGGCGGCGTCCACCTGATCGCCAACCTGCCGGCGGACCAGAAGCGCGCCGGGGTGATCACGGCCAGTACGGGCAACCACGGCCAGTCGATCGCCTACGCTGTCCGCCTCTTCGGCGTGCGTGCCATCATCGCCGTGCCGCAAGGCGCCAACCCAGCCAAAGTGACCTCCATGCGCAACCTGGGCGGCGAAGTGGTCTTCCATGGCGAGGATTTCGACGAGGCCCGCGAGTGGGTCGAGCAGGAGGCGCAGGACAAGGGTTACCGCTACGTCCATTCCGGCAATGAACCTCTGCTGGTGGCGGGTGTGGGCACATACACCCTGGAGATTCTGGAGAAGGAACCGCAAGTCGACGCCATCATCGTGCCCGTGGGCGGTGGCAGCGCCGCCGCCGGTGTGTGCATCGTCGCCAAAAGCATCAACCCCCGCATCCAGGTCATTGGCGTTCAGGCGGAGGCTGCCCCGGCCGCCTACCTGTCTTGGAAACAAGGCCGGTTGGTAGCGAGTGAGACGCATACGTTCGCCGAGGGCCTGGCCACGCGCACGGCCTTTGCTTTACCCCAATCGATCATACGCCGCCACCTCGACGATTTCGTGCTGGTGAGCGAAGATGAGATGGCCCGCGCCATCGTGATGTTGCTCGCCCATACCCGTAATCTGGCCGAACCAGCGGGCGCGGCGCCGCTCGCCGCGGCCATCAAACTGCGCGGCCAGCTCATCGACAAGCGTGTCGCCATCATCCTCAGCGGCGGCAACCTTAGCATCGAACAACTGCGCCAGCTCCTCGCCGCCGAGGGCGGACCTGCCTTCAGCCTGGTCTGACGCTTCGCTGCCTGTTGACGCCAGCCCGTGCAACGGTGCGACGTTCCGGGCGTCACTAGACTGCGTCCTGGAGACGCTCCAAGGAAACAAACCAACCCATGTCTGCCAAAATCCTTATCATCGAAGATGATCCGTCCATCGGCAAGCTCCTGCGCCGCACCCTGCTGCTCGAAGGGTACGAGAGCGACCTTGCCACCAGCGGCCCCGAAGGCCTCCAAGCCTTTGCCGAGACCAAACCAACGCTTGTCATCCTGGATCTCATGCTCCCCGGCATCGACGGCATCGAAGTCTGTCGCCGCATCCGCGAGACAAGCAACCTGCCGATCCTGATGCTAACAGCGCGAGATACGGTCGACGATAGGGTGCTGGGGCTGGACAGCGGCGCCGATGACTACGTGACGAAGCCGTTCGATATCGACGAACTCCTGGCGCGGTTGCGGGCTCAGTTGCGCCGAATCGAGGTCCAGCCCACCAAACAGGCGCTGCAGTTCGCCGACCTGGTGGTGGACACGGCCTCGCGTTCCGTCTTCCGTGGCACGCGGGAGATCGAGCTCACGGCGCGAGAGTTCGATCTGCTCACTTTGTTCATGCACCATCCCAACCAGGTGCTGACCCGCGCCGAGATCTATGATGAGATCTGGAACTATGACTTCGGCGGTGAGTCGAACATCATCGAGGTCTATGTTCGCTACCTGCGCACCAAGCTGGAAGAGAACGGCGAACCGCGCCTGATCCACACGAAACGCGGCGCCGGCTACATTCTGCGTGAATCGCAAGACCCCGTGCTGACGCGTGGGGTACTGAAGCCCCGTGCTGACGCGTGGGGTACTGAAGCCCCGTGCTGACGCCTGGGGTACTGAGACCCCGTGCTAACGCCTGGGGTACTGAGACCCCGTGCTAACGCCTGGGGTACTGAAGCCCCGTGCGCTGACGCCTGGGGCGCCATCTGATGTCACTGCGACTTCGCCTTACCCTCTGGTATAGCGCCTTACTGGCCATCCTGCTTGCGCTCATCGCCGTGGTGACGCTTTCGCTGGTCCGCGCCCGGTTTCAGAGCGAAGTGAACGTGGAAATGCAGGGGCAGGGCGACCATATCGCGCGGCTGCTCCAGCTACGCGCCCCTGGCAAACCGCTCTCGACCGTCCTGATTCCAACCGTCGGCGACTCGTTTGCGTCGGAGCTCTACATCCAGGTTCGCGACCTCGACCGGCGCATCCTTTACCGGTCCAACAACCTTGGCAACAAACTCATCCCTTTCCCTGAAGCCAATCAGCAGGAAGCACTGCAAGGCAAAAACGGCTTCTATTCGCTCACGTCCGACCGCGACAGCGACCGGGAAACTGACCTACTCGTCTATTTCACTCCCATCGCTTTCGGTGGCGAGATCATTGGCACCGTCCAGGTGGGCCGCAGCCTTGTCGCCGAGCAGACCCTCTTACGCCGGCTTGCGATCAACTTCTTCTGGATGGCGGCGGTTGTCCTGGCCCTGGGCGCCGGTGTAGGGTATTGGCTGGCCGGCGTCGCCTTGCGCCCCATCCAGGAGGCCACGACCACGGCGTTGGAGATCACACGCACCGGTCGCCTGGATCGTCGCGTGCCTGTTTCCCGGACCCGCAACGATAACGACGAGGTGGGCACCCTGATCAGCACGTTCAACGAGATGTTGGCGCGACTCCAGGAGCTCTTCGACAAACAGCGCCGCTTCTCCGGCGACATCTCCCATGAGCTGCGCACCCCCCTCACGACCATCCTCGGCAACGTCGGCCTGCTCAAGCGTGCGACCGGTCTACCGGCCGCCGACCGCGAGGAGATGCTGGGCGAGATCGAGTCTGAGGCTCAGCACATGCGCCGCCTTGTCTCCGATTTGTTGCTGCTGGCTCATGCCGACAGCGACCATACTATCGCCCGCGAGCCGGTCGAGCTCGACACGCTCCTGCTCGAAGTCTACAGCCAGGCGAAACGCCGGACAGCGGACCGTGAACTTCACCTGTCGCACGAGGACCAGGCCGTCGTCAAAGGCGATGCCGATCGCTTGCGACAGATGCTGGTCAACTTGGTGAACAATGCCATCCAGTATACGCCGCCGGGCGGCCGCATCGATCTGAGTCTGGAGTGTCTGGGCAACCAGGCGGGCAGCCAGGCCCAGATCACCGTAAAGGACACAGGCCAGGGGATTGCCGCCGAGGACCTGGCCCACATCTTCGACCGCTTCTACCGTGCCGATAAGGCACGGTCTCGCGCCGTAGGCGGCACCGGTCTGGGCCTTTCCATCGTCAAGTGGATCGTCGATGCACACCGGGGAGAAATCGACGTAGAGTCGACCTTGGGCGCGGGTACGACCTTCCGTGTCCGCCTGCCCTTGGCGACGCCTTGTGGCAACCTCTTCCCTGATACGGCGCCGGACGCACAACCTGAGGCGTTGGTGGCATGACCTTGACGCTGGCGTTGCTCCGCTGGCTGCAAACGGAGGAAGCTGCCACCTGGTTGACCCCGCTCACAGCCTCTCCCCCTGCAGATGCCGACCTGCTTTCCACACTGACCAGACTGCGGCGCCTGCTGCCGGCCGAGCAAGCGGCGGTGCTGGTCGAGGAGGCTCGCCTGCGCCGGGAGGCCGCTGCCAAGTTCCCGACCGCAGAGCGCATGTTCTTCGCACGATCGCTGTTGGAACAGGCCAGCCCCGCGGCTGTGGCGGCACACACCGCCCGTCGTTTCGCCGGGCAGGCATGGGTGGCCGACCTGGGCTGCGGGCTGGGAGGCGATGCCCTGGCACTGTCCGGCAGTGCGCATGTGCTTGCCGTCGACATCGACCCGCTCGCCCTGATCCTGACCCAGGCCAACGCCAAATCACTCGGCGTGGGCGACTACGTCCATACCCTTCGGGCTGATGCCCGTCACCCTGCCTGGCGCCTGCCGGCTGCCTGGGCCGACCCCGGCCGTCGCGCCGGTGACCGGCGCCTGTTCGATCCCGATCGCTTGCAGCCGCCTCTCAGCGTCATGCTCGATCTGCACCGGTCAACCATCCCGGACATGGGCATCAAACTCATGCCAGGGCTGCCACATACTGCCATCCCGGCAGAGGCCGAAGCGGAATGGATCAGCCTGCGCGGCGAACTCAAGGAGGCGGTCCTGTGGCTAGGCAGCCTGGCACAGGCCGGACGCCGCCGCGCCACGGTCCTGCCTGAGAAGGCCGAGATCATGGCCGCAGGCGCCCAGGCCGATCGGCGCCCTCCCGGCGCCTGGCTATACGAACCCGATCCGGCTGTCATTCGCGCCGGCGCGGTTGGCGACCTGGCAGTGATGCTTGGCCTGTGGCAGATCGATGCCGAAATCGCCTATCTGAGCGGCGATGAGCTGAAACCCACGCCCTTTGCCCGTGCCTGGCCCGTGATCGAGCATCTGCCGTTTGACCTGAAGACACTCAACCACCGCCTGCAGGTTCTGGATGGTGAGGTCGTGGCCGTGAAGAAGCGCGGCTCGCCCATCGACCCAGAGGCCTTCCGGCGCCGCCTGTCCGGTCGCTCAGGCGGACGCCCGCTCGTCGTCGTCCTCACCCGCCAGGCCGGGAAGCCCTGGACCCTCATTTGTGGGACACCTGTCTCCGAGGAAAGCCGTGTCTAAACCCCCAGCACCCTCCCATCTGCTCCAGATGAGCACCACTGCCGGTCACCTCCTGACGGCGGCGGGACTCACGATTGCTTTGGCCGAATCCTGCACTGCCGGGCTGCTGGCAAGCACCCTGACCGATGTGGCCGGCAGCTCTGCCTATGTCCTGGGTGGCGTCGTCTCCTACGGCAACGAGGCGAAGATGCGTCTGCTGGGCGTGCCAGAGAGCACGCTGAGCAGCCAGGGCGCCGTCAGCGCCGAGACGGCCGCGTTCATGGCCGCAGGTGCACGCACGGTATTTGAAAGCGACCTGGCTTTGGCGGTGACGGGCATCGCCGGGCCGGGTGGAGGCACAGCGGACAAGCCCGTCGGCCTGGTCTATCTGCACCTGGCGGGCCCTGATGCCAGTTGGGGCGAGCGCCATGTCTGGCCCTATGACCGCATCGGCAACAAGCTGGCCTCGGTGGAGGCGGCGTTGTCGATGCTGATGAGGTATCTGGAAGGACAGAGGACAGAGGACGGAAGACAGAGGACAGAGGACAGAGGACGGAAGACAGAGGACAGAGGACGGGGGACAGTTGACGGGGGGCAAAGACCGGAAGTGCTTGCTCGACCGGTGGTGGTGGAGGGTGGTTGGCGGGAAGGGCGCTGGCGGCTGGACGCGATCTGGCTGGAGGGACGACGACAGGAGATCAGCGGGCAAGGACGGCAGAGCCAGGAGGCGGACGGTACGACAATTGTGATGGCCGAAACGGCGGATGGCGCCCGGCTCGAACTCGTGGCTGATGTCAAGCTAGGCGGCTGGCGGCTGCAGCGAGCCTGGTGGCCCAGCGGACGCCTGATCTGACTGCTCCCGGCCTACGGCATTCTCTGGCGCGCGGGCGCTGACACCGCCGGGTCGTCAGGTGCGGCGATGAGGATGACCCGGCCGCAGCTTGTGTCGACCCGGAGCGTGAATGGCTGGGCCGAGGCGACATCGGTAAAGGTGAAGCTGTTGCCTGTCACATACCGCCGCCTACAGTCTTCACAAGCGGAAAATACTGCATCAGGGTGGTGGCTTCGGGCGTCAGTACGAAAGCCTGGGCTGTGGTTTGCCCACCGACAAGGAAGACCGGCTCCTTCGTGGCAGGATCGTAGCCAACGCGGGTGACTCGCACCTGGTACTGTCCCCAGGGCGCCTGCAACTCATAGCTCCCGTCCTCGCCGGTGGTGGCGGAGGCAACGGTGTCGCCGTTGCCATTGCGCAAAAGAACCCCGGCGCCGCTCAGAGGCTGGCTGCTTACTCCAGTGACAGCGCCCTTCAGGCTGGCAGGTTGGGAGAGCGATTCGATGGCGCTGCGGGCGTTGACGATGCCCCAACCGAATACATTGTTGGGGACGCCGCCTGGGCTGGCGCCGCACACGTAGTTGGGCACCGGGTTGGCTGTGCGCTGGAGGATGGTCTTGATCAGGTCCGGCCGGCCGGCCAGGCCTGGCTTGGCGCTGAGCAGAAGAGCGGCGACGCCAGCGATGTGGGGCGACGCCATGCTGGTGCCTGACAGGAAACCATAGCCATTGCCGGGCACCGACGAGTGGACGCTCACGCCGGGGGCGGCGATGTCCGGCTTCGCGACCTGCTTGTCCTGATAGGTGACCACCCCCCGGCTGCTGAAGTTGGCGATGGCATCGTTGCTGGCAGTGGCCCCGGCGGCGAAGCTGCGGGGATAGATGGCAGGAGGATCGTCAACACTGCTACAAGTAGGTCCTGCATTGCCGGCCGAGACCACAACCAGGATGCCGGCGGCGTCGGCGGTGTTCAACGCCGGTTCGATCGAGCTCATCTGGTCGGGCGTGCAGCCTTCATCGGGCGGACAACCCCAGGAGTTGTTGATGATATCTGGCGCCCGGCCGGGATCGCCCTCAGTCAACGAGTCGCCTCCCAGCGGGTAGGGCGCGGTGAGCCACTCGAAGCACTCGATGTAGGTGGAGGGCCGGCCCCAACCGTTGTCCATGTTGCGGCAGCCGATCCACCTGGCGCCAGGCGCCACGCCGATGGCGTTGGCAGCACCCGCAGGCCACGCCGGGTCAGAGGGCGCCAGGTCGTTGCCGGTCATTGTGCCCATGGTATGGGTGCCGTGATAGCCGTCGTCGCAAGGCTCCGGGCTGTTGTAGCCACAGGGGTTACCAGGATCGGCGGGCGGAACATCGGCGTGGATGCTGTCATGCCAGTTGTAGTTGTGGTTGGCAGTGCCCGTCACCGGGTCGTAACCGCGGTAGGAGCGTTTCAAAGCTTCATGCTGCCAATCGTAGCCGGTGTCCTGCCCGCTGATCACCACACCGGCGCCGGTGTAGCCCTGTGACCACGCCCATGGCGCCTCCACACGCTGCACGCCCCAGGGCATCGACTCCGGTTCCGCGGCCGCCGCCGCCGGCAGAGGCGCCTCCATGGGCATGGGTGCATCGGACACCACACGTTGCACAGAAGTGAGGGCAAGAACGCGGGCGAGGGTAGCGCGGTCCAGACGGGCATGGACGGCGTCTACGATCCAATAGCGTCGAAAGGGAACACCCTCGCGACCGAGTATCTCGACAAGAGGCGCCTGTGCCTGCAAGGCCTGGCGGCGCAAAGTCTCATAAACCCAGCGGCCACGCGCCTCCTTGTTGTCAAGATGATAGGCCGGGCTGAGGTCTGCAGCCGGACCCAATACGAAGAGCACATCCGCCTTACCCGACTGCTCGAGGTCTGCCCACACCTGCTGGCTGACGCGCGGGTCGGAGGCTGCGGACAACGGGACGTTGGAGGTGCTGAAAAGAGCCAACGCCAGGATAGAAACGAGAGCAAGGAACAAAACTCTGACGCGCATCGTGATATTCACAAACGAACTCCTATCTTCAAAGCCACCTATCTGCTATCTGCTACCTGCTACCTGCTATCTGCTATCTGCTATCTGCTATCTGCTATCTGCTATCTGCTATCTGCTATCTGCTA
>CAZHTZ010000139.1:0-11547 GCA_964535455.1 uncultured Caldilineales bacterium
GCAATGGCGCTACCCTTATGTTAGCGCATATTGGGCAACCCCCTGTGGTTGCCCGGAAGATGAGAGGCGGGTGGCGGGGTGCGTCCGGCGGTAGGCGGTCGGCAGTCGTCCGTCAGCGGTCAGCGGTCGGCAGTCGGCGGCCGGTCCTTCGTCCCCGGAGGATGCGGGCGACCAGCGCATCGAGCAGCATGTGGTCGGCGGCGTCCAGACGCAAGAGCAGCGTGAAGGCCAGGTAGACCAGACCCATGACGGACGAAGCCGCAGCCAGATAGAGTACACCGTTGAGTGGCAGCCAGCGCACCCAGGCCAGACCTGCGGCTGCCGCCGGGATCGCGGCGATGAAAGGCTTTAGAAAGGGCCGGCTGAAGGGGTGGATGCGCAAAAGAACCCAGATCTCACCCAGTCTCAGCAGGTTGGGTAGGGCGAGGGTCAGACTGCCGGCAATACCGGCGCCCATCAGACCGTAACGGGGCACCAGCCAGAAGTCCAGCGCCAGGGCCACGGCCACGTTGACAATGGCGTTGACAAAGGCGATGTCCGAGCGGCCGATCATGATGAGCATCACGCCGACGGAGCCGGTGGCGAAGTTCAAAAGCTGACCCAGGGTGAGTAGGCGCAGGGCCGTATCGCCGGGGATGAACTCGCGGCCAAACAGGCTCATGAGCTGTGGAGCAAACACGAGCTGCGCCAGCAGGATAGGCATGGCGAAGACCATGGTCCAGCGCGCGACAAGCTTGTTCAGCCTGTCGAGCCGGGCCATCTCGTTACGATGATGTAGATCCGAGATCAGGGGCGAGAAGATGGCGTTAAAGGCCGTCAACACGATAAGCCCCAGTCCGGCCAGGCGCCCGGCGGCGTTGTATACGCCGGCGACGTCCGCTGCCAGGAAAATGCCGATGACGATGATCTCGGTGCGTCCATTCATGTAGTCCAGGACACTGGACAGTGCCAGCGGCGCTGAGAACCGGACAAGCCCACGTGCCAGTCCCGCCTGGTGCTCCGAGGAAGGCGGCACGGTGCGGACGAGCCGGCCCAGGAAGAAAAGGGCCAGCACCATGCCCACCCCTTGCGCCACCACGAAGGCCAGTACGGGCGCCATCGCCCTCGGACCCAGCACCGGGATGAGTAACAGCGCCACAACCAGACGCAGCACCGGCTGAATAATATTGACTACAAGCGCCTTGTAGCGCATGGTCCGAAAAGCCTGAGTGCCGGCGATGGCCACACCAATCAGGGTAAGGGCCGGTACGGAGATGGCGAATGCCGTCAGCAGCGGGATCAACTCCGGCTTTCCCGACCAGCCAAACATGCGCAGCACAACATCCGGCTCCAGCCATAGCAGCAGCGCACCCGCCAGGCCAGTGACCGTACCCAGCGCCAGTGCGATCAGAGTCAGCCGGCGCAGCGTCTGTCCTTTTCCCTCGCCGCGGCTGATGCTGGCGTAGCGCATCAGGCCCCGGTCGAGACCCATGATCGTGAACCGGGTGAGCAGTGTCACCGCCGTGACGCCCAGCGTGTACAGCCCGAACTCCGTCGCCCCGATCTGCCGGGCCACCAGAATACCAAACAGGTACGCGACGCCGTAGTTGACGACGTTCCCCGCCAGCCCGACCCCCGCCCCGCGCGCGATCTGCCCAACCTCGCGCTCCAAACCGTCCGCCCCCCCGGCGGCAGACGCTGGCGTCGGGTCAGCGCCGGCGGCCTGTGTCATTGTTGACGTTCGAAGCGTGGCGCCAGCACGACAGCATACAACAGCCGCCAGGCCAGAAACATCAAGACCAGGAACCCGGCCGTCACGGCATACAAGATGGGCGGGCTAAAACGGCCGATAAACAGCGCTCGCAAGAGCGCCCCCGCCACGATGCCAGGTATGAAGACGATAAGCAGGGTCTTGACCGCGCTCATGGGACTGGCCCAGGCCTTCGGCCGGTAGGCGCCCAACCAGGGCGTGACCAGCAGCCAACCCAGGACGAAGGGCGCCGCAGTATTGAGGGTTCCCAACACGGCATCCAGGCTTGACAGCATGCCGTGTTGTTCCCGTCCGATCGCCGTAAAGAGGAAGATGACGATAATGTCGCCGATCACAAGTGGCAGCGAAGCTCTACTCATAGGGATCTGCTCAGGAGAGATACGGACCCACAGTGTTCTCCAACCGGCCGATGCGCTCGATCTCGATCACGACGCGGTCACCCGGCTGCAGAAAGACAGGAGGCACACGGTAAACGCCTACACCGCCCGGGGTGCCTGTGGTAATGATGTCTCCCGGCTCCAGCGTGAAAGCCGTCGAGCAATAACTGACCAACGCCGGGACGGTGTGGATCAAGTGGCTTGTGTTGCTGTCCTGCATCAGTTCGTCATTCACCCAGGTCTGGATGCGCAAGCCATGCGGGTCGGGCAGCTCGTCGGTCGTCACGACCACAGGGCCAAGTGGACAGAACGTGTCGAGGCTCTTGCCGCGCACCCACTGACCGTCCCCGCGCTGCAGGTCACGGGCTGTGAGATCGTTCAAACAGGTGTAGCCGAACACATATTCGTACGCCTGATCGACGGGGATGCGGCGGGCTGTGCGACCGATGACAATCGCCAGTTCGGCCTCGTAGTCCACCCGCTGCGTCAAATTGGGATCCCATCGCACCTCGCCACCCGGAGAGAGGATGGAGGAGGTGAACTTGGTGAACAGGGTGGGCCGCTCCGGCGGGGTCAGGTTCTGCTCCTGACAGTGGTCGAGGTAGTTCAGACCAACGGCAATGATCTTACCGGGGCGGTGGATAGGTGCTTCGAGCACGACTGAGTCCAGCGCCAGCGGTTGAGCTGCAGATGCCGCCTCGCGGATAGCAGGTAGACCGGCGCCGGCCGCTGCCAACAGGTCAGGCCAGGGCAAAGGGAAGATATGGGCGCCGTTGAGCAGGCCCGCGTGGGTGGTGTTCTGGTAACGAAAAGTGAGAAGGCGCATTTGGGGATGGGGTGGATCAGGACGATGTCAGGACAAAGGCGATGGTGTCGGTGGGATCGGGTTCAGACGCCGCCAGCGCTTGCCAGCGACCGCCGGCGCGACGCCAGGCCGCCGCATGCGGGTTGGCGCCAACGTCGGCGAGGGTGGGGTCGCGCAGCGTGTGGGGAAGGGCGACGATACCCTTGATGCCTGCCAACTGGCAGGCGAGCAAAAGACCGGGACCAAACTGTTCGCTGGGAAGGGGCAAGAGCCAGGCCCTGCCGCCCGTATCTGCGGTCGACAACGCCTGGCGGTAGATCGCGACCTGGGGCCAGGGCACATCGGTTGGACATAGGAGAACCAGGCAAGGATCGGCCGTGGCCACATGACCGAAACCGTAATCCTCCAACAGCGTTCTTGCACCCAATTGACCGGCGGCGGTGCCGCCGCCGTCCGCGGCGGCAAAGCTGAGAAACGCGGCTGGCAAGCGCGGCGCCAGCAGACGACTGGCGATGCCGCTCTCGCCCATGACAATGCCGATGCCGGGCAACCGCGCGTCCAGTCCCGCCAGCCAGGCGATAGCTGGCAACACATCATCCGTGTGGTGGGCGCTCCCCACCAGCTTGACGATGTCGGCGCCCGACGCCCGCAGCCGCAGCCCGTCGCTGGCCCAGTCGCCCAGCATGCCCACGAAGTCGTGGCGGGAACCGATCAGCCGGGTGCGCCGCCGGGGAAGGGCCGCCAGCTCCGGCAAGGCCCCGGCCTCGACATCGACCCATGCCGCATCGAGCGCGATGGCCTCCCGCAGCAGTGACCGGCGCTCTCGCTCCAGGCCGCAGAAGCCTCCCCCTTCCTCAGGGGGACGACAGGTGATAATGGCAGGTAAAGGACTGTGCTCCACCAGGCGGACCAGGTCGAAATCGGCCATGAGGTCCAGCCGGTACTCGACCAATGTGGCAACCCCCACGTGAAACTCCGCCAGAGCCAGGGCCGCCGGAGTGTCGGGGGCAGCAATTGCGACGGCCAGATGCGTACGAGCGTCAGCCATGGGCAATAGAACGCCTGCGTCCTCGTGAATGGACGCAGGCGATTCCAGGACGGGGTAAGCAAAAGCAGGACGGAGAGATCGCACCGATGTGTCGATTCAGGACCGCCTGCGTTTTGGTAGCGGAGGTCGTTAACTGGCGTCACAAGCGACTGACAAGAAGGAGAGCCTCCCTGAGTCCGCTCGGCCAGCATGTCGATCAGGCCTTGGGTGTTTCGCTGGTTTCCGATTGCGACTGCTGCGTCTGCTGGGGCTGTTCCTTGTCTGCGGATGCGGACTCTCGAAACTCGCGTACGCCAGTGCCAAGCGACTTCATGACATCGCGCAATCGCGAGCCACCGAAAATCAACAGGACAATGACCAGAATGATCAGCAGTTCAGGTGCACCTAATTGCGGCATGACAGGGCTCCCGTGTGTAGGATGACTCAAGTATAGCATACCCCGGCGAGGCAAGACCAGATGACCGCAGACGGCCGACTATTGACTGCCGCCGGAACATCTTCACCCGCCGCTCCTGAAACCCTGGGGCTGACCTTTGCGTATTGTCAATCAAAGGATGTGGAGGTCGAACTCCGGCACCAGGCGATTGATGGCCTCGCGCAATCATGCCAGACCCAAAAACAAGCCCAATCTTCCCTCTTCCCTTGGAGGTCCTACCTATGAGCACCGAACCGCAGGGCAGTCCTGCCCCTGAAACCCCACCCACGCCAGACGCCACCCGGCCATCAGCCACGTCATCCATCATCAACGAATTGTCCAATCTGGGCAAGAAGATGGGTGCGACCGTGCAATCGGCCCTGAGCAGCCCCGAATTCAAAGACTTCGAGCGTGAAGTCCGCGACGGCTTCAGCACCGCCGTCAACGAGATGAACGAGGCCATTGCCAAGGCCCGCAGCACCGACGTCGCCAAAGACGTGAGCGGGCAGGCCGGCAAGGTCGTCGACAACATGCGTTCTAGCAAACTCACGCAGGATATGCGCGACGGCTTCCTGAAGGGTCTCAAAGCCCTGAACCGTGAATTGGACAACGCCATCGAGCGCTTTGAGGCGAAAACGGAAACGCCGGTTGCGACCGGCAGCCCGGCGCCCGAGTCGCCCAGCGATCCCTCTATCTGACCCCCTCCGCTCCCGTAGGCCGGTTGCGGTCTACGGGACCTCTTTGTCCTGGCCCAGCAACTGCGCGGCGGACATGATGAGCCCATCCAACGCTGTGCGCGCCGCCGGCCAATTGGCGTCGCTGATGAGCAGGTAGTCGGTGGTGTAACCGCTAGAAAAGCCGGCGCTGACGCCGGCCGCGGCCAAGGCAGTAAACACCGCTGCCCCATAACCGACCGTGTCCCAGGGCAAAGTCGCCTGCAGCCGCACGAAGCGGTAAGCGTGCACGACGCGGTGGGAGTCAGGCAGCCGCGCCAGATTCTGCAGGACCCGACTTTCAGGGGCGAGCAGGGTAAACTCGACGCCGTCGTCGATCGTCGCCAGGTAGGAAGGCTGGCCGACCGCCGCCAGCAATCGGCCGCGGTCGGCGACCGGCACGGCCACGACGGCGTAAAGGTCGCTGAGCATTTGGAGTCGCGTGGCTGCCAAAGCTGCCAGGGTGGCTCGCGGGAGGGTTGAAAGCAGGTGATCCAGAGGGGAGAGTGACATGGGTGGCTGGGGACGCGTGCAGAGCAAGGGCCAGCATGCCAGAGGCCGAGGGAAAGGGCAAACGCACCCTTCGCGCCTTCCCGAAAGGCGACTTGACCTACAGAGATGTGCATCAACTTGTATTATGATTGTGCCGTCATTCGGGTTTTCGAACTACCGGTTGGTTCGCTCCTCGATCAACCGGCGCCAGGGAAACTTGTACACGACTGGCCCTACCCAATGAACCGGCGCACGCCTTACGGCCAGGGTATGCGCACGTCGGGTTCTCCCGGAGCGTCCGGGACGACATGTGCCAGTGGTGTCACCGACAGGCGAAAGAGGTAGTTGTTATGCTTCCGTCGCCCACATCGGATCTGCGGGCCGGCGTCCACAAACCGCCGCAGATTCTTTTCCAGGAGGTAGACTCATGAGAGCACACTCTCGTCTTGGCATTTGGGTGGGAGGCGGGCTTCTCCTCGCCTGCATCTTGATCGTGGCGGCCGCGGCTGGTCGCTTCGGACACAGCCAGGCCGCGCCCGGGGTGGCGCCAGATGCCCCTGTCATCATCGATTTTGGGGGCGCAGACCATGACACTGCCGTCGCCGGCATGGACCAATGGCAAGGCCGGCAGCAGGGCAAAACAGTGGGTGTGGCTCCGGTCGCCGATGTGCTGGGCACAAAACGCGTGGTCGTCCTGCGCGTCTACTTCAATGACTACAGCGCTACCTCACGATACACCCGCACCCAGGTGGAAGGATTCTTCGACCAACTGAACACGCTGTGGCAGAACACCTCGTACGGCAAGATCGACATCAACTATCAGGTCACCGATCTCTTCAAGCTGCCCAGCAATCGCAGCGCCTACGTGGACGATTTCTCTGACGGTGATCTCTCCAATGGCGGCAAATACCAGAAAGTCCTGGACGACGCCGTCGCCAACTCTCCAGCCAGCCTGGATTGGACCAACATCGACGCCGTCATGGTGGTAATGGCCGAGACCAGCGCCTCGCAGTTCCACCGGGGACAGGGCAACAAGTGCAACCTGGCCATGGGACCGGGCGGCGCCACCAAACTGGTTGGCTGCGCTATCTTTAGCGAGAATCCCTCGTCGAGCGACCGGCTGGTATGGGGTCGCTGGGGCCACGAAATGGGCCACGCCTTCCAGCAAGGTGGACCGGCCCATCCCAGCAATTACAACAGCGAATTTGAGCTGTTGGACAGCAACTACCCCGGCCAGACTGGCGTCTTCGAGAAACAGAGCACTATCGCCTTTCCCGGCTGGATGCCCGCCGCCAAATATGTCAACATCAACTCGGCGCAGGGGGGCGAAACCGTCTGCCTCTGGGCGATGGAGTATGACCCGACCGGCAAGCCCAACCCGCAGGTGATCAAGGCCTCCATCACGGGCAGCCTCTATTATCTGATCAGTGTGCGCAGACGGGTGCTGGGGGATGACCTCAATGGCGATTTCGCCAGCGGTATCCCCGACGAGGGGGTCTTGATCGAACGCGTCTCGGAGGGGGCCAGCCAGTGGGTCGAACTGAAGGCGCCGCCCGGCGGTAACCGCGACAACCTGTGGAAGCAAGGCGGCAGCTACAGCAGCGCCAGCGACGGCATCTTCATTGTCATCAACAAAAAAGTGGACGACGACAACTATTGCATCACGGTTCGCTTCAGCGATGGCGCCAACCAGCCCGATGTCATGCTCTATCCCTGGACCTCGCCACCCGGCGACACCTGGGAGACCACTGACATCTGGGTTGACAGCCCCGTGAATGGGTTTGGCGCCTATCGCTACGGCTCCTGGAACGACCTCAGCGGCAATCCCGTCCCGCGTGGCAATGGCGATGATCCGGCCGTGGGCATGGTGAATCGGCTCTACGCCCGGGTGCGCAATGTTGGCACACAGACGGCCACTGATGTGGTGGTCAACTGGGACGTCACCGATCCGCCTGGCGTGGGCATTGCCGGGGCCACAGGCTGGGCGCCTATCGGCACCGTGGACAAGAACACCTTTCCGGGCCTTGCCAGCATCGCTCCCGGCGCTTTTGTGGACGTCTATGCGGATTGGACACCCAACGTCACACTGACGCCCGAACAGATCGCCGCCGGTGTGTTCTACTTCCACACCTGTGTGCGCGTGCGGTTGAACCCGGTTGCTGGCGAGACGGTGCTTGGCAACCAGGATGGCAATCGCGAGCAAGAGAACATCGACTACTTCCAGGCCACCACCGGTGGCGGCGCGCCGGTGTACGAGAACAACGTCCGGCTGCGGAATGACGACATGTTCAATCCCAAGTTCTTCTACCTGAGCTACGACAACGAGCTGCCGCACGACTGGCAGGTCGATGTCAACGGCGGAGACCTGGGCGTGGAACTGGCGCCGGGTGAGGTGCGCGACCTGCCGGTCATCATTAAACCCGTAGGCCCTGCCGTTGTGGGCAGCATCTTCGGCCTTGACCTGAGCGCTTCCAGCCAACGCGACTTGATCAGCGACCTCGATCCCAAGGACAAGCACATTGAGTTCACTCCTTTGGGTGGGGTGCGAATCGAGGCCCGAGTGCTGCAGCCCACGAAGCTATCCTGCCAGGCTACCCTCATGGGCGAGGTCAAGGTCGAAGGCAAGCTGGAGGGTTGGGAGAAGTTCTACGACGAAAAGAACCCGCCCACTGTGTTCGTGCAAGGGGTCGACGAAAAAGGCAACTTCATCCCCCATGCAGCCAACCTGGCGCCCATAGACCAGAATGGCGCCTTCCAGACCTTCATCTACTCGCAGCGACCGGACATCAAGGAGGTCCTCTGCCTCTTCAGCGGGACCACCGAGCTGGCCTCGGCGAGCAGCGGGTTCGTCCCCGTCATCGACCCCAACCAGCCAACGGCGACTCCCACTGCCACCCCGACGGCGGAAGTCTGCAATGAGCTTACGAGCCCGACTCAGATACCCGGTCCCAGCCTGATCAACTTCGACGATCTGGCAAACGCCGTGGTCATCGGCGCGGCGTATCAGGCCTCGCACGGAGTGACCTTTGAGAACTCAGCCGTAACGCAGGCGATCACCTACGGGAACGAACCCGCCGCGGCGCACTCACCCCCCAACATGGCCAGCAACAATGCCGTATTCCCGAACACAAGTGTAGGCGTACCGCTGCGCATCCAGTTCGACAGCCCCAAGACATATGTCGGCTTCTGGATGGGAAACGGCGAAACGCAACAGCCCACGGGAGTGCTCACCGCTTATGACGCCGCCGGCAGGATCCTCTGCGCCGTGAGCGACCCGGTTCCTGAGCCGCTCACCGAGTTCCTCGGCATCCATGATCCGTTGGGGCGTATTGCCGTCGTGACCCTGGATTACGGGCAGACGAGCTTGAGCGAGGCCATCGATGACCTGGTCTTTGCCCCGGCTGCGGCGCCGACGGCCACGCCCACTTCCACACCGGTCGCGACACGCACGCCAACGGCCACGACTACCAACACACCCACCCGCACGACAACGCCTACTCCCACGCCGACGGCAACGCGCACGGCCACCCCGACGGCCACACGCACTCCAACGCCAACGCCCACATCTCCCTTCCCTCCGATCGTGGCCATCCCCTACCTGCCGGCCAGCATCATCTCCGTGGCGCTGGCGCCGATTGACCTGTCTATCTACGGCATTGAGATCACCCAGGGTGTGCAATGCTTCGACACCAGCAAGGGTCTGGCAGGCTGCGCCGACAACTCTCTGCCGATGGTGGTTAAGAAGGATGCCTCTGCCCGCATTTACCTGCGGTACAGCGGCACAATCGGCTCCTCGTTGAGCGGCGTGCCGGTGCGGCTGCACATCTTCGCCAACGGCGTGGAGTATATCGCCAACGCCAGCGGTCGTGCCACGACCACCATCAATCAGGGCGCCACCGACAGCGCCGACATCTACTTCAACGCCAACTTCAGCGGCGACGTCAGCCTGAGCTTCTTCGCCGAAGTCGACCCCAACCACACCATCGCCGAAATCAACGAGTCCAACAATCGCTATCCGCCCAGCGGCACGATCAACCTGACCTTCTCAAGGCGCGATACGCTGAAGATCTTGGGCCAGCGCACGCGCTACCATCCCAGCGGCTATGGCGGCAGCCAGTATGCCGGAGGCTGGGCGGTCAACGGCGGCGCCGCCGACTACTTCGAACAACTCCTTCCCATTCGCAACAACGGCATCGACTATTCCGTCAACAGCGGCTATCTGGACTGGACCAGTTCGCTCACGCCATGCTCCAGCACCACGGGAGGCAACAACCAACACGCCTTGATCCAGACTCTGAACCTGAACTGGATCATGCAGAATGTATTCTCGTGGGCGTTCGGCACGGGGGCCTTCACCGGGACCGACCACGTCTACGGCTGGGTCAACAATGCCGGTTATCCTTGCGGCCATGCCGACATGCCAATCTACCCCCACGCCGGTGGCCTGGGAGTCGCGGGCATCGGCACCGACACAGCCGGCGTCAGCACCGATTCGCCGGGCGCAGGCAGCCTCATCTTCACTCACGAGCTTCTGCACGACTACGACCTCAAACACACCAACACGGCGGACGCTTGCGGCTCCAACGATGGCTCCTCAGCCTTCCCCTACGGCAGCTCCAGCATCCAGGAGTTCGGCTTCAATCCCATCACCGGCAAGATCTATGACCCCAGCACTACGCATGACGCCTTGAGCTACTGCCCTTCCGGTGGGACCAAACAGGGCTGGATCTCGCCCTATACCTGGAACTACATGTCGAACCGGCTTGACGCCCTGGCAGGCAAGGCTGCGAACACCGCCGCGGCTGAGCCCGACGGCACGCTGGTGCGGCTGGGCACAGAGAACTTCCGTCCTACGGCGGCTACGGAGCTTCTGGCTGTCAACGCCACCCTCTACAACCCTGCGGCGCCGGGCTACGATCCCGAACACCCCGGACGTCTTTTCAATCTCAATCGCGTGCAAGGCGGAGCAGGTGCTGCCGTCTACCCTCTTCCGGGCGCGGGCTACGCCGTCCAACTGCGCAAGGACCAGGAAGTGCTGTATTCCGAGGAGTTCGGCATCAGCTTCGAGAGTGAGTACGACGGTCACGGCAGCGGCCAAGACGACGATCCGCCACCCTTCCCACCGGCGGATACGCCCCAGGCCGACGTATCGATGATCCTGCCCTGGGTTGAAGGCACGACATCGGTGGTGCTCGTGCAGGGCGACCAGGTGCTTGACGAGCAGGTCGTGAGCGCCCGCCAACCCACGGTAACGATCACCAACCCCATCGTCCCAGCCTCGTGGCCGGCCGCGAGCACCCAGACGGTGATGTGGAGCGGCAGCGACGCCGACGGCGACAGCCTGACCTATTCGCTGCTCTACAGTTACGATGCCGGTGCTTCCTGGCAGCTTTTGGCCAGTGGACTGGATACGACGCAGTATGCGGTGGACGTAGATGCGTTCGCCGGGAGTCCGGATGCCCGCTTCCGCGTCGTTGCCAGCGACGGCGTCAACACCGGCTTCACCGAAACGGCAGCGGTGAGCATCCCCAACAAGCCACCGGTTCCCACCATCAGTGAACCGGCCGAAGGCAAGACATTCAGTCCCGGCAGTCTCGTGATCCTCCAGGGCATCGCCGTGGATTTGGAGGATGGCACCCTGGGCGACGGGGCCTTGCACTGGTCCAGCGACCGCCAGGGCGCTCTTGGCGCCGGCCCCTCCCTCCCCATCAACACCTTGGCGCCGGGAGCGCATACGATCAAGCTGCAAGTGCAGGACAGCGCCGGTGCGACGGGAGCGGCCTCTGTGCATATCTTCATCGGCTACAAGAACTACCTCCCCACACTGATCCGGTAACGCGGCGATAATCGCTGGGGAGGATGCGGCTTGCGTCCTCCTCAGCGAAATCTCCCTCCCTCACCCAAAAAACGACCGGGGGTGGGTATTGTAGGGGCGACCGGCCGGTCG
>CAZHTZ010000140.1:0-11431 GCA_964535455.1 uncultured Caldilineales bacterium
GCCATCTGGCCAATGTCGGCGACGCCAAGAGCCTGGCGATCCATCCCGCCAGCACGACGCACAGCCAGCTCACCGCCGATGAGATGGCCAGCGCCGGTGTCACTCCTGACTTCATCCGGCTCAGCGTCGGCATCGAAGACATCGACGACATTCTCTGGGACCTGGACCAGGCGCTGCTGGCAGCACGAAGGTAGGCGACCGACGACCGACCGGCGACGACCGACTACTTGAACCAAACGTGATGCGTGGTCCGTAGATAGGACAACGGACCACGCATCACGCCACGTAATCACGTATTGCGCAACACATAACTACGTAGTACGAAACTCGCTAAACGCCCATATGCCTCCTTCCAACTCCGTCGGCATCGTCAAGACGCACTACCACGTGTTTGCCCTGGAGACGCCGTTTCAGTTGGAGAGTGGCGCCGAACTCCGCCCCGTGACTCTCGCCTACGAGACTTACGGACATCTCAACGCCGACCGCTCCAACGTCATCCTGGTCCAGCACGCGCTCAGCGGCAGTGCGCATGCGGCCGGCTACCACACGGCGAGCCAGGAGTTGGCTGGCAAGACGGGCTGGTGGGATGACTGTATCGGGCCGGGGAAGGCGTTCGACACCAACCGTTTCTTTGTCCTCTGCTGCAATGTCCTGGGCAGCTGTTACGGGTCCAGCGGGCCGACCAGCGTCGACCCCGTCACCGGCAAGCCGTATGGCCTCCATTTTCCCCTGGCCACCATCAGCGATATGGTACGGGCGCAGATCGATCTTCTGGATGCGCTGGGTATTGAAAAGGTCCTATGCGTCGTCGGCGGCTCCATGGGGGGAATGCAGGTCTTGGAATGGGCAGCCCACCATCCCGAGCGCATCTGGGGCGCCATCCCCATCGCCACGACGGCCCGGCATAGCCCCATGCTTATCGCCTTCAGCGAGGTCGGTCGTCAGGCGATCTATGCCGACCCAAGCTGGAACAAGGGCGACTACTACGACCGGCCCCAGAAGCCGGACGCCGGTCTCGCCGTCGCCCGTATGGTAGGTCACATCACCTACCTGAGCGATGAGTCGATGCACCAGAAGTTCGGGCGCAGGCTGCAGGACCGGGAGCGGTTTGGCTTCGAATTCGACCCGGAATTCCAGGTCGAAAGCTATTTGAAGTACAAAGGCAATAACTTCACACGCCGGTTTGACGCCAACAGCTACCTCTATGTGACGAAGGCGATGGACTACTTTGACCTGTCCGAGCCGCACGGGACCCTGGCGGCCGCCTTTGTGCATTCCACCGATGTCAAGTTTCTGGTGGTCAGCTTCACAAGTGACTGGCTCTATCCAAGCTACCACAGCAAAGAGCTGGTGCGAGCGCTGACGGCGGCAGGGGTCGACGTCACCTACCTCGACATCCAAAGCTCGTGGGGCCACGACGCCTTCCTGGTCGAAGTGGAAACGATGACAGGCCTGCTCTCCAGCTTCCTGGAGCGGCTGGTGCGCGAGGAGGGTATCGATATTCCTGGACCTGCCGTCAGGGCGACGTGGGTGGCCGGGGTTTCGTCATGACGGCAAGCAAAGGCAACCTGGCGGCCGGCGGGTATGACCGTCTCCGTCCCGATCTGCAGGCGGTGGCGGACCTGGTGCCGGCAGGCGCTAGAGTGCTGGATCTGGGCTGCGGTGACGGCACATTGCTGGACTACCTGGTGCGGGCGCAGAGCGTGCGGGGCCGAGGCATCGAGCTAAACGAAGGCAACGTGTTGGCCTGCGTGCGCCGGGGGCTCAGCGTACGACAAGGCCACCTGGAAGAAGGACTTGCCGACTACCCTGACGCCAGCTTCGACGACGTCATTCTCAGCCAGACCCTTCCCTACCTCGACAACCCCGGCACCATCCTGCGTGAGATGTTGCGCGTGGGCCGGCGGGCCATCGTCAGCTTCCCCAATTGGGGCTACTGGCGCTGTCGCCTGCACCTGCTGCTTACGGGGTGCATCCCGCAGGCTCCTGATCTATCGCAGCGCTGGCATGACGTGCCCCGCTGGCAGGCCCTCACCATCACCGATTTCGCTCATTTCTGCCAGCAGGAAGGCCTGGTGATCACAGGGGAACTTTATGTGGTGCACGGTCGCCGCGTCCACATCGTCAAGGTGAAAAACCTGCTGGCGACGACCGCCATTTTCGCACTGGAACGTCGTTCACCCGCCGCGGCCTGATGTGGTGCGAGTTGCCAGCCCGTCGAAGAAGATCGTGACCATGAGGTCGATCGCGGTCGCGGTCGGTGAAAGCATGGCATCATGGGCCGGGTAGAGAAAGGGGTACATCATGCCCAACAGAATCCAGGTGGCATTGCGGGCATCCACCGGCTGTAAGTCGCCGCCGGCAATCCCTTCCACAAGAATGGACTGGATCTGGTCGATGAACTTCTCGTGGTAAAGCCGTCCAAAGGCGCCGCGTGCTTCGGGGCTGAGGTTGCCGAGCTCTTGGCTGGCGAGTCGGATGATGGCGCGCTGTTCCGGCGCCCTGGTGCTGATGTCATGCAGAACGCGGGCAATGCGCGACCGGGGATGGCTTTCCGTGCGTCGAGCGCCTGTTACAATGCCTTCGATTGCCTCAAGGTTGGCCGTCAGGATGGCCAGGAAAAGCGCTTCCTTGTCGCGGAAATGGTAGTAAAGCCCGGCCTTCGAGACCCCCACCTGTTCCGCGATCTCTCGCATCGAGATGCCGTTATAGCCGTGGGTGACGAACAGACTGGTTGCCTCGTCGAGGCATTTCTGGTGCAGGTCAGCGGCTTCGAGGGTGCGCATGGTTGCCGGAACTCGTCCTAGTCGGCGGCGACCGCCAGGGCGCTGCTTGCGGGAAGGCTGGCGCCATGGTTGGCAGCAAACCCCTTGACGTCGACTCGCACGAGCAGCCAGATGCATAGAAACAGGCCCAGCCCTTCGATAATGAAAAGTGAGGCATAGGCGCTGCTGAAGGCGCCGGTGATCGCCAGGGCGACATCGCGGATGACACCACCCATGGCGATGCCCAAGCCGCGGGAGACCAACTGCACCATGCTCCAGAGCGCCAGGTAGCTGGCGGCCTGGGCCGGCCTGCACATCGCCATCAGCAGGCTCACCCCACCCACGGCGAATACACCGAACCCGAAGCCAAAAACCAGGAGTACGGGCACAATCATGCTTTGCATCTGCAATGCCGAGGCCACGCCGAGCAACATGACCGGCGTCCCCAACAGCGCCAATCCCAACAAGGTGGTGCCAACCTGTTGTTCGGGTCGCCAGCGGCGGGTCAGCACTGCCGTCAGGATCATCGCCAGCAGCACCCCTGTGCCCCAATGAGCATTGAAGCGCGTTGTCTGGCCGACGCTGAGCCGAAAGACATCGCCGCCGAATGGTTCCAGCATCGAATCTTGCATAAAGGCGAAAAAGGCCGAGGATCCCAGGAAGATGGCGTAGCGCCGCGTGCGCACATCCGCCCACATTTCGCCGAGCGAGTGGCGGAGGGACGAGCCGGGCGGGGCAGCGGCAGGCGCTGGTCGCCGGCGTTCTTCCCCCCAGACCGAAAAGACCCAAAAGAAGGCAGCTCCGGCCATGGCGAAAAGCACCAGGCGCCAGAATTGCGCGTAGTTGAAAGTCGGCAGCAGACGTCCGTAGAGGAAACCGCCGAAAGCAAAGCTGGCGACCAGGATCGTCTGCACGATGGCGATGGCCTGGCCGCGGCGGGCATAGGGGGCGCTGTCATACACCAGGGCCAGATAGGGGGCGCCGGAGATCAGGGTGCCAACGCCAAAAACCAGGAAGGAGGTGACGGCGAGGGTCCAGCCCATGACGGAGCGCTGGTCGAAGCCGATAGCTGCCAATGCCAGAGGAAGGAGCGGCAGCGACAGCAGCATCAACAGGCGACCCATCCAGATATAGGCCAACCGGCGACTGCCAAAGAGGGGGTGCGTATCGGACTTGTGCCCCGCCCACAGGGCCAGGGGAGCGAGAAGATAGCGCAGCGCCACAAGCAGGGAGACAGGCCACGCTGGCACGCCAAAGTCGGCAATGAGAATCCGGTTCCAAACCGCCGAAGTGAGCAGGTCGGCAAGCGAAGAGCCGACGTGGAAGCTGCCGATTTTGAGCGACCGCCAAACGCTGAAGCGTTGCTCGGCGCTCTCACCGGTCGTTGTCGCCGGCATGGTGGCTCCAGGTTCCACGGTCTCAGTTGAACTCATTTGTAGAATACCTCATAAAGCTATAGAAAGTTGATGAGATTCTACGGAACCTTGCCGCTCCTGTCGGGATGCTTTCTCCCCATCGATTCATGTCGATGGGGAGAAAGCAGGTGCTGGAGGGGATTGCATTACATGAGTGGGCGGCCCTAGCTCATGAACGGCCAGGGAATGGCGAGCAGAATGAGCACGATGGAGATGGCGTAGAAGATGAACGACAGCCGGTGCTTGCCGCTATCCTCACTGGCCTTGCGGGCGCGGGAGCGACCGATGTGTGCAAACACGATGGCGATCAGCATGAGCGGGACGTGCTCAACCAGGAAGAAGCGCGTCACATCGTTTTGCATTGCCGAGCCCATGCTCGACAACGCGGCTCGGGTGATGGGGCTGAGCACGAAGAAGAGCAGCAGTCCGAGCAGTAGCTGGACATCCAGGCTGTTGGTGTAGATCATGCCAATGCGGTCATCGCCGGCAGTCCACGGGCGGCCACCGCGCCAGCCCAGCAGCGCCTTGATGACGGCAATGACACCGGCGATGAGCACAACCCAGCGCAAGATGCTGTGGAGGATGAGAGTGTATTCGTACATGGAAGGCAGACCTTTGGTTTGTGAGAAATGGAGAGGAAGGAATGGAATCAGGCAGGCTTGATTTCGGCGGTCACGCCCACCGCGTGGTCGGTGCTGCGCGCCGCCTCGTTGCGGCGAACGGTTTCGATCTCGGCGGCGCGGCTCTTGAGCCCAAGCGCCACCAGGATGAGGACAACAGCCACCACGCCGACCGCAAGATAGGCGCTCTTATAGCCGGTCACGCCGCCGCCAAGCGAGGCAGCGACGGCCCCGACCAGGGCGCCGCCGATGAGCTGGCCGGAGGAAGTGAAGAGCGAGAGCACACCCTGCGAGGCGGCGCGGGCCGTGACGGGCGCTTCGTTGAGCACCACATAGCGCAGCGGGGCGCCCAGCAACATGCCCAGGCCCAACCCAATGAGCAGTGCTGCGGCGTAGAACGATACCCAAGAGACGCTTAGCAGACCGACCAGGATCATGCCGGCGGCGAGCAGACTGAGGCCGAGCACGATGACCACCCGCGACCCGAAGCGGTCAAGCATGCGACCGGCCAGCGGCGAACCGACCGCCATCGCCAGCACCGCCGGAAGCAGCGCGTAGCTGGCAGTTGACTCCTTCAGCCCGAAAGCGGCCACCAGCAACAGCGGCACGAAGACAACCGCTGCCTCGCCGAGACCCGCGCCCAAAGCCACGCCGCTCACCACTTTCATCTGCCGGGAGGCGAAAAGGCTCATGCGCACGATGGGGTCTTCGGCGCGCTGCTCTACAAGGTAGAAAACGACCAGCAGCGCCACAGCCCCGAGGAAAAACGGCCATACGTGCAGAGACGTGAGGCTGGTTCCGATGTTCTTGGTGTCAAACTGGCTGATGCCAAAGGTCAGCGCCGCCAGGGCTAACCCCAGAATGACCATGCCCAGGAGGTCGAAACGTTTCCGGGTGGCCGGTCTCGTGGCGGGCAGGGTGCGTGCGGCAAGCACCAGGACGATGGCAGCGATAGGCAGGTTGATAACGAACAGCCAACGCCAGCTTGCCACCATCAAGACTACGCCGCCGATGATGGGCCCGACGAGGAATGCCAGGCCGAACACGGCGCCAATCAGACCCAGGGCGCTGCCGCGTTTCTCGGACGGAAAGGTGTCACCGATGACGGCGCTGGCCACGGGAAAGATACCGCCGGCGCCCAGACCCTGGACGGCCCGCCCCAAGAGCAAGACGGCGAAGGAAGGCGACAGGGCGACGATCAGCGAGCCGGCGGCGAAAAGGGACACATCGAGCAGGTAGATTCGGCGCCTTCCCACGGCGTCGGAGAGCTTGGCCATGAGGGGCGTGCCGATCAGGTAGAAGAGCACGTAGATGGTGAACACCCAGGCCAGGGCGCGTGCACCGACTCCGGGATGGGCAGCCTTGATGGCAGGTAGGGCGGGCGCCACGATGGCGATGTCGAGCGCCCCCATAAGCACGCCGATGAAGAGGACGACAAGAATGCGGTTACGTGTGCGGTTGTCAGCGATATTCATGCTACCTCGCAAATGATTGCGCTCGAACTTGCCTGGTTCGAGCGCACGAGTTACCGACCGGTCGGTAAGTATCATATTGTAAGCAGAGCGATGGCACGTGTCAAGAATCGAAGCCGTCCAGTGTGTTCTCGTAACCCGCCAGGATGTGAGTCCTCCGAGGCTACGAGAACACACTCGCCGCACTTCACCTTCCCCACTTGCCGTCGTGGGCTACCTGGGAATCACAGCTTGAGTTGGAACTTGCCGCCTAGACGGCCTATCGAGGCAGGCCAGGCCACTGCTCAATATTTGTTCAGCTTCTTGGCAATACAGCCGAACATGGCTTAGCAGTGGGGAAGCAGACGATAGGCGACGTGGTGCGCCTGCAGCAGTCCAATGACTTGGGTGCGCGCCCCCTCAAGGGGTGCTGGCGCGCTCATCGATGACTCCCAGCCTGTCCAGGCGAGCGTTGCCGGTCCTATCTTGCCTTTCGAACTTACGCTGTGGTCCCAGAGCGCGAGGATCAGGTGCACCCAGACGACCAGGTCGAGGAAGGAGTCCGGACTCTTCCACAATCTCGGCCACCAGCTCCTCCTGGCGGTAGGCCATGATGTGGATGCCGGCAATGCCTTCGATCTCCCGCATCTGCTGGATGATTTCGACGCAGATGCGCTTGCCTTCGGCGATCTTTTTTTCCTTGGGCGTCTGCCGCATGCGCTCGACGACTTCGTCCGGGATGTAAATGCCGGGCACCTTCGTGCGCATGAACTCTGCCACCTTCTCGTTGCGCAGGGGACCTACGCCCGCCAGGATGTAGATCTTGTCGTGCAAGCCCAGGTCACGGACCCGCTGCATGAACTGGCGCATGCGCGGCACGTCGAAACAATACTGTGTTTGGATGAAACTGGCGCCTGCTTCCATTTTCTTCGCCAGGCGATAGGGTCGCCAATCAAAGGGCGGGACGAAGGGATTCTCGGCGGCGCCAATGAACAGGCGCGGCGGCACCGTGAGCTTGCGTCCGCTGAGGAACATGGCTTTGTCGCGCATGATCGTCAGTGTGCGGAGGCACTGCATCGAGTCGAAGTCAAACACGCGCTTGGCTTGGGGCTGGTCGCCGGCGGTCACGTCATCGCCGGTCAGGCACAGGACGTTGCGCACTCCCATGGCGGCCGCGCCCAGTACATCGCCCTGAATGGCAATGCGATTGCGGTCGCGACAGGAGATCTGGTAGACCGGCTCATAGCCGGCGCGCGTGAGCAGGGCGCAGATGGCCACGCTGGACATGTGGCAATTGGCCCCGGATGCATCAGTGGCGTTGATGGCATCACAGACTTCCGACAGGACCAGGGCCGCATCGTATACCTCCTGGGGATCGGCGCTGTCCGGAGGATTCAGCTCGGCGGTAACGGCAAAGCGTCCTGAGCGCAGGACGCGTTCCAGGCGGCTTCCGGCGAAGAGAGGCTGCTCAACGGTGGATTCTGTGCTGATGTCGGCCATGTGCTTCTTCGCCTCTTACTGCCCTGAGGTCCAGCCCTCTTCGGGCAGGATGAGTTCGACCCTCTGCGATGTGCCTCCCCAGGCCTTCGGTACTTCCTTGTCAACCCCTGTGAGCATGTTGATCCAGGCCGAAGACCCTTTAAGCTGGCGATTGACAGGCGGGTTGATGAAGAGCATCTCATGGCCATAGACAGGCATGTGGCCCGATCGCTCGAACGCCTCCACCCATACGCACCGCATCTCGGGTTTCACTTCACAGTGCCCGTTGGCCCGCACGCCCCCGCAGGGACCGTTGCGCAGGTTCTTGGGACAGCTCATCGGACAGGTCATGCCGGTCGAGTGCAGGATACACTGTCCACACATGCGGCAATCGAAAACAACCTGCTTGGCGAAGTCCTCGGGGCCTTTGAGCCAGCGATTCGATCGCTCATAGCCGAATTTCTTGACCACGGGGTCGAGACGTATGAAGGTGTGTTCCGTGAACTGGTAGACCGTTTCAAGGAAGTGCGGATGGTTTCTCATCCACGAACCGAGACTCATTTTCTTACCTCCATTCTCGCTGCTGCACCCAGGCGCGAGCCGCCGCTGCTGCGCTGGCTGCGTCGGCGCAATAGGCATCGGCGCCATACTGCCGGGCGAAACCATCGTTGAGCGGGGCGCCACCGACGATGACCAGAAGATCCTGTCGCAGGCCGGCAGTGTTGAGGGCGACGATTACCTCTTGCACGAACGGCATGCTTGTACTGAGCAGGGCGCTCAGACAAAGCACCTGGGGCCGCTGTGCTGCGACCGACGCCACAAAGGCGTCGGTCTTCACGTTGACTCCGAGATCCGTGACCTCGAAGCCCGCCTGGGCAAGCGACATGGCAACCAGAGTCTTGCCGAGGTCGTGCAGGTCGCCGCGCACGGCGCCCAGCACGGCCTTGCCTAGAAGAGGGGCCTGGGCCGGGGCTGTCCCGGCGCGTAGGGATTCAAGACCCGCCTTCATCGCCCGCGCGGCGACGGCCACCTCCGGCACGAAAAGCCGGTCGTTGCGAAAGCCGGCAGAAACCAGATCCATGCCCGGACCGAGTCCCTGATTGAGAATCAGGTCGGGGGACAGGCCGCGGGCCAACGCCTCTTTGACTTCTGCCACGACCTCGGCGGCGTAGCCGTCGTAAACATCCTCGGCCATCAGAGCCAGGAGATCGTCATTCGAGAGATCGCTGAGAACGATGTCGGAGCTCATGGCGTACCTTAGACCGGAGCGAGGCGGGTGCGGCGCTCACGAGGACGGACCATGGGCACATCCTGCGCTTCCGGAAGTATGCCCTCAAGATGCGGGAAGGCATCGGAGGCGTGCGGTATATGCATGGCCGCAACGAACTCTTCCTGGAAAAGCGGATCGACGGCGGTTTCGATGTAACGGGTCCACCGCGAAATCTCCTTTGCCTCCTTACGCTTTTCCTTGTTCAGCAGCGCGATGCGGGCGCCATCACCGGCGGCGTTGCCCACCGCCACGACTTTTGCCAGCTCGCAATCAGGAATGAGCCCCAGGATCAGGGCATGTTTGGGGTCGATGTAGCTGCCAAAGGCCCCTGCGAGCACCACCCGGTCTACCTTGTCGATCCCGGCCCGCAGCATCAGCAGTTTGGCGCCGGCATACAGGGCGGCCTTGGCCAACTGGATGTTGCGCACGTCAATTTGGGTGACCACAATGGGCTCACCGGTCGTCGTTTGGTCGCCTGTGGCCAGGATGTAATGGCCTTTGCGCTCTTTCCATACCAGGCGGTCCATGACCAGATTGGGGTTGAAGCGGCCATCAGGCAGAACTACCCCTGCCATCAGCATCTCAGCCACTACCTCGATGATGCCCGATCCGCAGATTCCGGAAGCCAGGTGCTTTGGCTGATCTTCCAGTGACACCTGGCGACCCTTGGGCCATTCGTCCGACCAACGTTCCTCGCCGATGACGCGGAATCGGGGTTCCTTGGTGACGGGATCGACGCGCACGCGCTCGATGGCTCCCGGCGCTGCCCGCATGCCGTAGGTGATCTGTGCGCCCTCGAAAGCCGGTCCTGTTGGGCTGGAAGCGCTGTACATCCACTCGCGGTTGCCGAGAAGGATCTCGGCGTTGGTGCCCACATCCACGGCCAGCACGATCTCGTCCTGGCGATAGGGTTCTTCGGCGATGAGCACGCCGACATTATCGGCCCCAACGTGTCCTGCCTCTGCCGGCAGCACATGGACGTTGGCGCCAGGATGCAACTTCAGGCCCAGTTCACGCGCCTTGACGTCCACCGGGTCACGCGTGGCCAGGGCGAAGGGCGCACCGCCGATCTCGACAGGGCTGATGCCCAGGAAGATGTGCACCATGGTCGTGTTGCCGACGACCACCAGCTCGTGAATCTGGCGGCTGCGGATGCCACCGGCTTTGGCGGCGCGTGCAGCCAGGGTGTTGAGGGCGTCGATGATGGCCTTGTGCATTTTGTCGAGGCCATCGTCGTTCATCATGGCATAGGAAATGCGGCTCATCAGATCTTCGCCATAAGTGACCTGAGGGTTCATCAGCGACTCGGTAGCCAGCAGTTCGCCGGTGCGCAGATTACACAGGTAGGCGGCGACGGTCGTGCTCCCGATATCCACGGCCAGTCCATAGGCGCCTTCCTGGTACCCAGGCCGGACGTCGATGACTTCTCGGTCCTGCCAGAGCGTCACCGTGACCTTCCACTGGCCCTTGCGCAGGGCTGACTGCAGGTTGCGAAGGGCCTGTAGATCGATGCTCAGGTTCTCTAGCTGCCACTGCTCGCCTAAGGCCGACTGCAGCCGTCCCCAGTCGCCCCGGTGCTCGCCGAGCCTGGCTTCCTCGACCTTGACGTAAACCTGGCGCACGGCGGGATTGATCTCGATAACGCGCTCGGTGGCGGTCTTGCGGATGATCTGCTTGTGGGCGCGGGCTTCTTCGGGCACAAAGGCCAGCACATCGCCCTCAACGAAACAACTGCACGAGAGCCTGAAGCCAGTTGCATGCATATTCTCCAGCAACTCACGCTCTTCCGCGCTCGGCGGTGATACGTGAGCTTTGCCGGAGGTGATGCCGTGTTTCTGGAATGTTCCTTCTTCGATTCGGACCTTGCACTTTCCGCAGGTCAGGCGGCCGCCGCAGATGCTTTCGATCTCGACGCCCATCTGCCGGGCGGCATCCAGCAAGGAGGTTCCCGGGGCGACGCGCCCACGCCGGCCCGATGGCATGAGGATGACGAGGGGGTCGTTGGGAGCAGGGTGGGTCATTTTGTCCTCCTCAACTTTCGCGCAGGCGTTGGGCAAGGGGTCGCCAGTCGATCGCAGGAAACTGGGCGTCTAACTCTGCGACGACGGTGTCAGCGATTTCCGGCAACGTGCCGCTGCGTTCCTGCGCATCGCTCCAACGGAAGCCTTGCATATAGTCATCGGTGCCGGTTAGTTTGGCCGCCATTGCCACGGCGTCAACGGCTTCCATGAATCGGTCAGGCAGGGGACGGCTGACGCGCTCGCGCCCCTCGCGGACCCGGACCTGCGTGGGAATGTCATGCCAATAGAGAATTTGGTATTGAGCCATTTGTCTTGCTTCCAACAGTGTGTGCGGCGATGTGAGTTAAAAAATCGTGCTAGTACAGGTGGGCTGAAATAGAGGTATAACTGTGGTAAGATAGGGTATGTTG
>CAZHTZ010000141.1:0-11429 GCA_964535455.1 uncultured Caldilineales bacterium
CCCAAACTCCGCAGATCTGCTTGATTTCGTCGCCATTGCGTCTTGACGGCGACATGCAAGTCAAGAAACACGGGCGCTTCCATCATGGTCTCGATCTCGCGGCGGGCGGCGCTGCCGATGCGTTTGAGCATGCTGCCGCCTTTCCCCAGTAGAATCCCTTTCTGCGAATCGCGTTCGACAAACACACGCGCAGCGATATACACGACGCCGTTGGAACGGTGCGAGAATTCTTCGATCTCCACGGCAATGGCGTGAGGCACCTCCTCGCGCAGGAGGTGCAGGGCCTGCTCCCGCACCAGCTCGGCGGCCAGGAAACGCTCTTTCACCTCCGTCACCTGATCGGGTGGGAAATAGCGCGGACCGAGCGGCAGATGCTGCCACAGCAGGCCGCGTAGCGCCCCAAGGCCCTGGTCGCGCAGGGCGCTGATGGCGATGTCGGCCACAGCCATCGGAACCAGGTCCCGGAAAGCGGCACTGTTGTCGAGCAGATAATCGGGCGGCGTGGCATCGATCTTGTTCATGACCAGGATGACCGGCAGGACTTGACCGGCCAACACCTGAGCCACCCGCACGTCATCGTCAGCCGGGCGCTTGCTCACGTCGGTGACCCAGAGCACCAGGTCGGCGTCAGGCAGCGAGGACAGGGCCTGGTCGACCATGTACTTGCCAAGGCTGTGCTCCGGCTGGTGGATGCCCGGCGTGTCGATGAAGATGACCTGCATATCGTCCAGGGTGAGAATGCCGCTGATACGGTTGCGCGTGGTCTGGGGTCGGGCCGAGACGATGGCGATCTTCTGCCCCAACAGGGCATTCATCAGCGTCGATTTGCCCACGTTGGGACGCCCGACGACAGCTACAAAACCGGAGCGATGGTCCGGCGGCATTTCATCCAGTAGATCACCTTGGTCAATAGTCTCCATGCTCGCTCCCCTGTTTTCAAGACGCAATACGTAACACGCAGCAGGCTCTGGTATCAGCGTGCTGCGTGTTACGTGCGGGTAAGACTACAGCAGATCGGCGACGACCGCGCGCTCGGCCAGCAGCTCATCGCCGGTGGCCTTGATGCCGGCCATGATCTCCTCGTCCAGCTTCAGCCCCTGCACGATCTGATACGTGCCGTCGCCAGGGCAGACACAGGGAAACGAGAAAATGACGCCCTCTGGCGTCCCGTAGGAGCCATCGCTGGGCACCGACATCGACACCCAGTCGCCCTTGCGCGTGCCTTGCGCCCAGTCGTGCACATGATCAATGGCGGCATTGGCTGCCGAGGCTGCCGAGGAAGCGCCGCGCGCCTTGATGACGGCAGCCCCGCGACCAGCCACGGTGGACACGAACTCCTTCTTATACCAGCGCTTGCCTACCGCGTTGAGCGCCTTCTGGCGGCCGATATGGCAGTAGGTGAGGTCCGGCACCATGGTACTGGAGTGGTTGCCCCAGACGGTCAACTGCCGGACATCCGCCACGTTGGCGCCCGCCTTGGTTGCCAGCATGCTGAGGGCCCGGTTGTGATCCAGACGCGTCATCGCCGTAAAGCGCTCTCGGGGTACGTCGGGGGCATTGCTCATGGCAATCAGGGCGTTGGTGTTTGCCGGGTTGCCAACCACCAGCAGGCGGACGTCGCTGGCAGCGTAGCCGCTGATGGCCTTGCCCTGCTCTGAGAAAATGGAGGCGTTCTTGCCGATCAGATCGCTGCGGTCCATCCCGGCCTTGCGCGGAAACGCGCCCACCAGGAAAGCCCAGTTGGCGCCGCCGAACCCGACCTTGGCGTCATCGGAGAGCACCATACCGTGCAGCAGCGGGAAGGCGCAGTCCTGCAGCTCCATGGCCACGCCTTCCAGCGCTCCCATGGCCGGTGTGATCTCCAGCATTTGCAGGATAACCGGCTGCTTGGGACCAAAGACGTCGCCCTTTGCGATGCGGAAAAGGAGGCTGTAAGCGATTTGTCCGGCGGCGCCGGTGACAGTGACTTTGAGCGGGGTGGTCATGTGATTCACTCCTAGAGATATGGGTTCGATCTGAGAGATCAGGAGCCGCCCGCGCTTGCGCCGGCCGTCGCCGTGGCCATCACCGGCGTTGGCGCCATTGGCACTTCCAGACCGTCCGCCACCAGCACGGGGTGCAGGGCAGCGATGGCGACCTCGAGCATGCTTTCGTCCGGCTCTCGGGTTGTCAGGCGCTGCATCGCCAGGCCGGGTGCGATCAATAACCGCATGATGCGGTTGTTCTGGTGCTGGGTGCTGAAACGCAGGAACTCATAGGCGATTCCCGCCACAAAAGGAATCAGCACCAGGCGGGAGCCAATGCGCAGGAACCAGTTATCGAACTGCAGCGGCGTGAACAGCACGATGCTGATCACCAGTACAAACAGCAGGAAGCTCGTGCCACAGCGAGTGTGCAGGGTGGAGTACTGGGCAACATTTGCCGGTGTCAGCGCTGCGCCCGCCTCGTAGGCGTTGATTGTCTTGTGCTCGGCGCCGTGGTAGGCGAAGACTCGCTTCACGTCCGGCAGGCGGCCGATGAGGACGATATAGCCGATGAACATGGCCAGGCGCACCACACCCTCGACCAAGCTGGCCCCCAGCTTCGAGACACCCAGAAAACGCTCCGCCACCCCACCCAACACCGCCGGCAAGGCAATGAACAGTCCGATGCCAACTGCCAGCGAGACGAGCAGCGTGCCCCAGGCCATGGGACCGGAGAAACCCTGGCTGCCTTCCTCTTCGCCGATGGCCACATCGGCCGACCACATCAGCGAGCGGGTGCCCAACACCAGGGCATCCCAGAGCAGGACCATGCCGCGAACAAAGGGAATCTGAGAGGCGCGGCTGCGATAGATGCGCGCGGGCAGGGGTTCCTCGTGGACAACAATGCCGCCGTGCGGATCGCGCACCGCGATCGCCGCCCGCTGGCGGCCTCGCATCATGACGCCTTCGATGACGGCCTGGCCGCCGTAGTAAAAGTTACCCAAAGCAATGACTCCCTGTGTAGGATGGCAGCCCGCATGGTATCACGGCTGCTCACGCCGGGCAAGGTCGGGGGTGGGTTTCGCAGTTGAAAAACGCGCAAACCAGTCAGTTTGCGCCAGCCGGCGTCGAACCTCTCAGTCGGCGAGCAGCACAAATGTGGCGATCACTGCTTCCACAGCAGCACGACACGGCGTGTTGAGCCCCTCACTGCTCAGCACCGGATCCTCGGCCACGAACAAAAAATAGCCTTCGGGTCGATCAAGCGCATAGCTGATCATCCGCTCTGCCGGCAACCCCATGACCCGCCACTCGAAGCCGCCAAAGTCCCGCCAATCCACCACCGCCGGGCCCAGCACCCCACGTCCGCCCGCAGCCAGATGCAGCGCACACCCCGGCAGCAGGCGATGTTGCAGTGTTTCACCGTCGAGCTTCCACCGTTTGGCCTCATACTTCACTTGAAAGCGTGGGGTCTGCTGGTAGCTGCTCGCCCCCCTGTACAGATACAAGCCCTCCTGCCCGGCCGGCAAGGGGGTGGGGGTGGGGACAGGCGTCGCCGTCGCCGGAGGCGGCGTCAGCAGCGTCAAGGCCGCGGCCGTCGCTACACTGGCATTGTACGCATCCTCGGCTGCCTGCATGTCCGGACTGTATGTCTTCGTGGGTCCGGGCGTGGTCATCAGGGCAATCGCCGTAGAGGTCGCCGCATCGCTCTCGACAATGCCCGGCCGCGGCGTCACGGCCAGGGCCGCCATTCGCTCGTCGTACACATCCTGAAGCGACGGCGCTTCCCAGTCTACGCCGTACAATTCGGCCAGCGTCGTGGGTGCATCAGAGGCGAAACGGACAGAGGCAGCAATCGCCGGGAGGAGCTTTTGCATAGCCACCGTCTTGGGACCTGAGATGTCGATCACGAGCCGGCCGTGTGGCAGCAGAACGGAGAGCCGCTGTTCGCCGGCGATTAGGGTTTCGACCGTGAGAGCCTGCTGCGATCGCCCCGGCGCATTGGCCAGGTCAACCATCCGTTTGTCGAGCACCTGCACCGGCATTTCCCCCATCGCATTATACATTTCCGCCCAGCGTGCCAGTTCCTGGCCGGTGGGTCTTTCGTAGCTACTGACGACCAGGGTCACAACATTCCCGTCGGGGAACTGATCTGCTGGCGCATACAGCGTGATCACAGGAGGCAGCCCCGGCTGCGGCGTACCCTGATCCTCAACCCTGGCGCCCGCAGGCATGGCAAAGGTTAGCCCGGCCGTGGGGAGATCGTATGTGGCCCAGACGCTCTGAGTGGCAACGCTGGCTGCAGTTTGTGCGGCTGCGGTAGGGTCCGGCGCCGGCGGCGTCGCACATCCCGTCACAACCAGCGCCGCGATAGACAACGCTGCGACAAAAAGCAATCGCTTCATCGCTCACCTTCTTTCTGGGAGACGCTTCGACTAGTCAAGAAACAACCTCTGCACAGGCATCACGCATTGCGCATTGATGCATGCCGTGTGCGAACTGAAGACGTGAAACTGAAACCCCAAGTTCCCGCAGCACACCCAGGTAGCCAGCGACTACCTCCGAGTTCAGATCCTCCCAGGCGTTCACCCCGCCCTTGCCAGGATGCGCAGGTCATGGATATCGGCGGTGGGCAGGCCCGCAAACCGCCCGACTGCGAAGGGTTCGAGCGGTTCCCTCTGACCACTGGCCACGTACCCGGCCAGCAATTGCCCGGCCACGGGCGACAGCATGACACCGGCGCCACCCCAGCCGCAGTTCAAGAGGAACCCCTCCACCCCATCCACCGGTCCCAGGATGGGCCGGTCGTCCAGCGTCATCGGCCGCACGCCCGTCCAGCCGGTCAGGATGCTCGCCTTTTCCAGCACCGGGATACGGTGCATGGCGGCGGCGAACAGGTCGTCCATCGCTTCGCGGCGGAAGGGAATCTCGGTCTGGTCGGTGGGGGCAGCGCCCATGCCCATCAGGATGCCGGGGCCTTCCGGCCGGCAGTACCATTCCACCGTCAGATCCTCGACGAAAGGCCAATCGGAAGCGATATCGGGGAAGGGTGGGGTGACGACGATGCTGCGGGCGGAGTTCAGGATGGGGAGGTCGACGCCCACCCAGCGGCCGATCTCGATCGCCCACGGTCCTCCGGCGTTGACCACCAGCGGCGCGGCGATGAAACCATCGGTGGTTTCCACGCCTTCGACCTGGCCTGCCCCGACCCGAATGCCGGTTGCCTTCACGCCTTCGACCACCTTCGCGCCCAGCTCGCGGGCCTTGCGCACGTAACCGGTGACGACCATGTGCGCGTCCAGAACGCCATCGTCCGGCCCGAAGGCGCCGACCACGATATCCTCGGTGTTGATCGCCGGGTAGCGCTGCTTGATCTCGTCAGGCCTGAGCAGGTCGGTAGCGATGCCCAGCGCTTGCATCAGCCCGGCGTTCCGGCGCAGGTGCCCGGCGCTCGCCTCTGTCGCCAGCGCCAGGAGGCCGATGCGCTTGAAGTCGATGGGGACGCCGAACTCGGACTCGAACTGCATGTAGCGGCTGTAGGCGGCCTGCGCCATCCGCACCATCAGCTCGTCGTGCCCGAACTGCAGACTGAGCATGGAGGCCGACTTGCTGGAAGTGCCGCTGCCGGCGCGGCCCATCTCGACCACAACCACGTTTCTGAGGCCCTGCCGCGCCAGGTGATAGGCCGTGCTGCTGCCGATCGTTCCGGCGCCGACGATCACGACATCTGCGGTGGAGGGCATGGGTGCCTCCTGAGAGGAGAAGTGAGAGACCAGTGCTACCGATCTATTCCCGCCGCCCATCGCTCCAGCGCCGCCAGCGACCGCGCAGCATGCGCCTGGTTGCGCTTCTGCTTGTCGCGCACGGGCGGGTTCAGCTCCGGCAGCAGACCGAGATTGGCCTTCATGGGCTGGAAGTCTTTAGGCTCGGTGTGGGTGACATAGTGGAACAGCGCCCCCATCATGGTCTCGACCGGCAGCGCCTGCGGCGCCAGACCGTGCAGCAGCCGGGTCAGGTTGATGGCGGCCAACAGGCCGCCGGCGGTGGAGCCGACGTAGCCCTCGGTGCCGGTGATCTGCCCGGCAAAGAAGAGATCGTCGCGGTCATGCCACTGCAGCGTGGGCCGCAGCAGCGTGGGGCTGTTCAGGAAGGTGTTGCGGTGCATCTGCCCGAAGCGCACGAACTCCGCCGCTTCCAGGCCGGGGATCATGCGCAGGATGCGTCGTTGGTCCGGCCACTTGATGTTGGTTTGAAAGCCGACGATGTTGTACAGCGTGCCCGCCAGATTGTCTTGCCGCAGCTGCACCACGGCGTAGGGGCGACGGCCCGTGCGTGGGTCGCGCAGCCCCACCGGCCGCATCGGCCCATAGGCCAGCGCCTGCACGTCGCGCCCGGCCAGCACCTCGATGGGCAGACAGCCCTCGAAGAAGCGCTCGTCCTCCTGCTCGAAGCGCCGCAGCTCGATGCGCTCCGCCTCCCGCACCGCCGCCACAAACGCCTCGTACTCTTCCTTGTTCAGCGGGCAGTTGACGTAGTCGCCCTCGGATTGGCCCGAGTCGCGGTCGTAGCGCGACTGCCGCCACGCCGGGGGCATGGCGATGGACTCCAGCGCCACGATCGGCGCCAGGGCGTCATAGAAGTAAAGATAGCGCTGCCCTGCCAGTTGGCCGATGCGCTCGCCCAGCGCCGGTGAGGTCAGGGGGCCGCTGGCAATCAGCGTGGGACCCTGGGAAATCTCGGTGACCTCCTCGCGCACGACCGTGATGTTCGGGTGCGTGCTCAACGCCTGGGTGACGTCAGCGCTGAAGTGGTCGCGGGCGACGGCCAGGGCGCCCCCCGCGGGCAAAGCGTTGCGGTCGGCGCAGGCAATGATCAGCGACCCCAAGCGCCGCAGCTCGGCCTTCAGCAAACCGAGGGCCTTATCGGTGGCCAGGGCGCCGAACGAGTTGGAGCACACCAGTTCGGCGAAGTCAGACGTCTGGTGCGCCTCGGTGGCGCGCTGCGGCCGCATCTCGAAAAGGCGAACCTTGACGCCGGATTGGGCGAGCTGCCAGGCAGCCTCGGAACCGGCCAGCCCGGCGCCGACGATCGTGACCGTGTGGGGAAGAGTGGACATGGGCCCCATTCTGCCGTGAACGCCGCAGGCTGTCAACGACGGCTACCATGACCTCCGGGAGGCGCGGGATCTCAGCGCCTCCCGGAGGTCTTCTTGCCCTACGCCCCGCTCATTTCCGCCCGAGGTCCATATTCTGCTATCCTAGCGACCCCACACAACAACGCATTTCTGGTCTTTGACCCATCGGAACAAGGAGAGAGGGCATGCTGATCGATTGGTCGCTGGTTGTCACCATCGGGTTTGTCGTCATCGTGAGCCTGGTAGGCGCCTGGCTGAGCTCGCGGCGCCGCGATGAGTGCCTGGTAGGCTTCGAGGACTATCACGTCACGCTGGAACACACGGATGGGCGGCTGATTTGGGGCAAGCTCAAGGTGTCGCCCACCGGTCTTGAGCTGCAGTACCAGCGCGCTGTGCAGGACGAGGAGCACGTGGAAGCCAGCTACGTGATGTACAGCGGCGAGTACCAGGCCATCCAGGCGATCTACCGCTACGCCGACGTCCTGGACGCCGCCAGCCAGAAGCGACGGGCGAAAGAAGTCAAGCAATGGTTCAACCCCGGACCGCTGCGCTTCCTGCTGCGCCGGTTTCGCAATTTCATCGGCGCCGCCTCCGGTTCCCTCAATGACGTCATCAGCCTCCTGATGGGCCGGGTGCGGGCGAGCCCCGCTGCCAGCTATTTCAACGAAACCGGCGAGACCTATCTCAAACGCTTTAGCGCCGACCTGGTGGGACAGGCGGGCTCCGGCGAACATGACCCTCTTCTTGAGCAGTTCATCGGCAAGCGCGTGGTTTTCGAAATCGGCGAAGACCAGGAGGTGCACGAGCACGTCGGCATCTTCAAGAACTATACCGCCAGCTTCTTTGAAATCCTTGATGTGCAGTATCCCTTCGCGCAGAAGGTGCCCGTTGAGCCTTTCAGCACAGTGATCACAGACCGAATCATCGCTGTCGTGAAGAACGGCGCCGTCACGTTGAGCAACCACTGCAACTACCCCATCCTCATCGTCGCGCTCGAACGGGAGGGTGGAGATGAGACGCTTTATAACGTCCTTGTCGACTCCGGCGAGGAAGTAAGCCTACCCGCCCCGACGGCAAACCTGAACGCCCATCTGCAACTCAAGGTCATGCGCGAGTTGGACATGATCGTCGCCCGCTCACGCGCCATCATCCGCCATCGCGCCGCTGTGACCGAAGAGAGCCGGCTGTCGGACATTGTCTTCGATCTGGGCACCACGCTCCGCCGCTCTGACCGCAAGACTGCACACGAACAGCGCTTGCGCGAGGAACTGGCCGCAGATCCCAACGACGCCCTTGCGGCTGCCAATTTGGGCGCCCTGCTGGTGCAGTGTGAGCAGTATGAGGAAGCGGCAACCTGGCTGGCTGCGGCCCTGGAACGAAAGGATTCGCTGCCCGACCGCGGCCGGCGCGCCGAGATGCAATTGCGCGAGCTGCAGCGCCGCCAGCGCGCAGTGATCTCGGCCCCCGCCACCGAGAACGATGTGCGTTTGGAAGTCCACCCCGGCGAAACCACCACTATCCAGGTCCCCAACCCTTAGGCGTGCCGTCATTCGGGCGATTCGTGAATCGCCCCTACATTCACCCGCATCCCGCCACCCCTCACCTGATTTCGTTTCTCGCCTCTCGCCTCTCGTCTCTCTTCACCCGCTACCCCTCACCCGCTACCTCCTGCCTTGCTGCCCCAAACCCACGTCGCCTACACGCTTGCCGTCTACCAGTTGCTGAAGGACCGCGTCCCCGGCGTCCCCGAAGTCGACCAGCGGCTGCTCGCCCTTGCCGCCATGGGGCCCGATCTCATCGACAAGCCGCTGGCAGCCGTCTATTTCTACCGGCGCTTTAAGTCGGCGGTGCTTTTCGCCCACACCCTGATTGTCCACGTGGGTCTGGCGGCCTACGTGCTCGGCAGGCGACCCGCCTGGTGGCCGCTGTCGCTGGCCTTCATCGGCCACGTCCTGCTCGACCGCCTCTGGTTCTTCCCTGACACCTTTTTCTGGCCCTTTCGGGGTTGGCGCTTCCACGTCTGGCAGAAGCGGGGCAGCGAACAAGAGGACATCCGCCTGGCCTATTGGTACGCCTTCACCCGCCGCCCCGAGCTGTGGGCGTGGGAACTCGGCGGCCTGGTCGCCGGCGCCTGGTACGTATGGCGGAACCGCCTCTGGCAGCGGTCCCGCCTATGGACCTGGCTGCGCACCGGCAGCGCGGAGTGACGTTGTTGTCAGTGCGGGTACTGGAGATACCAGTAGATCGCCACAGTGGCAAACAAGAGAAAATCGGCCAGTCCTGCCAGCAGCACCTCACGCTTGGAGCGCCGGTCAACGAGCACCGGGTTGGCAAAGCCGGTCGTGCGCACTTCCAGCAGGGGACCGCCGAGCCAGGCGAAGATCAGGCCGCCCACCAGCCCGCCCAGATGGCCGAAGTTGTCGATGTAGGCCGACCCCGCCACGCCGATCACGAAGTTGACGACGGCCACCATCATGATGTTAATCAACCCACGGCGGGCGTCAGGACCGATGAAGGCGCGATTGTGGTAGATGAAGACGCCCTGCGCCGCCAGCAGCCCGAAGATGGCCGTCGAGGCGCCCAATGACGGGACGGCGGGCATGAACACAAGCGACACGACGTTGCCGGCAAAGCCCGCTAACAGGTACAGCGCCAGAAACCGAAGGTTGCCATAGTAGCGCTCGAGCGTCGGCCCCATGAGGAACAGCGCGTACATGTTGAAGGCCAGGTGCAGGGTCGATGCGTGCAAGAAAACTGGCGAAATCAGCCGCCACCATTCGCCGGCAGCGATGGCCGGTCCATACTTGACGCCCAACTCCGTCACGGCGTCGCCGCTGGTGGCGCCCGCCACCCACTGCATGACAAAGAGCACGATAGTGATGCCGAGCAGGGTATAGGTCACCATCGGGGTGCGACGGTAGCGCTTGCGCAGGCCGGGCACCTCCGACGGCGCTGGGGGTTGGTCGGGCGCTGAGGGCGGCTGGGCGTTGAAAGACATGGGTGAGGCTCCGGAGAGAAGAGAGGCGAGAGGCGGCGTAGGGGCGACCCCCTGTGGTCGCCCTGTGACATAGCGAATTACGGATGGCGGGTGAAAGTAGGGCAACTCGCTGAGTTGCCCGCTTAGGCGGCGAATGACTCACGAGTTGCTCGCTCAGGTGGCGGATGACGGGCTCCCCGTACGACGAAGTCCCTGCAGGGGCGTTGAGACGCAAGCCGGACCTTGCGAATGTCCGGCGACACTCACAAACGAAAAACCTGGACGAGCGGGGCTTCGGTCTCGCGTTCGATGGTCGCCAACACCTCCACATACGGCTCCAGCCCGGAACCCTTCAGCTTCTCTTTGAGCAGCGAGTCAAGCTGGAAGATGCCCGCCGAGTTGCTCAAAGTGATGCGGGCGCGGATTGGTTTTTCCTCTCCGGCCTCCAGAAGCACCTTTTCGATGGACATAGCCGACACCGAGTGGATGTTCAGCTCGCCGCGCTCGAACGGGATCCGGGAGCGACCCTTGGTCATATCCAGGGCATCGGCGACGCGCACGATGCCCGCCTCCAGGGTCAGCGGCCTGCCGTCCTTGCGATGAGCGATGATGGCGTGAAGCACTTCCGATTTCACGACCGCCCGCTCTCCGGGATCGGGGTAGGCAGACGCCAGCAAGGCCGGCAGCTTCTGATTCGCCAGAAACAGGCTGTATTCTTCGTGATTGATGCGGTGGATGCTCATGCCCAAGTCGTGGGTAAGCGCAGCCAGAACAACGACCACCTCGGCGTCTTCGTTTTCGAGACCATGGTCGGCCACGATGCTGGGGACGACGTCCTTCGCCAGAAGCAGTCGCAGCATCCGCAGAGCGATATTGGCCACGATCTGGACGTGGACCGGGCCATGATCGCTCATGCCCAGGCGCGCGACCGCATTGACGTTCTGGCAGTACCACAAGGCGTACAACTCTTCATCGGCCCGCACGCTCTCCATGACACGCGTGAGTCGCGGGTTGTGGCGGTCGGGCACGTGGACAGTAATGCGGTTGCCGGGCGCGGGCAGGCCGACGGTGGGCCCCGTATCGGGTGGGGGGATGGGAATCAGGGTGTCGGGGTCGATAGCCATGATGGACGGCTCCTGTGACTGGCGAGACCTTGAGCGCTTGCCGCCGTCGTCGAGACGGCAGCAGGTCGTACCCGGGGAGCAGGCAGGTCCTATTGTAGCAGCAAACGAGGCAGGCGCCTGACCTCCAGGGCGCTTCTGTTCACACGCTCGGAAACTGACATTCAGAAGGAGACTATCATTCTGAATTACCCATCCCGCGCGAGGCGGGAAGCGACCGTGGGAGAAACTTG
>CAZHTZ010000142.1:0-11148 GCA_964535455.1 uncultured Caldilineales bacterium
CCAGTTCATCTCCTTTACCCTTAAGTTAGCGCATATGGGGGGTTGCCCCTACCCGCCACCCGCCTCTCATCATCCGGGCAACCACAGGGGGTTGCCCCTACCCGCCACCCGCCTTTCATCATCCGGGCAACCACAGGGGGTTGCCCCTACCGGTCACCCGCCTCTCCCCATGTCCCTCTACCTCCTCGGCTTTGATGGCGCTACCTGGGACCTGCTCGATCTCCTGCTGGCGGACGGGCAGTTGCCCCACCTGCAAGCGTTGATCGACCAGGGCGCGCGGGCGCCGCTGGTGTCGACCTGGCCGCCCGTGACGGCACTGGCCTGGCCCTCCTTCTACACCGGGCAGAACGCCGGCAAGCACGGCGTGTTTTCGTTCGTGCGGCTGGGCGAGGACGGGAACGAACGTGTAGTAGATGCCCGAAGTGTACAGTCAGCGGCGCTTTGGAACCTGGCTTCGGCGGCGGGGCTGGCCGTGGGCGTGACTGGGGTTCCGGTCACCTATCCAGCGCAGCCGGTCAACGGCTTCTTCATCACCGACTTTCTCACCCCGCCCGGCGGCGAGGCGGCCTGCTATCCGCCCGGGCTGCTGGACGACTTCGAGCCCTGGGTATTCCACGTCCCGCCGGTCGAGGGCGATCCGGCAGTAGAAAGCACGCGGGCCTTCGTCGCCGAGCTGACAGGGGTCGCCGGTCGCCAGTTCGCGGCAGTGACCACGCTGCTCGACCGCTACCGGCCCGATCTGTTCGTGGGCGTGTGGATGCACCCCGACACGGTGCAGCACACGCACTGGGGCTATCTGCACCCCGACCATCCTTTTTACCAGCGGCCCGAAGCGGCCGAGATGCGGCAGCTCGTGCTCCCGGCCTTCCAGCAATTGGATGCGTTCGCCGGTGACCTGGCGGCCCGCGTCTTGCCCGAAGGCAACCTGTTGGTGATCAGTGACCACGGGTTTGGCGCCATGCACCGGCGTATCGCCCTGAACAACGCCCTGGCCCGGCACGGCTTCCTGGCGCTCAGGCAGGGCAGGCTCTTGCTGAGCCGGCTGCAGCGCCGCGCCCAACGACAACTGGCGGGTTGGTGGGAGGAAGCGGATGAGCTGCGCCATGTCAAGCGTAACCAGGCGCAGCGGGCCTACATCGATTGGTCACACACGCGGGCTTTTGCCGGCGCCCTCCACGAGCTGTGTGTGCACCTCAACCGGGCCGACCGCTATCCCCACGGCACGGTGCGCCCCGCAGACGTCGAGCCGCTCGCCCGCGACGTGACGGCCATGCTGTTGGCATGGGTCGACAACGAGGGCAAGCCGCTCATCGCCCAGGTCTACCGGCCGGAGGAACTCTATGAGGGTCCCTACGTCTCCCATGCGCCCGATCTGATCCTGCGAGCGGCCCATCCCGGCGACGTGTTCACGGACGGCCTGTTGCGCGGGGACCGGCTCTTTCGCTGGGAAACGGGGCACGCCGGGGGCTGGCACCGCCGCGAGGGCATCCTGGTGGCGGCGGGGCAAGGTATTCGTTCCCCTTCCGAATGGACCGCCACGCCTTCGCTGCTCGACATTGCGCCGACCGTTCTGCAACTGCTCGGCCTGGAGCCGCCAACGGCGCTGGATGGCCGGGTGTTGATCGAGATGTTGGCCGGCCCGGAGCGCCCACTGCGTCCGATTCCCGAGGTGGCGCCGGCCGGCGCGGGGGGCGAGCTGGACGAGGAAGAGGACGCCGCCCTGACTGCCAGGCTGCGAGGGTTGGGGTATTTGGGGTAGGGGCGCAGTCTCTTGTGGTAAAATTGTCGAAAGTAGCAGGCCGCCCTAGAAATTGGGAGCTAACGAGCCCACTACGCCGATCTTGCAAGACCCTATATTCTGCCAAATGCTACGCGACGAAGTTATCCGCATACTACAGGCGCATCGCCGAGACTTAGCCGAGACCTATGGCGTCCGGTCGCTGGCGCTGTTTGGCTCGGTGGCGCGCAATGAGGCTGGTAACGCCAGCGATGTTGATCTGGTGGTCGAGTTCGACCGCGCCGTCGGCTACTTTGGTCTGGTGGCCCTACAGGAGTACCTTGCCGAGTTGCTGCAGCAGCCGGTCGATCTGGGTACACTGCGCAGCCTGAAGCCGCGCATACGCCAGCGCGTGCAAGGGGAGCTCCTCCATGTCCTTTAGAATGTGGCGCGAGCGTGTCCAGGACATCCTCGATGCTGTCGAGGAAATACAGCAGTTCACAGCTCAGCTCGACTCTGAGCGCTTCCAAAATGACGTGAAGACAGTTCGCGCCGTGGAGCTAGACTTCATTGTAATCGGCGAGGCTGCGACAGCGATTCCAGACCAAGTCCAGGAACGCTACCCTGCTGTGCCCTGGCACCTCATGCGCGGCATGCGCAATCGCCTTGTGCACGCTTACTTCGCCGTTGACGAACAGGTCATGTGGGACACAGTGCAGAACGACCTACCAGTTCTGAAGCTGGCACTAACGGACATGCTGGACAATCTATCAGCTTTGGCGTAGCGGTGACCGAACCCGCTGACGGGCTTGTCACACGATGGTACTGGGGAGCGGGCAGGCTGAAGGGACAGGACGGCAAGCATTTTTCGGGGTGCGCAAACCGAGAGTTGGCAGATAGGCGAAAGTCGTGTAATCTCTACAATAGCGGCGCCAAACTGACCGCAGACGACGCACCGCTGACCGCGGCAGTCAGGTGGCGGTCGCTGGTTGGGCCCTGACGGCCTCAGACCTGAAGGGCAAGCGTCGGTGGTCAGCGGTCAACGGTCGGTTGTCCTTCCCCCTGCTCACGACGAGGTGACTGTTGCAGCCATTCGACTACGCCCGCCCTGAAACCTTCGAAGAGGCCAGCGCCTTGCTAGCGCGGGCGCAAGGCGGTGGAGGTTATAAGGTATGCATGCTGGCCGGTGGCACAGAGCTGCTGCCAAGGCTCCAAGCCGGGGTGCTTACGCCCACCCTGGTCGTTGACATCAAGCGGCTGCCTGGGTTGTCCGAGTTATGGTTCGACCCCATCCACGGGTTGACGATTGGCGCTGCCGTCACGCTGAGGCGCCTCGGCACCCATCCCGACGTCCGCCGGTTCTATGGGCTCTTTCTGGACGTTTACGAGGTGATGGGCGTCCCCCAGGTGCGCAACCGTGGTACGGTGGGTGGAAATCTGTGCAATGCTTCTCCCGCCGCCGACACAGCCCCGGCGTTGCTGTGCTATGACGCCGTCTGCCGCATCCTTGGCCCCGAGGGGGAGCGTTCGGTGCCCTTGGAGGAGTTCTTGATCGGTCCCAAACAGACAGCTCTCGGTCCGGGCGAGCTGCTTGTCAGTCTGCACCTGCCGCCGCCAACCGGCCGCGCGGCGGGCGTGTACCAGAAGCTGCGCATGGCCAAGGGCGGGCACCTGGGGCTGGTGAGTGCGGCGGTGCTGGCGCAAATCGGAGATGAGTCCGGCGCTAACTGGCGCATCGCCCTGGGAGCCGTAGGGCCGCGACCTTTCCGCGCTCATGAGGCCGAAGCGGCGCTGCAGCATGGGCGAGGCGCTCCTGACGCTGGAGCGATTCGTACGGCGGCGGCGCTGGCGCAAGAGGCCGCCGAGCCGATCGATGATTTGAGGGCAACCGCCGCCTATCGTCGCGCCATGGTGGCCGTGTTGGTGCGACGGGGCATCGAGGCCACTGTCGCCCGTCTGGCGGGAGCCCCGGCATGAATCACGAGATCACTTGCACCGTTAACGACCAGTCCTACCATGTCAACGTGGCTTCCCAGCACACGTTGCTGCAGATGCTGCGTGAGCAACTGGGATTGACCGGCGCCAAGAACGGCTGCGCCACCGGCGAATGTGGCGCCTGCAGTGTGCTTTTGAACGACGAGGTGGTGAATGCGTGCCTGGTTTTGGCGGTGGAAGCGGACCAGGCGAGCATCATCACGGTCGAAGGACTGGCCGAAAATGGCGAATTGAGCACATTGCAGCAATCTTTTCTCGATCACAGCGCGACTCAATGCGGGTTCTGTACGTCTGGTATGTTAATAGCAGCATGTGCGCTCCTCAAGCAAGCGTCCCGGCCGGAAGCCAATGCCATACGGGCCGGGCTGGCAGGGAACCTCTGCCGCTGCACCGGGTACGAAAACATCGTCAAGGCCATCATGGCTGCCTCACGCGCGCGTCGAACATGACCACACTGCGGAAGTCCAACATCGTCGGCAAACCCTTCATACGGGTTGAAGGTCAGCACAGACTGACCGGCGCCGCGCGTTACGTCGACGACCTTGACTTCGGACCTGACCTGCTCCAAGCCCACATCATCCGCAGCACCCGACCCCATGCACTGTTGTTGAGCGTCGATACGGACCTGGCGCGAGCGCTGCCGGGGGTGATTGCGGTGTTGACCGGGGAGGATCTGCCGGGGATGCTGGGCCACAACCTGCGGGATCGACCCGTGCTGGCGCGCGATCGCGTGCGCTACGCCGGTGAGCCTGTGGCGGTGGTGGTGGCGACCACGGCCGAGCAGGCTGATCAGGCCGCGCAACGAGTCGCCGTCAGCTATCAGGACCTGCCCGGCGTCTTTGACCTTGCTTCCAGCCTGTCGCCGGGTGCTCCCCTCGTCCATCCTGGGGCCGCACAGTACGACCGGACACAACAGGTGATCCCACAGGCCGGGTCCAATATTGCTCACCATTGTGTGCAAGAGCGGGGCGACCTGCTCCGCGGTTGGGTGGAGGCAGCGGTCGTCCTGGAGCACACCTACCAGGCGCCGCCAGTGCAGCACGTAGCTATGGAGCCGCATGGTGGGGTGGCACAAATGGACGCTGAGGGTCATGTCACGCTGTGGGCCTCGACACAGGCGCCTTTTGCCCAGCGTGACCTCATCGTCCACGCTCTGGGGCTTGAGCCCGATCGTCTGCGCGTAGTCACACCCTATGTGGGCGGAGGCTTTGGGGGCAAAACGTTTGTGAGCATCGAGGCGTTGTTGGTGGCCGCGGCGATGGCGGTGGCAGGCCGGCCCGTGAAGTTGGTTTTGAGCCGCTTAGAGGATTTCACCAGTACGTTCCGCCGCCCCGGCCTACGGGCTGAGCTGAAGATGGGCGTCTCGGCCGCGGGCCTCCTCACCGCTGTGGAGGCGCGTTACCTGTGGGATGCTGGCGCCAGCGCCGACGCCATCATCGATCTGGCTTGGGCGGCGATGCTGGCGGGAGCCGGTCCGTATCGGACATCCAATGTACACATTGAAAGCAGTGTGGTCTACACGAACCGGCCGATCTCTGCCCCCATGCGGGGCAACGGCATGTCGGAAGTGCATTGGGCCGTAGAACAACACATCGACCGTCTGGCAGCAGCCTTGCAGATCAACCCCGTCGAGTTGCGGCTGCGCAATGGGTTGAAAGGCGGAGACGCCATCGGCGAGGGACGAGTGATGCACACGACGGGTCTGGACCAGTGCATCCGCAAGGCGGCAGCGGGTCTGCGGACCTCCAAGGCGCCAGCCAAGTCACGCGATACGCGCCGGGGTAGAGGGCTCGCGGCCATGTGGAGCCCGGTATTTGGGGGGCGCAGCACCTTGGCGGCAGCGGCGGTGAAGCTTACTTATGACGGGAAGGTGGTCGTGGAGTTGGGAGGTATCGACACCGGCCAAGGTCTCTACACGGTCGTGGTTCAGTTGGTGGCGGCGACGCTGGGAGTGCCCACCGATTGGGTGAAGGTGGCGCCGAGCGACACCGATCGCGGCCTGACCCAACTGCCGGCCGCGGACAGCCATCTCACCTGGAGCGCCGGAAATGCCGTCTTGAAGGCGGCGCAGAGCGTAAGAGCCCAGGTTCTTGAACGCGCTGCACGGAACTGGAGCGAGCCGGTGGGCGCGCTCGACATCATGGACGGCTTCGTGCTGTCGCACGCCACAGACAGAACGGCGACGCTGTTCGAGGTGGCCTATGGCGACGAGTCTTCAGCGCGATCCGCAGAGACGCCGTTGATTGCCGGTGAGGGTATTTTCCCACCTGCCGTGGCCGAAGGCACGGCCGCGGCCCACCGGCCGATCTCCCATTTCAGCACGGGTGCACAAGCCGCCGAAGTCGAGGTGGACATTGAGACAGGGGAGGTGGAAGTGCTGCAGCTTGTTTCGGCTTTCGATGTCGGTCATGCACTCAACCCCGACCTGGTTCTGTCGCAGATCAAAGGCGGCGCAATGCAGGGTCTTAGCACCACCCTGTTCGAGCATCTGCGGCTTGACGAGGGTATCTCTCAGAACCCCGGTTTTCTTGATTATCGCGTGGCGACGGCCCTAGACCTGCCACAGACACTGGAAGCGCTCATTGTCGAGGTACCGCAAGACGATGGTCCTTATGGTGCGCGTGGCATTGGAGAGCATTCGCTTGTTCCAACCGCACCAGCTATCGCTAACGCCGTCTATGATGCGATTGGCGTACGCATATCTGAACTGCCGATCACAGGCGAAAGCGTCTGGCGAGCTATACAGACGCAACTCGCCTTTGAAACGAAAAGCTGATGATGTTTCACGTTTTCAGCCTTGTTCGAGACTGACGTGCCACACAATGACATGCAAGTCACATCCTTATCTTGCGTTTTCCAACCAACAAGGTATACTGATTAAGCGCGCGAAGTCGGACTGCGCCTAAAGGGCACGTTTGGGTTACGTGCGGCTTCGCTTAGTCAGCATTGTTCCTTGCCGTTTTCGTAGCCGGTGGAACACCGGCGCCTTACAAGGAGGTATTGGCAATGATCACATCGAAGCGTCTAGTCTGGCTGTTGCCCGTCCTGTTGGCGACCCTTCTGCTCCTGACGGCCTGCGGTACGGAGCCGACACAAGTTGCCGAGCAGGATGGCGGCTTCCTGCTCGCCTTGCCGCGCGTGACAATCCAGGTTGACGAGCAGGGCATACCGTCGGTGGCGGGCATGAGCCCGGAGATGCTCAAGACCATCTCGTTCGGACAGCTCGACCTGACTGGGGCGCGGGTTCCCCAGGAGTACATCGATTGGTTCACGCGTACGAACGTTCAGCACTTCGAGCTGGTTCATAAGGATGACGGCCTCTTCGTGTTCGTCAACGGCCAGCCTCTGCCACACCTCGGCTGGACAGGCGAGAAGTTGTCGAGCATGAGCGAGATGGCTGGGGCGCTGGGATTGCTGGACCAGCGCACTGCCAAAGTGCTAAACATCCTGATACCGTTCGCCCAGCGCATAGGTCTTGATCTTGCCATCGAGTTCCCGGTGGCTCCGGGCAGCGAGGAGATCGCGTTGCGCGACCCGAAGGTGCCTATTCCGGAAGCGCCGACCGCCGAGGAAGCAGCCATGGCCAAGGTGCGCGCCCAGCTCAAGTACGACGAGAATGGGGTTCCCACCATCCTCTCGGTCTCGACCCGCGATCTTGAGGACGCATTCGGCGTCAGCGCGCGGTCGATGGAACTGCCCCCGGCCAGCGTGCAGATGATGAAGGATCGCGGCATTCAGCACCTCACCGTGCGTTCCATGCCCAATGGGCTGTTCGTCTGGGTGAACCAGGCCGAGATGCCCGGTTTCGTCTGGAGCAATGACTTCTTGAAGAACGCCGCCAGTCTCTACGGCCAGATGTACTACACCGACGATTACGCCCAGGTGAGGCAGGCGGTGGCGATGTTGTTGCCCCTGCTGAACAAGGTGGACGCCGAAGTGGTGCTTCTGTTCCCGGCCGGCGATGGCGTGAAGGCGATTCCGTTACCCAATCCTTGATCCCCCACAAGGAGGCACTAACGTGCACCAAGCTCCACGTAAGTATGGTTGTCTGCGGGCGATTGGCTACGTCATCCTGATCGCGGCCTGGATCATCCTGATCCTCGGCGTCGGGGGTGCCGTCACCAGTTGGCTCGCGGGCGCCCGGATGTTCACCGGCATCCAACTGGCTATCATTCAGGTAGGCAGCGGCCTTTCACTCCTGCTCGCGCTGGCGTTGTTTTTCCAGTGGTTCGTGCTCGGCAGTGTATTGACGCTGATGACCGATCTGGAACGAAACACGCGGCGGAATGCCGAGGCCGTTGATCGCCTGGTGGTCCTCTCCGAAGCGCCCGAAACTCCGGTGGCGACGCTGCCTCCGGTTTCGGCGGCGGCTGGCTTGCAGCCAGAACGTCCGTTGCCGCCACCTCCACCCTTGACCCCACCCCCGCCGCCACAGCCGATCACGCCAACGCTTGAGGCGAAGCCTGTCGCCACGGCGGTCGCGGCGACGGCTGCGGTAGTTGGAGCGACGACGATAGAAGGACCGTTGCCGCCACCTCCGCCGCTGGCGCCCTCACTTGCGAACGAAGCTCAGGCCACGGCGTCTGCTGTGACCGCGGAAGCCGGCGCCGCTGCCGAAGTAAAAACAGCCGAGGCCGTCGATACAGCGCAAACCGCAGTCACCTATGTGGTAGACGAGTCGAGTATCGTCGTTTCGGGCGCCGTGGATGCTATCACGGATACTCCGGCACCCTAACTCCAGGCAGGCGCGCTCACCTCAGTTTATCCAACAGCCCTGGCGGCCACGCGGCCGCCGGGGCCGTGCTTTTTGCGGTCCGCGGGCCCCCGGACTGTGTGGAGATGGCGTACAAAGACTACTATCGTATTCTGCAGGTTCACCCGATGGCCGAAGACGAGGTGATTCAAGCGGCCTACCGGCGGCTGGCTCGATTGCACCATCCCGACGCCGGAGCTGAAGATGCACAAACCATGCAGGAACTGAACGAGGCCTATGAAGTGCTTTCTAACCCCGTGCAACGGGTCGTTTTTGACCGTTGGTATCGATCAGAGCACCCGAACCCGGACGTAGGCCCGCCGCCGACTCCCCTCTGGCGGTCCATGATTCCGGTGCTGCTCTCATTGGCGGTGCTGGTGGTCTTGATCCTGGATCTGTGGCGCCTGGGGCTACGCGGTGTGCCTGAAGTGACGCTCGTGTTGGTGGCGTTGGGGTGGCTGGTCTATCACTTTGGGGGTCTGCGAGGCCTGTGGCGTTGAGTACATTTCTGCTCAGCAACTGCCGGCGATGACCATGCCATCGGCGATGTCGAGCGGCTGGGGCGAGTTGTTGGCGAGGCGCACCTGACCCGTGATGCGCACATCGCGACCGAAGCGGATGTCCCCGCGTACGACAAGGCTGGTGCACTCGACGAGCGAAGGCGGGCCATATGGGAAACGAGCTACCAGGTCATCGATCAACGTGTAGAAGTGGGTGTCCAGGTCGATGAGGGGCGGGGCGGGCAGGCGCCGCTCCGGGTTGGGCACGATACGGTAGTCAGCGGTGAGTACATAGGCATCTGAGCGCACGGCGAGGAGGTCGCCGGCTGTCTTGACCGGCGCGAAGCGAGTGCGCGGCACCCGCATGGCGACAGCCCCGTCAAACACACCGATCGCCGCGCCCATGGCGGTCTCGAGCTGGTACACCGGTGGCGAGTTGCGGTCGCGCGGATCGAGCAGTTTGGTGTTGCGGATCATCGGTAGACCCAAGACGTTGTCTCGAGCCTTCATCGTGTTCTTGAGGATATGCAGATCCAACCAGAGGTTGTTCGTGTTGAAGAAGCGATGCCTGCTGATGTTCTGGAATGCATTCTCGTCTTCAGGCAAGCACTGGGCGGATTCGCGCAGGATCAACTGGTCGTCAACGCGTTTGGCCAGATGCCCGCCTTTGCGGTCGGCGGCCGTGCGGTCGGCAACCTCCATCATGAAGGGGAGCCGGTGCTGTACAAAATAGCCGAGGAGGCTAGCGTCGAGAACGGCGCCCAGGTTGTCGGCGTTCGAGACGAAGGCATACCGGTACCCGGCCGCCAAGAGCGTGTCGAGCATGCCGCTGGTCAGCAGGGCCGTGTAGATGTCGCCGTGGCCGGGCGGGCACCATTCCAGGCTGGGGTCAAGAGGCCAGACGGCCGGGCTGAGGTCTGACCGCAGTACTTTGGGCACCTTATTCTGGACGAAGTCGATGGGAAGGTCGCTCCAAAGACGGGCATAGGGCTTCAGAGCTTGTAGGGTGTCGGCCGGGTTGCTGATGCTGTCCATGAACAGGAGGTGGGACCCTCTCTCATGGGCCTGGCTGGCGATGATGTCCAGAAAAGTCAGGTCCTCGCGGACGTCCAGAAGCGATTTGGCCTTTTCCAGCCCCATGCTGGTGCCAAGCCCGCCATTGAGCTTGATCACCACCGTCCGTTCCATCGCCCCATGTCCGAGGGTGGCCAGACTGTCAGGGAGAGCCTCGACGTCGGGCAGCATCTCCATGGGGCGGATGGACGCCTCAGAGACGAAACCCGTCTGTCCGGCCACGAGCTGGGCGTAGTAATGCCGGAACGTGTCGATGACAAGGGGGGGGAGCCCCTCTTCATGCATGCGGTGGAAAAAAGGCGCAAAGCGTTCGGCCAATGACGGTTCGCTGGCGCCAGGGGTGGGGTGCGCTTTTGTCGATGTGATCATGGGGCAAAGGGGTGCTCGTGTAGAGCACGCATACACGGCACTCGATCGGGGTGCTCATGCGCAACACTGCGGAGCACCAATGGATTTGGGCCGAAACAGCCCTCACTCGCTCAATAGCTGGAGCATACGCTGATTGTGCCACTCCATGCAAGCACGGCAACCTTGCGCGCAGGTCTAGGTCCGCCTGGCGCCATGCGCCACGTTGACCGCACCAAGGGATTGCCAGAAGCCGTCGATCGCCCGGGTCGTTTCGTCAGGCTTTTCCCAGTGGGGCAGCCCGATGGTGGGAGTGATCTGGATTGTCTGGATGACCGCATTGGCTACCTTCAGGTCCGGGAGCGCATCAAAGCGGACGAAGGCATCCTGGTCATACAGCACAAGCGCCGGTGTGGACAGAGCGGCGTAAACGCCCTGCCGCACTCCAGTCGTGAACAGCCCGCCGCTCAGGAAATACAGCGGCGCATACCGTGCCCCCGGCTGGTGCGAGGTGGCATAGGCGTAGTCGATCAGGCTGGTGGGTGGAGCCGTGACGAAGCTCTGCCGCAAGAAATAGGCGATACTCCGCCGCGTAGCGATGAGGTCGTACAGCCCTTGTCCCCATAGGGGGAAGGCAAGCAAGGAGTGGAGACCAGCGCTCACGCCCACGGACCCTGCCTGCTGGGACGAACGGCCACCTTTCCCTTTGCCCAGTCCGCTCGTTGAGATCAGCACAAGCGAGCGAATCAGGTTGGGGTAGGCAA
>CAZHTZ010000143.1:0-11120 GCA_964535455.1 uncultured Caldilineales bacterium
GTGGCCGTGGGCGTCGCCGTCGGTGTCAGGCTCGCTGTTGGCGTGACGGTTGGGGTGGGCGTGGCGGTGGCCGTGGGCGTCGCCGTCGGTGTCAGGCTCGCTGTTGGCGTGTCGGTTGGGGTGGGCGTGGCAGTGGCCGTGGGCGTCGGTGTCAGGCTCGCTGTGGGCGTCACAGTCGGGGTGGGCGTGGGGATACTCAGGTCTTGGACATAGCGGGGGCTGGCGTCGATGTTGAAACCGACGTAGCCGCTCCGTTTGTCGAGGTCGGCGGTGCTGCCGTCCACGATGCGCGCTTCACCGCCGTATTTGTCCACCACGCGCAAGGCGCCACCGTTGGCATACAACTTGAACGACTGGGGGAGCGTGACTTCCTGTGTGGTCCAAAGCACCGTCTTCCGCCAGCCACCCACGTCGAAGTCGTAGCCTTCCACATTGGCGTTGAAGTCGCGACGAACGGTCAAGAAGATAGCTCCGGCCAGTTCTTTCGTGAGCGTCTTGAACGCCTGATAGGCCGGCTTGGGGCTCAGGTCGGTGCGCAAAAGACCGTATTTGTGTTGCAGCCAGGTTTCGTCCACCGCCTCCAGCCAAAACACGGCCGGCAGCCGGGCAGCATAGGAACGTGTATAGCCCTGGACGACATAGCGGGAGGTTAGCTCGTCGTTGTAGGGAATGTTGTCGCTGGCCGGACCGCTCGTCGGGCGCCCGATCTCGGTGCAGATGATGGGCTTGTCCTGGCCCGTCACCTGCTTCACCTCGTTGCGTAGATAGTTGGCCTTGCCGATGATGTCGCTGGTGTAGCGGTCGCCGGTGTCCCAGGTTCTGGCCCAGGCGACGTAGTAGTGGAAGTTGGTGACGTCGAAATAGCTGCCGCCACCTGCCGCCAGAAGCTCGTCGAGGAAGTAGTAGTCGAAGGGCCCGCTCGACGGATTGCCGTTGTACCAATTCTCGTAAGCCAGCCCGCCTAACAGAACCAAGGCGTTAGGATTGCCAGCCTTGATGGCCGGGTAGGCCTCCTTCAGCATGTTGGCGTACGCCGCGCCTCCTGCCCCGGCGGCGTGCTTGGGATGGGTGCGACCCCAACATCCTCCCAGCCAAACAAAGTTGACGGCGTCTCCGTTGTCAGGCTCGTTGTAGAGTGCCCAATGCATGACGTTGTACGGTGGAGCGCTATACCGGCTCACGGCCGCCGTCAGAAACCGCGTCAACGCCGGCATCTGGTCGGGGTAGAGAGGACCACACGAGGTGGCGGCCGTCCAGGCGGGATTGCCGGCAACCGTGACGACGATCTGGAAGCCATGGGCAGCCGCATCGGCCAGGTAGGCATCCATCTGCGACCAGTCATAGGCGCCAGGGTTCCCTGCATCGTTTTCGATGGTGTTCCAATTCATGAACACAAGCGCCCATTTTGTTCCGGCTTGCGCCATCTGGTCCGCCCCCACCAGGCTTGCACCCGGATAGAAGTAAACGCCAAACGGATCGGGCGGAAACGTTTGAACGTTCTCACGTTTGAACGTTTGCACGTTTGAACCTGAGAACACTGGCGCCGCCATGACTGGAGCAACCGCGAGCGCCAGCGCCGCTGACACCAGAGCCATCAGGCAGGCTACAAAAGTAGATAGACGCATTGGCATTTCAACCCTCGCACAAAGACTATGACGCCGGTCAAGCAAAGGACTGTACGAGTACTCTGGTTGGCCGCCGGAAGGGAATGAAGTCGACTTGCAGGGGACGCAGCCTAACCCAACTGCGGGATCACGGCGGCAAACAAGGCCTGCAACGCAATCAGCGCCAGGAGCGCCAGCGTCGCCGCGCCCCACCAGCGGAAGCGAATGACCGGCCAGCGACTGTGCAGGCCTAGCCCGATCGTTGCCGCGGCTGCCAGCAGCACGACCGGACCGTTGATATCGCCTACCCTAAGGCCCTGGAGCAGGATGATGGTCGTGGCGCCCAACCCTGCCAGCGCGCCCCATCGGCTGCCGCCGGGAGTGTGCAGCCCGTCGAGGCCGATGGCAAAGGCGATGCCCAGCGGCAGCAGCGCCGGAAAGAGGTAGCGCCCCTGATGCTGGACGAAGCCGAGGTTGTACCAGATGTAGGCGGCGATCACCAGGGCGACCTGCAAGCCAAGCAGGGCCAGCCCCCGGCGCTGGAGGGACCCTTTCGCTCCCAGCCCCTGCCGCCACTGCCAGATCAGCCCGGTGACCACGAAAAGGCTAAGCAGCGCCAGGAGAGCGTAAATACGTGCATCCATGAAGACGCCCAGCCAGCCGAAGATGCCCCAGAAGGAATGGAAGGTGAACGTGACAAGGCGATCGAGATAGCCAGCCCAGCCATGAGCGATGATCCAGTCGAACGTGCGGGGCTGCCCGGTGACGATGGCGTCGTGGCGTCCCAGGCCGAAGGGGTCGGTAGGCCCGTAGACGACCCCGTTGCGCAGCCACCACAGCAGAGGCAGCGCCAGAGCCGGCGCGATCAGGGCCAGGCCACGGCGACGGGCAGCCCGGCGCGCACCAGGCTGGTCGCGGGTCTGCCGCAACTGTCCGAGCCAGACGATAACTGCCATCGGCAGAAGGATATAGGCCTGGAGTTTCGCCAGCAGCCCCAATCCCGCCACCAACCCTGTCACCGCCCAGGCGCGAGCCGTCGATTGCGGGCGCGCCAGGTGACCCAGCAGTCGATAGACTCCGGCGGCAATCAACAGCTCCGCCAGACTATCATTGTTGACACTCGCCATCATGGCGACGTGCATGGGTAGCAGCCCGACGAACCCGGCTGCCACCACCGCCCGTCCCGGTCGATCCGGAGACAACCTCAAGGCGCTTGCCCAGGTGAGGACGACCACCCCGGCGCCAAGCAGCACCCCAAACAGGCGCAGCCCCAGCACCTGGCGGGCTACGGTCTGGCTCGCGGTTGCCAGCAGCACAGGCGTCGCCAGGAGATAATAGAGCGGCGGCTGGTGTCCTTCGTAGCGAAGATTGTCGATGCTCAGTTCGGGAGGAAAGCGCCGGGCCTTGATTTCGTTGAGGTAGGCTTCGTCGTAGTCGCCTGCTCGCAGGATAGGCAGCGTGCCGGTGAGCGCCACCTGCCGGACGTAGTTGAAGTGCGCCGGTTCGTCGGGCGCCTGCCAGGCCGGCGTGAAGACGGCATACAGCGCCCCCAGCGTCACATAGACGACCAGGATGACCGCAAGGGGCAGGTAAGGCGATAGGGAGTGGCGGGGGCGTTGGGTCACGTGTCCTTCCGAACCGCAAGCGTGAGCGCGCGGTCTGACTGGCTCAGGCCAGGAAGGAGTCAGGGGGACGCCGGCGGGCAATGCTGGCGCCGAGCATGCGCAGCTTTTCCTCCAGCCGTTCGTAGCCGCGATCGATCTGGTTCACGTTGTCAATGACGCTCGTGCCCTCGGCAGCCAGAGCCGCAATGACCATCGCCATGCCGGCGCGGATATCGGGGCTGGAAAGCTGCTGGCCATAGAGCTGCGATCGACCCACGACCACCGCCCGGTGCGGGTCGCACAAGATGATCCGGGCGCCCATCGTGATCAACTTGTCCACAAAGTAGAGGCGGCTCTCGAACATCTTTTCGTGGATGAGCAGCGTACCGTCGGCCTGAGTCGCCACCACCAGGGCGATGGAGAGCAGGTCAGCAGGAAAATGCGGCCAGGGACCATCGTCCACTTTGGGAACGGCGCCGCCGACATCCATGGCGACGCACAGGTGCTGTTCATCGCCGACTACCAGGTCGTTTCCATCCAGCCAACAATTCACCCCCAGCCGCTCCTTGAACACATGCAGCACCATGCGCAGGTCAGACGGGGAGACATCCTTGATCCGCAGCTCCCCGCGTGTCACTGCCCCCAAACCCAGGAAGGAGCCGATCTCCAGCAGGTCGGGTCCGATGGTGAACTCGCCGCCGTGCAGCCGCTGGGCGCCGTGGACCGTAAGCGTATTGCTGGCGATACCCTCGATAGACACCCCCATGCCCACAAGCATGTGACAGAGATTCTGAACGTGAGGCTCGGAGGCGGCGTTGCGGATGGTGACTGTATCCGGGATAAGGGCTGCGGCCATCAGCGCATTCTCGGTGCCGGTAACGCTGGCTTCATCCAGCATGATATCGGCCCCGTGCAGACGGCGCGACTGGATCACGATCTGCAGGTTGGCCGCGTCCACGTCCACAGTACCGCCCATGGCCTCGAAAGCCAGCAGATGGGTGTCAATGCGCCGGCGCCCAATGACGTCTCCCCCCGGCGGGGGCAGCTCCACCCGGCCAAAACGGCCCAGCATTGGCCCCGCCAGCAGAATGGAAGCGCGAATCTGGCGGCACAGCTCGGGAGACAAACGCCGTGTTTCCACAGTGGCGGCCTGCAAAGTGACGCTGTCGCCCTTGTTGCTGACCACGCGCACACCCAGGTTGCGCAACAGGTCCACCATGATGTTCACGTCGCCGATGCGTGGCACGTTATGTAATGTTACCGGCTCGTCGGTGAGGAGCGCGGCTGCAACCATGGGCAACGCCGCGTTCTTGTTCCCGGCCACACGGACTTCGCCTTGTAGGGGACGGCCACCCTGGATGACAAATGAATCGCTCATGCTCCTAATCCTTAGTCGGTGCCTCATTGTTGAACGTTTGAACGTTTAAACGTTAGGCCTGGCCTGCACAATCGCGCCTTCCCCCAACCGCAACGAGTCGGCGGCGCTGCCATGACGCACTGCCACTTCGACCCAGCCGCTGCTGCCGCCGAGCACCACGGTCTCTCCTGGCGCAACGTGGCTGTAGGTGGTGAGGAACCCGGCAATCACATTCCCGCCGATGACGAAGGTCCAGTCGGACCGGTTCTTCAGCCAAGGGACCGGGATGTCGGTGATCAGGTTGCCAAAGTGGTCGACATAGGTGACATGACCACGCAGACTGCCATCGTCCAGGCGTTCCGCTTGTTCCACGGCGATGGCCACCGGATCGCTCACCACCGGTCCCAGGCTGGACGGCGGCGCCCCCTGGGCAATATGCGCCGCTGCCGGCGCGAAGAGATCGCGGCCGTGGAACGTACGGCTGAGGCCGGGCAAGTGATAGCTCACGTTGGACAGCAGCCGAATCTGCCTGACCTTTTCGGTCTGGTAGATTCGACTGAAGAGGCCGTTATCCGGCCCCACATAGATCGCCGTCTCCGTAAACACGGCGATGGGACGGCGCTCGCCGCCAACACCGGGATCGACCACGGCCACATGGGTCGTGCCGTGCCGGAAGTAGGGCGCTGCCGTTGCCAGGACGAAAGCCGCCTGGGCGACGTTGTGCGGGGCGATGCCGTGGGTGATGTCCACGATCCGGGCCGAGGGCAAGATGCTCAGGATGACACCCTTCATCGCACCCACGTAGCTATCGCTCAACCCAAAATCGGTCGTGAGGGTAATCAAAGCAGACATAGACGCAGCACCAGACTCCTTGCCTGAGATTGTAACGGCGCCGGCACGTCTGGACAAAGGTGCGGGCCTGCCTTGCAGGTCTTATTTCGATGCTGACTTGAGATCGGCCCGCCCCCGCGTTGCCCCGGCTTTGGTTTGGCGACAAGGGCGCGTGCTATAATCATACGACGCACCGCGTCATTACTCTCAACACACCCAAACAACATAGTGGAGGTCGGGCATGGCTCATCTCTTTCCATCGGCCGAGTGGGTTGCGGCATTCAAAGATGCTGTGAACGCCAGCGAGGCATACAAGGTATCGGCAGCGAAGTGGGAAGGCGACTTCTACTTCACCATCGAGCCCAAGGGTTCGCTAAAGGAGCCTGTGTCGTTCTACCTGGATCTATGGCATGGCGCCTGCCGCGATGCCTTCCCTGTCAGCGATCATGCGGCCAAGAAGCCTGAATTCGAGATTTCAGGCACCATTGACACCTACCGCAAGATCTTCAAGCACGATTTGGACCCGATCCGCGCCCTGGTCAGCCGCCAATTGAAGCTGAAGGGCAACCTGGGCAAGATCATGCGCTCGGTCAAGGCCACGCTCGACCTGGTCAATGCCGCCGGCACCGTGCCCACTACTTATCCGGACGAGGTTTAGCCCATGTGGTTCTTCGATTGCCCTGAGATCGTCTACGGCGAGGAAGCGCTCGGCCACCTCGAGACACTCCAGGGTGAGCGCGCTTTCATCGTGACGGATCCGGTATTGCACCGTTTGGGCTACACCGAACGTGTGGCGGAGAAGCTGCGCGCGGCGGGGATGGAGGTCGAAAGCTTCACGGAGGTCGAGCCAGAACCTTCGCTGCAGACCGTACGCAAAGGCGCCGCCGAAATGCTCATCTTCAAGCCTGACTGGATCGTGGGCCTGGGTGGCGGATCATCGATGGACGCAGCCAAAGCTATGTGGGTGCTCTACGAGCGGCCTGACCTGCAGCCGGACGAGATCTGCCCGATGCTGGAGCTGAACATTGGCAAGCTGGCCAGGCTCGTCGCCATCCCCACGACGGCGGGCACGGGCTCCGAGGCCACGTGGGCCACCGTCCTCACCGACAAGAGCGATGGCCGCAAGCTGGCGCTGGGTTCGCGCGAGACTGTGCCGACGATTGCCATCGTCGACCCTGCCATGACGCGCAACCTGCCCCCACGCGTCACCGCCGACACCGGCCTGGATGCGCTGTCTCACGCCATCGAAGGCTATCTCTCCACTTTCCACAATGATTTCACCGATGGCATCTGTTTGAAAGCCATCCAGCTCATCTTCGAGTATCTGCCGCGTGCCTATGTTGATGGCAGCGACCTGGAAGCACGCGAGCGCATGGCCAATGCCGCCACGCTGGCCGGGTTGGGCTTTATCAATTCCTGGGCGTCGCTGGCGCACGCCACCGGTCACGCCTTCGGCGGCAATTTCAAGGTGCCGCACGGGCGCAGCGTCAACATCTTCTTGCCCTACACGCTGGAGTACATGGCCCAGGCGCACGAGTCGACGCGCTTTCAGGACATCGCCCACGCGCTCTACCTGCACTCTGTCGACGAGCAAGATGCGGCGCGTCTTGTCATCAGCGCTATCCGCGAGCTGCATGCCCGGTTGGACCAGCCACGCTCAGTCGCCGAATTGGGCATCGACCAGGCCGATTACGAAGAAATGCTAGAAACGTTGTGCGAGTTCGCGGAGGGAGACGGCACCTACATCAGCGGCGTGCGCGTGCCCGAACGCGAAGACCTGCGCAGGTTGTTCCTGTGTGCTTACGACGGCCAAACCGTCGAATTCTGACATTGCGCCCGTTTTCCTCTGTGTCCATCCGCCAATCCTTCACCCCCACCCCGCCGGCGCTTCTTCCCGGCTACATGGGGAAGCTCCTACGCGTCGATCTGACCAGCGGGCGCCTGTGGGAAGAACCCGTCGATGAAACCTACGCCCGCCTGTTTGTGGGCGGGAGCGGCCTGGGTGCGCGCTATCTGGCCGACCTGGCCGGGCCTGACACCGACCCGCTCGGCCCGGAAAACCCGCTCATCTTCATGACCGGGCCGCTGGTCGGCACCACCACCCCGGCCGCGGGACGCTTCTCGGTCGTCGCCCGCTCACCCGCCACCGGCCTCACCGGCGAGGGCAATTCTGGCGGGTTTTGGGGGCCGGAGCTGCGCCGCACCGGGTACGATGGCATCATCGTCACCGGGCGGGCCGAACAACCGGTCTGGCTGGAGGTGCGAGAGGGGCTGACTCCTCGCCTGCACGATGCCAGTGGCCTCTGGGGCATGGACATGTACGCGGTGCAGGGGGCCGTCAAGGCCGAGATGGGTGACAACCGGGCGCGGGTGGCGTGCATCGGCCCGGCCGGCGAGAAGCAGGTGCTCTACGCGGGGGTGATGAACGACCACGGCCGTGCGGCCGCCCGCACCGGCATGGGCGCGGTCATGGGCAGCAAGAATCTGAAGGCCATCGGCGTGCGCGGCCGGGCGAACGTGCCTCTTCACGACCTTGTTGCCAATAAGCACGCCAACCGTGAAGTCACGAACCACGTCATCGACGATCTGACCACCCAAATGCTGCGGTTGGGGGGCACGATCATGAGCATGGACGTCGGCCCTATCGTGGGCGACATCTCTGCCTTCTACTATAGCACCACGAACCTTCAAGGCATCGAGGACAGCGTCAACGCCGGGCAACTGAGTGACAACTACCTGATCAAACACGTGCCCTGCTTCCGCTGCCCTATTGCCTGCGGGCGCGAGGCGAAGCTACCCGGCTATGGTCTGCCCAAGATCGACGGCCCCGAGTACGAGACGGCGGTTGCCTTTGGTCCGCAGATCGGAAACCACGACCTGGAGGATGTCGCCTACGCCGGGCACCTGTGCAACGTCTACGGGCTCGACACCATCTCTTGCGGCTCGACCATCGCCTTTGCCTACTCGCTGTTCGAGGCGGGCATCATCGACGCCTCGATGACGGATGGCCTGGAGCTGCGGTGGGGTGACGCCAAGCCTGCCTTCGCCCTGATCGAGAAAATCGCTCATCGCCAGGGCTTTGGCGACCTGCTGGCGCAAGGGGCGGCGCGCATGGGCGCGGCGCTGGGTGTGCCCGATCTGGCCGTGCACGTCAACAAGCTGGAACTGCCCTTCCACGACGTGCGGGCGCATTCGGGGATGGGCGTCGTCTACGCCACCTCGACACGAGGCGCCTGCCACATGGCAGGAGATATCTATCACTGGGAGCAGGGCCGTGAGGCGCCTGAGTGCGGCATCGGCTACGGCGACCCGCGCGAAGAGTCCTTGGAAAAGATACAGAACACAGCCCGCATTATGGATCTGCGGGCCTTCACCAACAGCGCCATCCTCTGCCATTTCGAGGACATCCAGGTGCCGCTCTTGCTCAATCTGTTCGGCACCATCACCGGCTGGAACTGGACGCCAGAGGAGATGGCGCAGACTGGTGAGCGAATCTACACTCTCAAGCGCGTGCTCAACCATCGCTTCGGTCTGACGCGGCCTGACGATACCCTGCCCAAGCCCGTGCTCAAGATTCTTGACAACGGCCCCAGCGCTGGCTACAGCCCCGACCTTGACACGCTGCTGCGCTTCTATTATCAGGTACGAGGGTGGGACCCTGTGACCGCCAAGCCCTGCCCCGAGAAGATGCAGGCCCTGGGACTCGACGAGTATGTTGCCGAGCTGTGGGGTAGAGGTGCGTGATACGTTGCGTCATGCGTGAAGGTGGTGTTTGAGCAATGACAACCGGTGAGAAGCGGCTGGGCTTAGCGCTCGGCGGCGGGGCTGCACGTGGCTTCGCTCACGTTGGCGTCTTGCAGGTTTTGTTTGACGCCGGTATCCAGGTCCATGCCGTGGCAGGGACGAGCGTTGGATCGCTCATCGGCGCCGCGTTGGCGGCGGGCAAGACGTGTGAGGAGATCACCTACTTTGGCGAGCGGGTAGGATGGCTGTCGCTGGCTCACCTGGCCTGGCCCAACCGGGGCTTCCTCACCTTCCGGCCGCTCGAAAAGCTGTTGGTGGAGTGGCTGGGTGACCTGAACATCGAAGACCTGGGCATGCCTTTTGGCTGCGTCGTGACCGACGCGCTCACAGGTAACTCGCATTTCTTCCGTGAAGGCAGATTGGCGCCACGGGTGCGGGCAAGCTGCAGCGTGCCGCCCATCGTGCAGCCGGTTCCGTTCGACGGCCACTGGTATGTCGATGGTGGCATTGTGGACAATCTGCCCATTCGCTACACACGCCAATTAGGCGTTGATATCGTCCTGGCGGTCAACCTTTTCGGTCCGTCCGGCTACCTGCCCACAGGTTTCTGGAGCTATAGCGCCAACGTGATCGGCCACGCGCTGCTCAAGGCCGGAGATGACCCCCTCAGCGCCGATGTCCTGGTCCAACCCGAACTGACGGACTACAGCCTGCTCGGCTTCAGGCGTCACGAGCTGATCGAGCGCGGCCACATGGCAATGCAGGGCAAGCTGCCGGAACTGCAGGCAGTGCTGGCTGGCGAAGCGCCTTGACCTTCGTTCCCGACGAGACCTATAATCCGTACACTGTCCCGGCAGCGTTTGCCGGGAGTCATCAGGAGCATGTCCATGCGAACCCTTGCTGTCACCGGTGTGTTCAGTCCGCTGGGCAGGCATGTTGCACAGGTCGCGAACAGTTTCGGTGTACGCGTCCTGGGCATCGACCTCAAACCCATGACCAAACCCTTCCCCGGTATCGAGTTTATCGAGGCGGACCTCCGCAACCCGCTGATTGCCGAGTTGTTCAAGGCCGAGAAGGTCGACGCGATCGTGCACTGCGCCTTTCGCTGGCGCCAACGTCGCACCGAAGAAGTCTTCGACAGCAACGTCCTGGGGACGATGCGGTTGCTAGGGGCGGCAGCGTTGGCAGGTGTGCAAAAGGTCATCTTGCCTTCCAGCACAGTTGTCTATGGCGCCAATCCCGAGAATCCGGCGTTTCTGCATGAGGATAGCGATTTTCAGGGCGCGCCAGCCTATGCCTACATCCGCGAGCTGCGTGAGATCGAAACGTTCGTCAACGGTTTCCGACGGCAACAGCCGGACATGGTGATCACCACCCTGCGCTTCGCCAACATTCTCGGCGGCGGCATGTCTTCGCCTTTGGCCTTGCTGCTTTCCCTGCCGACGGCGCCGATCCTGCTGGGGTTCGACCCTATGGTCCAGGTAATCCACCACGACGACGTCGTCCGAGCGCTGGGACAGTGCATCATCAGCGACCACAACGGCGTTTTCAACGTGGCGGCGCCGGGGCCCCTGCCGCTGGTCAAGCTTCTGGCCCTGGCGGGCGTCCCCCCAACCCCGCTCATTCACCCGTTCGCCTACTTTGGATTCCGCATGGGGCGACTGATCTCGTCTAAGGCCTACGAGATGGCCCCACTGCCCTGGGACTATCTGCGCTATCCCTGGGTGGCTGACACCAGGCGCATGGAGAACGAGATGGGATTCGTCCCCGCCATCGATGCCGAAACGACAGTGCGCCAATTTGGTGAAGCCGTGCGCAAGCACCGCTATGCCTCCAACCAGGCTTATCGCTTCACCGTCAATCGCGTCAATGACCTGACGACTGTCTCCCAGGTGACCTACGGCACTGCCCGCCAGGTCGGACGACGCACACAGGCGGCGTTCGACAGTCTCACGACCCCGCCCACAGAAGAGTGACTAG
>CAZHTZ010000144.1:0-1162 GCA_964535455.1 uncultured Caldilineales bacterium
GATATTCGGCCATGTAGCGGCCGGCCTGGCGCATCAGCCAGATGGGGGTGGCGTCGACCGCCTGGCGACGGCAGGCGCGCAGAAACCGGCTGTTGGCGCTGGCAGGCGTTGGGTTCGATGGCATCGGCTAAAGGCCCTCCTGGAGCCAACGCGCCGCATCTTTGGCGAAGTAGGTCACAATCATGTCGGCGCCGGCGCGCTTGATCGAGGTCAGGCTTTCCAGGGCGCAGCGGCGCAAGTCCAACCAACCGTTGGCCGCGGCTGCGTGCAGCATCGCGTACTCGCCGCTGACCTGGTAGGCGGCCGTCGGCAGGTTGAAAGCAGCGGCTACGGCGCTGAGAATGTCCAGATAGGGGAGCGCCGGCTTGACCATCAGGATATCGGCGCCTTCGGCCACATCGAGGCTGGCTTCCCGCAACGCCTCGCGCCGGTTGGCGGGATCCATCTGGTACTGGCTGCGGTCGCCGAACTGTGGCGGGCTTTCGGCGGCATCCCGAAAAGGCCCATAGAAGCCGCTTGCGTATTTCACCGCATAGCTCATGATCGCTACGTGCTGCAAGGACTCGGTGTCCAGGGCGCTGCGGATCGCCGACACCATGCCATCTATCATGCCCGAGGGGGCGATGATGTCGGCGCCGGCCTGAGCGTGGACGACGGCGGCCCGGCCGAGCAGTTCGAGTGTCGGGTCGTTCAGCAAGTAGCCCTGGGGCAGCGTAGGCGTGTAGTATTCATGGCCCGGCAGATTGATGATGCCGCAGTGGCCGTGGTCGGTGTACTCGCAGAAGCACAGGTCGGAAATGACGAGGAGGTCGGGCGCAGCGTTCTTGATCGCCCGGATGGCCTGCGGCACGATGCCGTTGGGGCTGGTGTTGTCGCTGCCCACGGCATCCTTGGCGGCAGGGATGCCAAACAGGATGACGGCCGGAATACCCAGGCCGGCGATCTCCCGCGCCTCGACTGCGAGCCTGTCGGTCGTCAGTTGTGAGACGCCGGGCATGGATGGGATGGCCAGGCGCTGGTCGCGGCCATGACGCACAAAAAGCGGGTAGATGAAATCCGCAGGATCCAGGCGCGTCTCCTGCACCATGCGTTGGATGCCCGCGGTCAGTCGCAGGCGCCGCGGTCGATAGGTGGGCGTGGGAAGGGTGACTGTCATAGGCTT